>JBIKKG010000004.1:0-42635 GCA_044360485.1 Burkholderiaceae bacterium | reverse complement strand
CCGGTGATGGACGGGGGAAAGGTGGTGGGTGTGATCTCCATCGGGGACGCCGTCAAAGACATCATCCGCGACCTGCAGCTCAACGTGGGCGACCTGATGGGCTACATCATGACCGACGGCCCTGGGGGCTAAGGGGCGAGCGTCGAATCGGTGCCGAGTGGCCTGTGCCTCACCGGCATCCCGCTCCGCTGGCTTGCCCTTGCGTCTCAGGCGCGCTTCGGAAAGCACACTTCCTTCTTCGGATAGTGATCAATCGCTCGGGCGGCGGCGCCGGCTAATCGCCAGGCCGCGAGCCCGTTGTCATGCACCATTTTTATCGCACGACGCTGACCGACATGGCGTTGGCCTGCGCGTTACCCACGCCGGCTGCGATCGAGATCCCGACATTGCCGCTGGCACCCGCCAGTGCGCCCGACATCATGCGGGCGTTGTTGGCCGAGTTGGTGCTCTCGTAGCTCGAAGCATTCTGCGAGGCGTTGCCGCTGGCGCTTTGGTCGATCGAGACCGCCGAACGCGAGACCTTGCTGCCACTGGACTCCACCATCGAGAGCTGGTTGCTCTGCGTGTTACCGGCGCCTGCAGCCAGGTTCACACCGATATTGCCCGAGGCACCCGCCAGCGCAGCATCCATCGTCGCGTCGTTGGACGAGTCCTGCATGCTGAAGCTGAAGTTGGTCATCGTGCTCTGATTGGCATACGTGGTGGCCGACGAGAACACGTCTTCAGCCGTGGAGCTGGCGATGGCCGTGGCATTGCCCTGCAGGTTGCCGGCACCTGCGGCCATGTTGATGCCGATGTTGCCGCTGGCGCCTGCGCCGGCACCGCTCTCGATCGTCGCGCGGTTCGGGCTGCGATCCAGGTTCGAGGACACGTTATCGGTGCTCGATTGCGTGGTGCTGGTGTTGGCGCTGGCTTCCGCATCCAGACGACCGCCGCCCGTCCATTCCATGGCTACCGTGCTCATGCTCGTGGCGTCAGCCTCAGACGAATTACTCGAGCGCGAGGCATTCTGGGTGCGGACTGCGCCGGCTTCACCCGCCTCGGCGCCTGCTGGGACCGTGACAGGCACTTCAGCGCCAACTTCCGGCATCACCGCCGGCGTGTTGATCGGAGCTTCCACCACGATCGGGGGGGCTTCCTGGGCCATGGCAGTGCCGAACGACAGGGCCAGCGCAGCGACGACAAGAGACTGTTTGAAGGTGCGTTGCATGATGAAAAACTCCAGTGCATGCGTGAGTGAAAGAGAACAACAAGGCACGAATCACTTCGACCGGTGAGCGCTGGATCCCACTGGACCAGGCGCTCAAACAGTCGACGCATCCACATTTGCATCTTCAATGCCAACTGAGCATTCATGCGGGTCTTGGGGCAGCCCCTGTCACTCAGGCGCCCGTTGAGCCGTGCAAGCACCGCAGTCACGTCGCGGGCGTGATCGTGCGTTGATGCGCGGTCAACCTGTGCGAACCATCACGCACACCGTCGGGCTTTGGCGCGTGGTCAGGAGTCCTTGCAACAACACCGCTAAACCGATGCCACACCACAACAACCGACACGTCATCGATCGTCGATCTTCGGTGCGTGGGTGCTGATGTGCGATCGCACGGCCTGGGATCGGCGTGATGTAACAGAACTGATCGTGATCAAGTGCCGATCCTGGGGTGCTGCGGGCAGAGGCCGTTGATGCTCGGTGGCTGTGGATGTTTGGATGAGGGGTGGCGTTCGCTTCGGGTCGCGATGCAGCGGCATCTTTGCAGTAACCTGCAGCCTGCCGAATACCCATCACGCATCGCCTATCCAGGATTGCTTATGAGCACGACCGAACCGATTCAATTGGGAGGTGCCCCAGGCTCGCCCTACACCCGCAAGATGCTGGCCGTGTTGCGGTATCGGCATCTTCCCTACCGCTTCATGATCCTGAACCGGTACGCCACGCAGATGCCCATGCCGAAGGTCTCACTACTGCCGACCTTCTGGTTTCCCGATGCGCAGGGCGCGCTCCAACCCGTCACCGATTCCACGCCCATCATTCGGCGGCTCGAGCGCGAGCATGTCGGGCGCAGCGTGCTACCGGCCGATCCCGTGCTGGCATTGCTCGATGAACTCCTCGAAGACTACGGCGACGAGTGGCTCACCAAAGCCATGTTCCACTACCGCTGGCATTACGCCGATGACATCGAGCGCGCCGGCGAGGTTCTGCCCCGATGGCGAGCCATCACAGCCACGGAAGAAACCATCGCCCAGATGAAGCAGCAATTCTCGGAGCGGCAGATCTCGCGCTTGCGTTATGTGGGATCAAGCCCCGAGACTGCGCCGGTCATCGAAGACAGCTACCGACGCTTTCTCGATCTGTTCGACGCGCATCTGCGTCGTTATCCCTTCCTGATGGGTGCACGCCCGGGGGCCAGCGACTTCGGGATCTTTGGTCAGCTCACGCAACTCACGCATTTCGACCCGACCCCGATGGCGCTCACCCTGAAACGCTCTCCACGGGTCTTTGCCTGGGTCGATCTGGTCGAGGATCTGTCCGGGCTCACCGTCACAGACGACGGTTGGCTGACCCGGGAGGCTGCCATGGAGAGCTTGCGCGACCTGCTCACTGAGGTCGGTCGCACGTATGTGCCGGTCATGCTTGCCAACGAGGCCGCCCTCGCGCAAGGTCTAGAGCAGGTCCAAACCGTCGTGGAAGGCCTGCGCTGGGTACAGCAGCCCTTCGCGTATCAGGGCAAGTGCGTGCGCTGGCTGCGCGAGTCTTGGCAGCGGCTAAGCCCGACCGATCAGGGCGCGCTGCGCGATCTGCTGGCCGATACCGGTTGTCTGCGGCTGTTCGAGGGCTGATCTGCCCCACCCTTCGCGCAAGCATTCCTCCCCCGCATCAGGCGTCGCGCGATCTCTTCATCTCGGCGCGGCATCTGGTCGCTTCGTCGTTGAAGCGAGTGCCGATCAGGTTCGCGGACATACTGCCGATCAGTCTGCGGGCCGCGCCATGCGGGCAAGCACCCACTTGATTGCACACACTCAATGGCAAACCCGCGCTGACGAGGACAATCATTTGTCCAGACCATGAAACAACGTGGTTCAACGTTGCATGGGTCTGGGACCGGGCATGTGATGCGCTGACGCGGTATCAGGCTGGGCTGCTAAATGGCCCGCAATAAGGGGGGTGTGCAATGAGTCTGGGAACCATTCTGCTGATCGTTCTGGTGTTGCTGCTGCTCGGCATCATTCCAACATGGCCACATAGTCAGGGATGGGGCTACGCTCCCAGCGGAATCGTTGGCGTTATTGTTGTCGTGCTGGTCATCATGCTATTGACAGGCAGGCTCTAACGGCACGATATACACAGCCAACCGCGCCCCTTCCACACAACCTGCCAACCGGCGTCATGCGATGGCGTTCCGCCAGTCGATCAGACCGTGAAGCGTTGCGCCCTCATGCCTCTGGGCTCAGTGCTGAAAGTGCAGATGGACCGTGTGGTCCTGGGCGCTGTCCGATGTGATCCTGACTTTATCGGCGAGCCGGGTCAGCATCAGTAAGCCCAGGTCTGTGGTGCGATCAGGGTTGTCCATCAATTCCTGCGAAGTGGGCGCAACGCCCGGCATGACCATCAGTTGGCCTCGATAATTCACGCTCAGGTCGATGCTGAATTCATCGAAGCGAGCATTGACGGTCACCTGCGAGTGCGCATCGGCAAAGGTGCTCAAGGCATCGCTGAGCTCAACGAGGGCGTGGGCCGCATTTTGAACCACCGGTGCGCGTGCGCCCCAGCTGCCTCCGCATTGCTCCATGAAAGCCGTCATCTGCGCGGTGTGGTCTTCGCCGAGCCGTAACGCCAGTTTGGCGCGCTTGTGCACGCCGATGCGCAAGATCAGGTTCAGCACGATCGCCGTGAAGACCCCGATTGACAGGGCGGACGTCACAAAGGGCTGAACAGCAGCCGGCATGGCCTTGAATTCATCGGCGAACGCGTAGCGGCTGATGGCCAGAATCAGGGCCAGCCCGATCACCGCCGTGCGTCGGACGTCGAGCATGCGTGAGGCGACGATCTGCAAACCACTGACCAGGATGAAGCAGGCGGCAAACAGTAAGGCCCCTCCGATCACCGCCTCGGGCATGATCACAAAAATTGACGCGAGCTTCGGGCTGCAGGCCATCACGAGCAGCCAGATGATGATCGGTAGCGCGATGCGGCGACTGGTCGCACCCGTGGCACTCGAAATACTGATGTTGCTGGTCGAGGGGTTTTGGCCGGTACTGCCCATGAAGCCTGCAAGCACGGTGGACACGCCATCGGCCGCCACGCCCCGTTGAATTTCAGCCATGTCAGGCCGCACCCATGACGCATCGTTGATCTTCTGGCAGGTGGTCACCGAGCCCATGGTTTTAAGCATCGACGCCAGCGACGCCAACATGAACACCACCAGCATGGCCGGGTCGAAACTGAAACCGATGTGTGTGATCTGGGGCAGATCGATGACAGGCGCGGCTCTGAGCAGGCTCGCGCTTTGGTCGGACAGCAGTCCGGCTGCGATGGCTGCGACATAGCCCACCGCCACGCCGATGAGCGAGCAAAACAGCCGCACGGAGCCGGCACCGTAAATGTTCAGGAGGAAGGTCAGGCCAAAGGTTGCAAACCCGATCGCAATGCCTGTGAGCGAGGCTCCTTCAGGATGATGAAAGCCCATGATGTTGCGAAAGGCGATCACCCCAAGTTCGATGCCCAGGATGGTCACGGCCAGCCCCGAAATTTCGGGCGGAAAATAGGGGCGCATGCGGATGAGCAGTCGCGACACAGTCAATTCGAACATGCCTGCGAACAAGGTCATGCCATACACCAGAGGCATGCCGCCCACCTGCGCTGCGGCAATCGACGCTGAAAGGTAGTTGGACGTGCAGTAGCCGGGTATCAGGTAACCCGCGCCCAGGCCTTTGAACCGATAGGCCTGCAACCATGTAGTCATCGCGATGGCGATCATCGAAAAGCTGATCAGGCTGGGCAGCGCCTCGGCTGGCAGCCCGGCGGCCTTGGCCACCATCAGCGGAATGAGCAAAGAGACACACGCGATCGAGACATGCTGCAGGCCCAGCAGCACGAGTGCCGTCAGCGGCGGCGTGTCATCTAGCCCGTAGACCAGGTCGGCCGGCCGTTTGCGAATCGAGCGTGTCATCGCAGACGTTCCTCACCGCGCACCAGCCGTCGCGCGATCTCTTCATAAAAGCGCGCGTTGCGCACGTTCGCTTCGCCGTTGTCACGCGTGCCGATCAGTTTGGCCGGCACGCCGCCGATGATGGAATTGTCAGGAAAAACCTGGTTTTGCATCACGATCGCATGGCCAGCCACGATGGAATTGGCCCCGATCTTTGCGCCATCCATGATGGTGGCATTGATGCCGATCAGGCATCGGTCACCGATCTCGCACCCGTGCAGCGTCACGTGATGCGTGATCGAACAGTCTTCGCCGACGATGGTCGGTGTCTCGTTGCCCACGTGCACCATCACGAAATCCTGCAGGTTGGTGCGCGCTCCAATACGAATGTGATGCAGCTCGCTGCGCATGACCACGTAGGGCCACACCGAAGCCCCGGGCCCGATCCAGACCTTGCCGTGCAGCTGCGCCGTAGGATGCAACAGGGCAAGGTCCTCCAACTCTACCTGCGGCCCCACATGCGGCAAGTGCAGTACAGGCTGTGCACGCACCCGCTCCCAGTGCCTGCGCACCTGACCCAGCATGGCCTCAAGCGTGCTGTTGTTGTCGATGACCACATCGGCCAGCGCCACGCGCTCGGCATTGGAGAGCTGGGCATCCAGGCGACCTTCCACCGCTGCACGGCTTGCCCCATCGCGCGCCATGGCACGCTCGATCGCCACCTCACGATCGATCACATTCACCCAGACCTCATTGCCCAGATCCTGCCAGCCAGCCTCAATCAGCACTGCAGCCTCAAGCACGATGACCTGCGCAGCATTGGAAGCCCTGACCTGAGCAATCTCCTGCGCAGCCAGGCGACGGATGGCGGGCCACACAATGTCAGTGAGCTTTCTGAGTTCGGCAGGCTGTCCAAAGACCTTTGCACCCAGCGCCTTTCGGTCGATGCGACCGTCGCCCGCCACCACCTCGGGGCCGAACACCTCGGCGATGCGGGCGTGCGCAGCCGACCCTGGCTCATACACACGATGGCCAAGAAGATCGGCGTCGATCACATGGGCGCCGAGTTCCCGAAGATGGGCGGCAGCGGTGGATTTACCGCTGGCAAGGCCTCCTGTGAGGCAGATGACGGATGGCATGACAGGCCTGCGATGAGTAAAGGGGATAGATCCGATGGAGGCATCAGGTTACCCTGACCGATCCGAGAACGCGCGATCGGTCACCCATGGACCCGCAGCGCGGCCCCAGACACGAACACTGATGCACATGCGAAATGCCCAACCCTCCAACAAGTCCTATCGCGGCAACAAGGCCGCCCTGCCCAGCAAACCCTGTGCAAGCTGCGGCCTGCCGATGAGCTGGCGCAAACGCTGGGCGAAGAACTGGGATGACGTGAAGTTCTGCTCCGACGCCTGCCGGCGCAACAAGGCTGCGCGTGGCTGAGCTGCGTGCGCTCGTCATCGTGCTGGGCGATCAGCTCGACCTGCATGCTGCAGCCTTCGACGACTTCGACGCGAGCCTGGACATTGTTTGGATGGCGGAGGTCGCGCACGAGTCAACCCACGTCTGGTCGAGCAAGCCGCGCACCGTCCTGTTCCTGTCGGCGATGCGTCACTTCGCACTCGCCCTGCGTGAAGCGGGCCGTCCGTTGCATTACTGCCGCCTGGATGACGCCAACACACGCGCCAGCCTGGGCGAGCAACTGCAGGCCGACATCGCACGCCTGCGCCCCGCCCGGCTGGTGATGACCGCACCTGGCGACTGGCGCGTGCTTCAGACGCTCAAAGACGTGGCACAGACATGCGATCTGCCGCTGGATATTCGCGAGGACCGCCACTTCTACTGCACCGTGCGCGAGTTCGCCGCGCACGCAAAGGGGCGCAAGTCACTGCGCATGGAGTATTTCTATCGCGAGCAACGCAAGCGTCACGACGTGCTCATGGAGGGCGATGCACCTGCAGGCGGGCAATGGAACTTCGATGCGGACAATCGCGAATCCTTTGGTGCCAAAGGGCCCGGGGCAGTGCCTGAGCGATCGGTGTTTCCGCCCGATGCGCTCACACGAGACGTGATCGCACTGGTCCAGGAGCGCTTTGCAGAGCATCCCGGGCGCTTAGACAGCTTCGCGTGGCCCGTCACGCGAGCGCAGGCCCTTCAGTCCTTGGAGCGTTTCATCAGCGAGCGCCTGCCCTTGTTCGGCCGCTTCCAGGATGCCCTCTGGCCAGACAACCCCTGGCTGTATCACGCGCATCTGTCGACAGCGCTCAACCTGAAGTTGCTCCAACCGCGCGAAGTGGTGTCGGCTGCAGTGGCGGCTTACAGCGCAGGCGCAGCGCCCCTGGCCAGCGTGGAAGGATTTGTGCGACAAATCCTGGGCTGGCGTGAATATGTGCGCGGCATCTACTGGACCCAGATGCCTGGCTACGCCTCACTCAACGCGCTGCAAGCCGACGCAGACCTGCCCGCCTGGTATTGGACGGGCGACACCGACATGGCCTGTCTGCGTGATGCGCTGACGCAAACGCTCACGCACGGCTATGCCAACCACATCCAGCGGCTGATGGTCACTGGACTGTATGCGCTGATGCTGGGCGTGACGCCGCAGCAGGTGCATGCCTGGTATCTGGCGATGTATGTGGATGCAGTCGAATGGGTGGAGTTGCCCAACACCCTGGGCATGAGCCAGTTTGCTGACGGCGGCCTCATGGCCAGCAAACCCTATGTGGCCACTGGCAAGTACATTCAGCGGATGAGCCCGCACTGCACTGGCTGTCGCTATGACCCGGCCAAACGCACAGGCGACACAGCCTGTCCGTTCACCACCTTGTATTGGGACTTCCTGATCCGGCACGACACCGTGCTTGCCGCCAACCCGCGTATGGCGCTGCAAGTAAAGAACGTGGCCCGCATGACCGATCTTGAGAAGCAGGCGGTCCAACAGCAGGCTGCGAGCATTCGACATGGTCGGCTCACCGCCTCGATCAAGGTAGCTCCTGATGAACGCAGCATCTGACGGACCTGCGCATGGCTGAATTTTTCGAGCCTACTCTCTCAGCGGCCCAGGCGCGCATAGCCGCCGTGCGCCCCGCCGACTATGCACGTACCCGCAATGCACTGGAGGGTGCCGTCAGTGGGCTGTCGCCTTACATTACGCACGGGTTCGTCACGCTGACCGAGGTCATTGCGGGCGTTGCCGCTCAACATAGGCTGCACCCGCAGCACAAGTTCGTCATGGAACTCGGTTGGCGTGCGTACTTTCGCCACGTGTGGTCGCACCGGGGCAACGGCATCCTTCAGTCGTTGCATCAGGGTCCCCTGCCCGATTCATCGTATGCAACAGAGCTGCCCGAAGATATTCGGCAGGCCGCCACAGGCGTGCCCGTCATCGATGAATCTGTGCGTACGCTCTATGCCACCGGCATGCTGCACAACCATGCCCGCATGTGGCTGGCCAGCTACGTGGTGCATCTGCGCAAGGTGCATTGGCGCGCAGGCGCCGACTGGCTCTACAGCCATCTGCTCGATGGCGACCTGGCCAGTAACCATCTGAGCTGGCAATGGGTGGCCGGCACAGGCAGCCACAAGCCCTACCTCTTCAACGCAGACAACGTGGCGCGGTATGCGCCTGCACAGTGGCACAGCGCCCACACAGTGATCGATACGTCTTACGAACAGCTGGATCTCATCGCTCGAGACGCTTCGTTCAAGGGGGCGTCTCACAACCCGGTACATCCTTCGCTGAGCTCAACGGAGGAACCGCGCCTGTTCGTCGAACCGCCCGCTGATGACGACCTCGCGCGCCCCAACGCAAACCTGGTTGCAGACCGTGATGTGTGGATCGTGCATCCGTGGAGCCTGGGTCCACTCCCCACGAACCTGTCAGCGAATGCCCTGGTGATCGGCGTTTCTGTAGGTGACTTTCACCAGGCCTGGCCCTGGAGCGCACGACGCTGGCAGTTCGTAGGCCGCCGCATGGCGCAATTGGCGCCACATCGCTGGCATGACCGAAGCGAGGGCTTGGCCACTGCATTGGCTACAGCCCGTAGCGTACGGACTATCGCAGAACCACACTTGGCGCCGTGGCTATCGAGTTTGGCTGAGTGCATGCCTGCGCCCTGCCCCTTCGCACAGGTTGCAGTGCGCTGCGACTCTTTCTCCAAGTGGTGGCCGCCGGCCTTACGCGATCTGCAGATCACCGCAGCAAACACCTGAGGTCCCGATCGACAGCCATGCTCCAAACTGGCAGCGTGATCGGTGCAGTCGGTTTTCCCGCGGGGCCGGTCAACTGCATTGCTGAGGCGTTTGCAGCAGCCCACCCGCTCATGCACTGAGCAGGCCTACGTGCGGCTACTCGCGCATCTTGCGCACGCTGACCGCAGCCGGCCGAGCCCAGCAGCGCGCAAGCCAGGCCTGGGTGTTAGGCCACCTGGCCAGATCGAGGAACACTGCCCGATACAAGGCACCAGCCACATTCAGATCGGCTACCGAAAAGGCCGTCCCAGCCAGCCACTCCGATTGCCCCAGAGCGTGCGTAAGGCACGCGATTTCGCTGAGCCGTCAATTTTCAGCACGACGTCCTCCCGAAAGGTGTGAAGCGGAAAGACTACTCCTGTCGCTGCGATTGCATCTTGCTGCTGATCCGGAAGTGATCAGCCATCGATGCGCGTGCTGGTCCTTCGAAACTGTGGAACGACCAGTTTCGATTTTCGTCGTAGGATGCAAGCGAGCGCTCTGTTTGACATCGTAGCAACGAGCCTCAACGCGACCATGGCCTTGCGCCGATGCGCACCGTGCAAAACACGTCGTTCGCGGCGATCCAGCGAGATCGCCTCATTTGAACCTGAGACCGCCCGATGCTAGAAACTCAGCTGTCGCCCCGAATTGCAAGTGAGGTCAGCGGCATCGATGCGCGGCACCTCACCACAGCGTCTTTCGAGCTTCTCGCCGAAGTCTTTCACCGCAGGGGCGTGCTGGTCTTACGCGATCAACACCTGAACGCGAATGAATTGCTCGCGTTTTCCAGTCATTGGGGAACGCCCTGGCTTGGACCGATGCTCAAAGCCACCGAAGGGCAGACGTCGGTCGCCACCATCCGAAACCGGGGAAAGACTGGAACGGTCACCGAGTACTGGCACTGCGACACCAGCTTCTCTACTGCACCACCTGCCATCACCATGCTCAGCGCCGTTCAATTGCCTGCGGTAGGCGGCGACACCATGTGGTGCGATCAGTATGGCCTCTACGACGCGATGTCCGATGGCATGAAGCACATGCTGTCGGGCCTGCGTGCGGTGCACTACGACAAGCAACGCCACAAGCAGCTTGAAGGGCGTGCCCCCTCCGACGAATCGGCAGCCCACCCATTGATCCGCACCCACCCTGTGACCGGGCGCAAGTCTTTGTTCATCAGTGGCCAGGCCGAGCATTTCGAAGGCATGACGCGCGAAGAAAGTCGACCCATGCTCGACTGGCTACTGAGTCTGCTCGGCCAGCCGGACTATGTGTACCGCCATCGCTGGCGAGCGGGCGATCTGTTGATGTGGGACAACCGCTGCACCACGCATTACGCGATTCACGACTATGGCGACCATCCGCGATTTCTTCATCGTGTGACGCTCCAGGGAGATATACCGAGATGAACATGCACCGACGCGTCCATCAACGCTTCTTGTTCCGCATCGCAGCGTGCGCTACCCAACGCACCTTGGCGACCGTGTTCATGGGGGTGAGCCTGGCCGCGATGGGCCTGTTCAGCGTCGACAGCCACGCCCAGACCTTTCCAGCCAAGTCGATCACGCTCATCGTGCCCTTCCCGCCGGGCGGCACCACCGACATCCTCGCGCGCGACGTGGCCGGTCAGCTGCAGGTACGCCTCGGTGTGCCGGTGGTGGTGCACAACGCTGGCGGCGCAGGCGGCACCTTGGGTTCGACCCAAGTGGCTCGCGCTGTCGGTGATCCGCACACCCTGCTGCTGACCGCGACCCACCATGTCATCAATCCCTCGCTGCTCGAACGTCTGCCCTACGACACGAAGCGCGACTTCACCCCCATTGCACTGATCGCTACGGCACCGAACGTGCTGATCGTCAATGCGCAATTCGGGGCACAGTCGGTGAGCGACCTGATCCGCATGGCGCGCGAAAAACCGGGCGCCATCGGCTTTGCATCCAGCGGTGTGGGTGGTGCCAACCATCTCTCGGGTGAACTCTTCAAGGTGATGGCTGGGGTAGACATGCTCCACATCCCTTACAAAGGTGCCGCACCTGCCTTGAACGATGTCATGGCCGGGCACGTCCCCGTGATGTTCGACGGGTTGGCCGCCGTCACACCGCATCTGTCTGGCGGCAAGATCCGGGCGCTCGCGGTGACCTCACTCACCCGTGCGCCGACGGCACGACAGCTGCCCACCATTGACGAGTCCGGCCTCAAGGGCTTCGAAGTCCTGTCATGGTTCGGCCTGTATGGATCGGCACAGCTGCCGCCTGCGGCACTGGCCCGCATTGCCGCCGACGTTGCCGCAACCTTGCGCTCGCCGGAGATTGAGCAACGCTTCGGCAAGCTTGGGGTCACCCGAGGCGATCTGTCGCAACCGGCTTTCACGCGCTTCGTCGATGACGAGATCGACAAGTGGGGGCGTGTCATCGACGCCGCCAAAATTCCAAAGCAGTAGTGCCCCGGAGCCCGGAAACCGAGCCATGCCTTTCTACGAACGCGGCAACGTGCGCATTCACTACGAGGAGTCAGGCACGGGCTATCCCCTCCTGATCATCCCCGGGGGCGGACTGAACTCCGACCTCACCTTCATGCGCAACGGGCCGTTCAACCCGATGGCGGAATTCAGCAACGAGTACCGCTGCATCAGTAGCGATTTGCGTCATGCCAATGCTGGGCAGTCAGAGGGCCCGCTTGAGATCGATCGGCCCTGGGATGCATTCGCAGACGATCAGTTGGGTCTCATGGACCATCTGGGCATTTCCAGGTTCATTGTGATGGGCTTTTGCATCGGCGGCCCGATGAGCTGGAACCTGCTCAAGCGCGCCGGCGAGCGCATTGCTGCCGCCGTGATCGTGCAACCCAGTGGGTCACGCCCCGAGATGCGCGATTTTTTTTATCAGTCCAACATCAAGGGATGGGGGCCCGCCTTCATGGCGCGCCGGCCTGAGATCACCGAGGACATGATCGAGCGATTTCTGGCGCGCATGTATCGCGCCAACGACGACTTCGTATTTACGGTGAGTCGTGACTTCGTACGAACTTGCACGACACCCGTGTTGATATTGCCCGACGACATCCCTGCGCACCCCTACGCAGTGGCCATGGAGTCGGCCATGCTGGCGCCGAACGCAGAGCTGAGCATGTATCCCTGGAAAGAGCCGAAGGAGCACATTCCCCTGGCTGTGCGTCAGATCCGCTCATTCATGCGCGCACATCGCGCCAGCTGATCCCGACACGGGCAGGGGTCGCGGGGGGTTCGCCCCGGCATCCGGCCGGTATACGATGGCCTCACAACCGATACAAGGAGACACAGTCATGGTCATCGTGCAGATCAACTATCGCCGCCCCGATATGCCCAAGTCGGAATGGGACGGTCGCTATTCGGATGAAACCGCTGCGCCCTTCGTCAATCTGCCCGGGCTGCAATGGAAGATCTGGCTGGACGATCCTTCGGACGCACAACTGTCGGGCGGCATCTACCTCTTCGCAGACCGCAAGACGGCGCAGGCCTATGTGGACGGCCCGATCGTCGCACGCATGAAGGCCAACACGGCCCTGCGCGACCTGCAGATCCGAGTCTTCGATGTGCGTCGAAACATGAGTGACATCACTCGGGCGCCGCTGAGCCTGCTGACGGCAGCACCGCAATAAGGGTGCTCGCCATGATGACGCCCAGACGGCTTCCATCCTGGCCCGATGTGCCGACCTTCAAGCAATTGGGCTACGACGTGGAAGTGCTGCCCATGCCCCTGATTGCCGGCCCTAAGGGCATGGACCCGGCTGTCGTCAAAACCTTGCACGATGCCTTTCGTAAGGCAGCCTTTGACCCGGCCTTCCAGAAGGTGCTCGACAGCGACGACCAGGCGGTGCTCTACATGGACGCCGCCGCCTGCGCAAAATACGGCCAGGAACGCTTCGAGGAAGAATGCCGAATCGTCGCTGAGTTTCGCCTGGCCCAACCTCAGTCAATCACGATGAGCCAATCATGAGCCCCACATTTCCTCTTCCCTATGCATCGCAGGACCTGACCGGTCAGGTCGCCCTCGTCACAGGCGCATCCGCCGGTCTGGGCAGCCGCTTCGCACGCGTACTGGCCGCGCGCGGCGCGAAAGTGGCCATCGCCGCACGCCGGCTGGACAAGCTCGAGGCATTAGCCACCGAGATTCGAGCCGCAGGCGGCGTTGCTCTGCCCCTCCAATTGGACGTCACCGATGCCGATCAGCTCATCAAAGTGGTGGGTGAGGCCGAAGCCCAACTGGGCACCGTACAGATCCTGGTGAACAACGCCGGCATTCCAGATGCGCAGCGTGCCCACAAGATGTCAGTGGAACTCATCGACCGCGTGCTCGACATTAACGTGCGTGCGCCGTGGATTTTGTCGTGCGAAGTGGCACGCAGACTCATCGACTCCGGAAAGCCCGGGCGTATCGTGAACCTGGCTTCCCGTGCGGCTTATGCCTATGACGGGCGCGGCGCGGCGCTCTACGCCACCAGCAAGATGGCCGTGGTGCGCATGACCGAGGCACTCGCCGTGGAATGGGCGCGCTATCACATCAACGTCAATGCCATCGCACCCGGCGCGTTCTCGTCGGAGATGATGGATGGGATGCTGACTCGCATGGGCGACATCACCAAGAACTTCCCTCGTCCGCGGCTGGGCGATCCGGCCCAACTCGACAGCACCCTGCTCTTTCTGGTGTCGCCGGCCTCGGAATTTGTCACCGGCACCACGGTGCGTGTAGACGACGCCCAAGGCGGGCGCTGAACCCGTCCGCACGATGGCCAACCTCAGGTCTGCACATCCTGTGACCTTTCATTCTTCTGGAGTCTTCATGATCAATCTACGACGCCGCACGCTATCGGGTCTGATGGCCGGTCTCGCTGCATCGGCCGCGCCCTCTGCCTTCGCCCAATCGGCCTGGCCTAACCGACCCATCAAGCTGGTCTTGCCCTTTGGTCCCGGTTCGGCCTCTGATGTCTTGGCACGCTCCTTCACCGAGCCGCTGTCGCAGGTGCTCAAGCAACCGATCGTGATCGAGTATCGCCCTGGGGCCAACTCCACGATTGGGACCACGCAAATCGCACGCTCGGCGCCTGACGGCTACACCTTGGGTCTGCTCACCAACTCGGGCCTGGCCGCCAGCCCAGGCGGCATGAGCGAAGGCCTGACCTACGACACGCTCAAGGACTTCAGCTACATCACGCTGGTGGCCTCCCTGTCTTACGTGTTTCTGTCATCGTCCACCGTTCCCGCCAAAACGCTGCGTGAGGCCGCAGAGCACATTCGCGCCAATCCGGGCAAGCTGAGTTACGGCAGCGGCAATACCGGTGGCATTTCGTTCATGGGTCACTTCGTCAAGGCCAATGGACTGAATATTGCGCATGCCCAATACAAATCGGTGCCACCCGCCATCACCGACCTGGCCGCGGGCCATGTTCAGTACGCAGTCGCCGATATCAGCTCGGCGCAGGCCATGATTCAGACGGGCAAGATCCGCCCGTTGGCAGTGCCCACTGCGCAGCGCCATCCCCTGCTGCCCGATGTGCCCACCTATGCGGAAGCAGGCTTTCCCACACCGCCCGATTTTTCCGGCTGGTGGGTACTGACCGCCCCAGCCGGTGTACCCCACGACATCCTCGATCGACTGAATCGCGAAGTGGTACCGATCCTGAAAACAGCAGAGGTGCGGGACGCTCTGCTGCGTCGGGGCATCACAGCCATTCCATCCAGTCGCGAAGAAGCCACACGCTATCAGCGCGAGCAGCTGCAGGTCTGGACGAAGATGGTCTCAGAGACCGGACTAAAGGCTGACTAAGGGCTGACTGACCCCCGCGGTGCACTGCCTGTGGTGTGGCATGCACCCGAACCGACTGGAGACCTTGTTTGATGAAGCTCTACATGGTGCCCTTGGCACCCAACCCCACCAAAGTCATGCTCTACATCGCCGAGCGGGAAGCCCTCGGCGCCTCATTGGGCATCGAGCAGATCGTGGTCAACACGCTCAAAGGTCGGCATCGGGAACCTGAGCACCTCGCACGCAACCCGTTCGGTACCCTGCCGGTGCTGGAACTCGACGATGGTGGCTATCTGATCGAATCGCTCGTGATCATGGAGTACCTGGAGGAGCGCTTCCCGCAAGGCGCATTGATGGGCGCCGATCCTGAGCAGCGCGCTCGTGCTCGGGATCTTGAGCGAGTCGTCGAACTGCGCATCGCCATTCCCATGGGAGGCTATGTGCACGCGAAGAAGTCGCCTCTGGGGCTGCCCCCAGACCCGGTACTGGCGCAATCCATCGAAGACAAGCTGCAGCTGCCGCTCAATCACCTGGAGTCACTGCTGGCCGATGGCCGCCACCTGCTGATGGGCGAACGGCCCTCGATCGCCGACTGCACGCTGCAGGCCGCTTTCCAGTTCTTGCGCTTTATTCAGGCCGATCTGATTGGAGACAGGCCGAGGCTGCGAGCTTGGGATGAACGTTATCGCCAACGCCCTGCCGCGAAGGCGGTCCTGAAATGGTAGAGCGGCTCGCCTGAACAAGTGAAGGCGCAGGCGAGCAAACGCCTCAGGCGTCCCAGGCGCTCTGAAGCGCCGGGCGTGCCAGCAGGCGCTGTGTGTAGGCGGCCGTATTCGGCAGTGCAGAAAGGTCCGCGCCCAATCGCGACGCCACGATGCATGCATGGCCTGTGACCGTATCGGCAGCACTGAACTCGCCGGCAAGGTAATCGCGGCCCTGCATATGGGCTTCCACAGCAGTCAGGGTTCGAATCAGCAGCTTGCGCGCCCGATCAACGTTGGCTTCACTGCGCCGCTCCGGCGGCAGCAAGATGGTCTCGACCACCAGCGTATTGACAGGGGGCATGATCATGCCCTCAGCGTAATGCAGCCATTGCAGATACACAGGAAACTCCGGCGACGAGACCTCGGGAACCAGCCTCCCTTTTCCATAACGCGCCACCAGATACTGCGCGATGGCAGTACTTTCCGAGATGCGCACATCGCCATCTTCCAGCGTGGGCACCCGACCATTGGGGTTGATGGACAGGTACTCGGGCGAGCGCATCGCCTTGTCTCCGAGCTTGAAGCGCACCAGTTCATGCTCCATGCCCAGCTCGTTCAACAGCCAGACGGTACGAACGGCGCGCGTGTTCGGGGCGTAATAGACTTTCATCGAAGATCTCCCTGAGATGGTTGGACGGCAGCCAGATGGGCGCCACAGCGTGCATCAACGCGTGCATCAACGCATGCCCAAATCCGTGCACAGACGTTGCCCGATGGGTGCGCCGATCCTATCAGGACATTGCTCTCCCCGACCTGCACCCTCGCGCGAGCCAGTATGCTGCGCGTTTCAGAACGTTTCCCACCGTGGCGTGAGCATTGAAGTGATGCACATTCGAGCAGTCACCCATGCCGATCTCGAGCCTGTGATTGGGTTGTGGGCACGTGTCTTTCCCGAGTACAACGACGCGCGTTATCCGCAACGCGATCCGCGCACGAACATCCTGCGCAAACTGGCGTTTGAAGATGAACTGTTCTGGCTGGGACTGGATGGCCCAGACGTGGTGGGCACCGTGATGGCAGGCTACGACGGCCATCGTGGCTGGATCTATTCGCTGGGCGTTGACCCGGCTCATCGGCGAAGCGGAGTGGGACGCAGGCTGGTGGCGCATGCTGAAACCGAACTTCGCTTGCGCGGCTGCCCCAAGATCAATCTTCAGGTGCTCGATGCCAACACCGGGGCGCAGGCCTTCTGGCGTTCACTCGGCTATGGCTCGGATGAGGTCATCAGTCTGGGCAAGCGTCTGTGATTCGATCGGCTACTCTCCATCGGAAACTTCAATACACGCTGCGCTCAAAGGGCCTTGCAAGGCGAGCCGTCTCACCCCATCTGGCTTCGCCGGCCCTCACACTAGGGCATTTTCATCGACCTCAGGCTTTGGTGCGGTAGCCTGACAGCCCTCTCACAGGAGCATGCTTTGAATTCGACCACGACGACCGCGCCAGGCGCAGCCGCCTCATCGACTCCCGGCCCCACTGCGGGCACGGCGTCATCATCCACGCCCTACGGTTCGCTGCCGGTGCACGCAGCCCCGCCGGCACGGCGCCCGATGAGCCTGCCCCGATTGCTCGAGATGCATGCGCGCGGCGAAAAGATCGCCATGCTCACCGCCTATGACGCCACCTTCGCAGCGGTGGCCGATGCGGCTGGCATCGAAGTGATCCTGGTCGGCGACTCATTGGGGATGGTCTGCCAAGGGCTGTCCAGCACGGTGGGCGTGAGCCTGGAAACCATGTGCTACCACGTGGAAAGTGTGGCGCGTGGTGTGCGTCGCGTGCAGGGCACCGTGTGGCTGGTGGGCGATCTGCCCTTCGGCAGTTATCAGGAATCGCGTGAACAGGCGCTGCGCAGCGCTGCAGCACTGATGCAGGCGGGCGCACACATGGTCAAACTCGAGGGCGGCGGCTGGACAGCCGACATCGTGCGCTTTCTGGTGGAGCGAGGCATTCCTGTGTGCGCGCACCTGGGACTCACGCCGCAAACGGTGCACGCCCTGGGAGGTTACCGGGTGCAGGGCAAAACCGAAGAAGCGGCTGCTCAACTCACGCGCCATGCACTGGAATTGCAGGATGCGGGCGCGACCATGCTGGTGCTGGAGATGGTCCCTGCTGCACTGTCGGCACGCCTGACCCAGCAGTTGCCCCGATGCCCCACGATCGGCATCGGCTCCGGCGTCGCGACGGCAGGCCAGGTGCTGGTCATGCATGACATGCTGGGGATCAACCTCGGCAAGAACCCCAAATTTGTGCGCAACTTCATGGACGGCGCAGGCGGTGTGCGCGAGGCCATCGAGACGTATGTGAAAGCAGTCAAGGACGGCAGCTTTCCGGTTGATGCGCAACACGCCTGGTAAAGACCTGCCATGCACATCGCCCACACCATCGCCGAGCTGCGCGATCACCTCGCTGCATACCGGCGCCCTGCTTTCGTGCCCACCATGGGCAACCTGCATGACGGCCATATTGCGCTGCTGACCCGTGCCCGCACCCTGGGTGATGTCTCAGTGGTGAGCATTTTCGTGAACCGGCTGCAGTTCGCCCCGCACGAAGACTTCGACAGCTATCCGCGTACTTGGCAGGCCGACTGCAGCAGGCTGCGCGAGGCGGGTTGCGACGTGCTCTTTGCACCCAACGAACGCGAGCTCTATCCCGAACCACAAACCTTCACCGTGCACCCACCCGCGGAGCTGGCCGATATCCTGGAAGGTCATTTTCGCCCTGGTTTCTTCACCGGCGTGTGCACCGTGGTGATGAAACACTTTGCTTGCGTACAGCCGCGGGTAGCCGTGTTCGGCAAGAAGGATTACCAGCAACTGATGATCATTCGTCGCATGGTCGATCAGTTCGCCATGCCGATCGAAATCGTTGCAGGCGAAACCGAGCGTGCCCCCGACGGCCTGGCATTGTCATCGCGCAATGGTTACCTTAGTCCAGTCGAACGCGCTGAAGCGGTCCAACTGTCGCAGGCGCTGCAGCGCATCGCGCAGGCTGTCCGGGCTGGGCACCCTGACCTGGCTGCAGTAGAGGCCGAGCAGATGCACGCGCTGACTGCACGCGGCTGGACGCCCGATTACCTGACCGCACGCCGACAGCACGATCTGCAGCCGCTGCGCCCCGGTGATGCCGCCGTGGTCCTCGGAGCGGCCCGGTTGGGGAGCACACGGCTGATCGATAATCTGGAAATCTGAGTGGGAGACCCATCATGAATCGTTTCATTCGCATCGCGTGCGGCATCAGTATCGTCCTGTGCGTCCCGTTCAGTGCGGCAGCGCAGTCCGTGTCAGACGGCGCCTATTCGTGGGTGCCCGCCCGACTGATCCCCAACGAATTCGGTCTGCCTAACGGCACCTGGGCCCAGGCATCGATGCGCGATTGCATCAACAAGTGCTCGGCCGACAAGAGCTGCTCGGGTTTCAGCGTCGAAAAGAAATTTGGTGATGCCTGGCGGGCCGGGTGCAAAGACGGTCTGTGCGATCAGAAAACCGAGTGCCATGCGAAAGGCACTTTCGGTTCTGCCGCGCTGTGGACCCCCACTGACACCCAGATCAGAGTTCCCAAGGTCGATGCACAGAGCAATGCCTGGATCGGCCAATGGGGCACCATCCTCAAGAAATGAGCGTCCACGGTGCGGTCTGGCATCCAGCAGTTCGATGCATGGCCCGCCCCTTTCACTGCAAAGCCACATGACTGAAGAACTGTTCAGGGAAGATGCCGACCTGCTTGAGTGCACTGCCTCCGTCATTGCAGTAGACGAGGCGGGCATCGTGTTGGACCGCACCGTGTTCTATCCGCTGGGCGGCGGGCAGGCAGGCGATGCCGGCACACTGACGCTGCCCGACGGCAGCACGGTCGCCATCGTCGACACCCGAAAACACAAAGAGCACCCAGGTTCCATTGCGCATGTCGCTGCGGTGGGCACCGACTTGTCCAGGCTCGTAGTCGGCACTCGGGTCACGGCGCGCATCGACGCCGTGCGTCGCCTGGCCCATCGGCGCTTTCACACCGCCACGCATCTGTTGTGCGCTCTGGTACCGCACCCGGTCGATGGCTGCTCCATCACCGCCGAGTACGCGCGCCTGGACTTTCACATGACCGAGCCACTGGACAAGGATGTGCTCACGGAAGGACTGAACCGGCTAATTGCCGAGGCCCATCCGGTACGACACCGCTGGATCACTGAGGAAGAGCTCGACGCCAACCCCGGGCTGGTTCGTAGCATGAGCGTTCAGCCGCCTCGCGGTCTGGGCCGTATCCGCGTGCTGGAGGTCGAGGGCGTCGATCTGCAGCCCTGTGGCGGAACGCATGTCACCAATACCGCGGACATCGGCCGGATGATGGTCACCAAGATCGAGAAAAAATCAGCGCGCACACGCCGGGTGGTGCTGGGATTTGCCTGAACTGACGATGCGCTGAAACGCCTCAGTTGGCCTCGGGCCGCAGGGCCTGCGGCAGCTCATCGGTCGGGCGAATCTGCAAGGGCTTACCCGCCACGCGCGCACTGACCAGATGTTTCAGGCGCTTGTTGGGCAGATCCCCAGGCAACTCCACCAAACTGAAGATATCGAACATCTGCAGGCGCCCGATGAAGCGCGCTTCGATCCGGCATTCTCGCGCAAGCGCATCACGCAGGTTGGTGGCCTTGATCCCGCTCGTGTGCCCCACTTCGATCCGGTACGCCTTGAAGGCCACGGCCGATTCAGGTTGTACCGCGCTGGGCGTCGTGTGCTCGACGTCATCGTCAATCCCCTGCGCAGCCGGCGATCGATGCGACGCATCGGCGCCATCCAACGTCCCTCGGGAAGGGTCTGTCGGGGATTGATCAGCACTCACTGACACATCCGGGCGTGCAGAGACCGCTTGTTTGCCGCCACTGCGCTGCTCCAGGATCAGCGGCACACCCTCCTGCGCCAGGCTGAGAATGGCCGCCGCCATATCGGTACCACTTGCGCCGTGTTCGCGCGCATAGGCCTGCACGATCGGCAGGAACATCTCATGCGAGCCATCAGCCATCACCTGTGACAGCGCCGCCTTGAAGCGGGCAATACGCGCCGCATTGAGCACGGCACTGGACGCCATCTTCATGGGTTCGATGGTCTGGCCGACTGCGCGTTCCAGCGCAGTCACTTTGTCGCGCTCATGGGCCGTGATGAACAGGATCGCATCGCCCGAGCGGCCAGCACGGCCCGTGCGACCGATGCGATGCGTGTAACTCTCGGGCCCGGTCGGCATATCAAAATTGAGCACGTGACTGACCCGGTCCACATCCAGGCCACGTGCTGCCACATCAGTGGCCACCAGAACATCCACCTCGCCGCGCTTGAATTGCGCAACGGTCTGCTCGCGCTCGCTTTGCTGCAGATCGCTGCTGAGCGCGGCTGCATCCAGACCGCGTTCGTGGAGCTGCTCGACCAAGGCTTGCGTGGCCTCACGGGTCTTCACGAACACGATCATGGCATCGACCGCTTCGGTTTCCACGATACGTACCAGCGCATCCACCTTGCTCATGCCGCTGACCTGCCAATAACGCTGTCGGACCGTATCGGCGGCGCGGGCCTGACCCGAGACGCTCACCTGTGCCGGGTCGCGCAGATGAGCCTGCGCCAGCTGCCCCACCTCAGGAGGCAGGGTGGCCGAAAACATCGCGGTCTGGCGGTCTCGTGGCGTATCGCGCAGGATGCGCTGCACGTCCTCGATGAAACCCATACGCAGCATGTCATCGGCTTCGTCGAGCACCACCGTCTTGAGGCTGCGCAGCTTCAGCGTGCCACGATCCAGGTGATCGATGATCCGGCCCGGCGTGCCGACGACGACCTGCGCGCCCCGCTCGAGTGCCGCAAGTTGCGGCGCATAGCTCTGGCCGCCATACAGGGCCAGCACCTCGCACCCCTCAAGGTGCGTGGCATAGGTGCGAAAAGCGTCGGTGACCTGCAGGGCCAGTTCTCGCGTGGGCACAAGCACCAGGGCCTGCGGTGTGCGCACGCTCAGTTGCAGCCGGGACAGAATCGGCAGTGCAAAGGCGGCCGTCTTGCCGGTGCCGGTTTGCGCCTGTCCCAATAGATCACGGCCCGCCAGCATCAATGGAATGGTCGCAATCTGAATGGGTGATGCCTGCGCATACCCGACGTCTTTCAAGGCCTGCAAGAGGGGCGGTGTCAGCCCCAACGCTGCAAAGGCAGGCTCAGTGGGCAGAGCAGGTGATGGGGGGCGTGCACTCACAGCGGCAACGGGGTCGTAAGAGGACTCGCACCGTAGCATGCCGCGCGCAACATGCCGTCGCATGCGAGCGCACCAGGCTCAAGGGCCATCCACTCGGCGCCCAGAGAGGACTGCACAGTCAGTGGTGCGCCATCATTGGGATGCGCCAAGGTGATCGAGCTCGCATGCAACCACAATCGCGCCGTCCCGAGCCAGGCGGCCACGGCGCGGTTGTGTGCGCCCTTGCCATGCGTGCTGTCGCCGATCAACGGATGACCGATATGCTTGAAATGACGGCGAATCTGGTGGCGTCGACCGGTGTCGGGATGGATATCGACCAGCGCGTAACGCGAACTGGGATGTCGCGCATCCACGGCAAACGGCCATTCGAGTCGGGTGCGCGTCGTCCAGCGGGTGCGAGCAGGCCGCATCGGCTGACCCGCAGACGGGCGCTCCGGGTCCCGCGCCAAGGGATGGTCGATCAGCCCCTGAGGGCATGGCCAGCCGCGTACCAGCGCCACATAGTGTTTGGTCACCTCGCCTGACTCGAACGCGCTGCCCAGCAGGCGGGCCGCCTCGGCATCCCGCGCCAGCACCAGCGCCCCCGAGGTGCCTTTGTCGAGCCGATGCACAGGGTGAAACCGCACCCCGGTTTCGCGCAGCAAACGCGCATGGACCGTATCCGACTCGTGCGCATCCAGCGCGCTGCGATGCACCAGCAGCCCGGCAGGCTTATCGATGATCAGCAGGCGATCGTCTTCATACAAGTGGCGCAGCGGCACTGCCTCGGCGTTCAACAACGGCTGACCCCGATCGCATCGACCCTGCATCAGGCCGGTAACACCTGCACCGACGCGCCCGCCAGTGCGCGCCTGAGTGCCTGCACGAACGGTACGGCCGTGGGCTTGTCGCCGTGAATGCACACCGTGTCCGCCTGCACTTTGACAACCGTGCCATCGACCGCCACGAGTGAACCCTCGCCGACCATCCGCAGGACCTGCACCACCGACTCGGCCTCGTCGGTAATCAGTGCATCAGGTCGATGGCGTGGGGCAAGGGTGCCGTCGGGCATATAACGTCGGTCGGCAAACACTTCACAGCGCACGATGAGACCGGCCTCGCGGGCCAGCGTCTCCATGATGCTGCCCGCCAGCACATAGATCTGGACCTCGTCGCCCAACGCTTTGACCGCGCGCACCAGTCCGCGCGACAGCGCTGCGTCCTTGACTGCCATGTTGTAAAGCGCGCCATGCGCTTTCAGGTGATGCAATCGCCCACCGGCGGCGTCAGCGAAGGCTCGCACGGCGCCTGCCTGATACAGCGTCATCTGATAGACCTCGTCTTCAGTGACCTGCATGGTGCGCCGACCGAACCCCTGCAAATCAGGCAGGCTCGGATGCGCGCCAATGGCTACGCCGTGCTGCAGGGCCAGGCTCACGGTGGCGGCAATCGTGGCGGGGTCCCCTGCATGAAACCCGCAGGCGATGTTGGCTGATGTGATCCACGGCATCAGGGCCTCGTCGCTGCCCATGTGCCAGGCGCCAAAGCTTTCGCCCATGTCGGCATTCAAATCAACGCGTTGGTCATGCATGGCGTACACCCTCATGTGGTGGGATAGCGGCAGGCCTGCTCGATGCCGATCAGTCGCTGGCGCAGCATGCGTGCCTGTTGCTGAGCGAGCGCATCGGCCTCATCCAGCCCGATCAACCGAAATCGGATCAGGCAGCCGGCACCAGCCTGCGCCAGCAGACCTTCGGCTGCACTGGCCACCTCCAGCACCCGAGGATAGCCTCCGGTGGTCTGATGTTCGGCCAGCAAAATGACCGGCTCACCGGCAGGCGGCAACTGTACCGTGCCGAAACAGACAGGCTCGCTGGCCAATTGCGGCAGGCCGCTCGTCTCGATGGGCTCACCCTGCAGGCGCAGGCCCTGCCGGTTGCTTTGCGCACTCACCTTCCAGGTCTGGTTCAAGAGCCGCTCACGCGCACTGTTTGACAGGGCATGCAGGTGCCGGCCCGGCAACACGGGCATGTCGATATGCGGCCAGGTGTGCGGCAGATTGCCAGCCAACTGCCATCGGGGGCCTCGGCCAACGACCGCCTCCTCGAGGGGCCCGAGCACACACTGCGCGCGTACATGTGCCAGTGCCTCGGCGTCTTCTGCCAGTGCCAGCTGCTGACCTGCCGCGATACGTTGAGGTCCGATCCCGGCGGCCAGATGGGCACTGCGGCTGTCCATCACCTTCGGCATGTCCAGACCACCCGCCACGGCCAACCAGCTGCGCCAACCAGCCTGTGGTGACTGCCAACGCAACACGCTGCCTGCCCGCACGAACACCGGGCGCTGCGTCTTCATTGGAACGAAACGGGAGCCAGTCTGCCCATCGGACGCTGACACCCCATGGTCGGCACCCACGCTGGCCAACCAGGTATCGCAGTGCACACACACAGTTGGTCCCGGCCCGGTGATTTCCAGGCCAGCCGCCCAGGCAGGGTTGCCGACCAACGCATTGGCGAGCGTGAAGGCATCTCGATCCATTGCACCACCCCGGGACAGGGCGATCGCGGCCTGACCTGGGCGCCCCAGATCCTGCACGCTATCGAGCAGCCCCGCCTTGCGGACCTCCAGCACCGGTCTGCGCAGGGGTGAAATCATCGCTGTGCCCACAAGCGATCGAACATCGCCTGATCGATCGGCTCGAAGCGGATCGTGTCGCCCTCAGCCATCAGCGCAGGCGTCACACGGGCAGGGTCGAAGAGACGCAACGGACATCGCCCGATGAGGTGCCAGCCACCCGCCGTGGGGTTGGGATAGACCGCAGTCTGCAGGCCTGCGATCGCGATGCCGCCCTCGGGCACGCGAGGACGGGGGACGGACCGGCGGTCAAGCTTCAGTCGGGCATCCAGCCCCCCCAGGTAGGCGAATCCCGGCATGAATCCGACGACCTCAGCCGTGAACACGCTGCTGCTGTGCAGGCTCACCACCTGCGCCACGGACAGCCCGGTGGCCCGCGTAACCTCCTCCAGATCGGGGGCCATGACCAGGTCGTAGCACGCTGGCAAGACCACCTCCTTACCCGAAGGGGCTTGCCAGTCCAAGGCTTGCGGCGCCACCTCGCGCAACCAGTCGAGGGCTGCCGCCCGCTGCGAAGCACGCGTGACACGGGCGGTATCGCTGCGAAGGCGTACGGCCAAGGTGCGCACGCCGGCCACTGCCTCGGCACAAAAGGGCGGAGGCGCTGCGCGCACATGCGCCGCCAGCGCGCGCGCGGCCACGTTGGCCTGCGGGTGGGATGACCAGTCGACCATCACCCAGTCATCACCGCACGGCTCAACCTGAACCTGCACAGTGGCTTTGCGCGAGGGCGTTCGGGGGCGAGTGTTCATACGTCTGCCTGTCTCAGGCGAAATGGCGCGCTCAGATGATGCATTGAAGGAGGGGCCACCGGCACACAGGGCGTGCGGTGGGGTGCTTCGATACCGCGCAGTATCGCGCAGGGTTGTACGCCCGGTCTGCCGAACCGTGGCCGGGATGCAATTTCGCAAACCAGCCACGCACTGGGCCGGCACACACAGGCCGGCCTACACTCAACGATCGCCATGACCTGCGCATGGCCTCCCACCTGACTCTGCGGACACCCAATCATGACCGATACCGCCCTGCACTCCACCACGGCCGAAGGACTCGGATTCGACCCCGCTGCACTGCGTCGCCGCTACGATGAGGAGCGCGACCGTCGGGTGCGCGACGACGGTAATGATCAGTACGTCGAAGTGAAGGGCCGCTTCGACCATCTCCTGGATGATCCTTACGCCGAGCCGCACTTCACACGCGACCCGATCGTGCGGGATATGGATGTGCTGGTGGTGGGCGGCGGATTTGGCGGTCTGCTTGCGGCAGCCCGGCTGCGTGCCGCCGGCTATGAAGACCTGTGCATCATCGAGAAAGCAGCAGACTTCGGTGGCACCTGGTACTGGAACCGCTACCCCGGAGCAGCCTGCGACACCGAGAGCTACATCTATCTGCCGCTGCTGGAAGAGACCGGCTACATGCCAGTGTCCAAGTACGCACGGGCACCCGAAATTCTGGAGCATTCGCGGCGAATCGGCCGTCATTTCGATCTGTATCGGTCCGCGATCTTCCAGACGGTGATCACCGACATGCGCTGGCTGGAAGACGCATCCCGCTGGCAGGTCAGCACCAACCGCCACGACGTGTTGCGTGCGCGTTTCGTGGTCCTGGCGGGCGGTCCGCTGAACCTGCCCAAGCTGCCCGGCATTCCTGGCGTGGACAGCTTCAAGGGGCACCACTTTCACACCAGCCGCTGGGACTATGCCTACACCGGCGGTTCATCGATGGGCGGCCTGTCCGGGCTCGCAGACAAGCGCGTGGGCATCATTGGTACCGGTGCCACCGCCGTGCAGTGTGTGCCTCATCTGGGCGCCGGCGCCAAAGAGCTTTATGTGTTTCAGCGCACGCCTTCATCGGTCGATGTGCGCAACGACCGACCCACCGACCCCGAGTGGGTCAAGGGTTTGAAGCCCGGCTGGCAGCGCGAGCGCATGGACAATTTCACAGCCGTCATTTCGGGTGGCAAGTTCGATGTGGATCTGGTCGATGACGGATGGACCGATCTCATCGGCAATATCCTGCTGGCTGCGCGCAAGAAGTCTGCTGCAGGCGAGACCGTTGCCAACACTGAAGAGCTGATTCAGCTGGCCGACTACGCCAAGATGGAGCGGGTGCGCGCCCGTGTCGATGCGGTCGTGAAGGATCGGGGCACCGCCGACGCGCTCAAGCCCTGGTACAACCAGTTCTGCAAGCGCCCCTGCTTTCATGATCAGTACCTGGACACGTTCAACCGACCCAATGTGCACCTCATCGACACGCAGGGCCAGGGCGTGGAGCGCATCACCGAACGCGGCGTGGTGGTGGCCGGCCGTGAATACGAGTTGGATTGTCTGATCTTCGGCACCGGTTTCGAGGTGGGTACCGATTTCACCCGGCGGCTTGGCTTTGAGGTCACGGGTCGCCAGGGCATGACTCTCACCGAGAAGTGGAAGGGCGGCGCACAGACTTTCCATGGCCTGTTCACGCGACAGTTCCCGAACATGTTCGTCATGACGACGCAGCAGTCCGGTCAGAGCGCCAACTTTCAGCACATGCTCGATGAGCAGTCGCATCACATTGCCTATGTGCTGAAAACGGTGAAGGAGCGCGGCGTGCGGACTGTGGAAGCCAGCGAACAGGCGGAAGCCGATTGGGTGCAAACCATCGTCACCCTGTCGCGGGCGCGCCAGCCGTTCCTGAATCAGTGCACGCCTGGCTACTACAACAACGAAGGCAAACCCAACGAGCGCACCGCGCGTAACTCCCAGTTCTGGCGCGGCCCGATGGTGTTCATCCGCATGTGGAATGCGTGGCGCAAAGACGGCACCCTCGCTGGTCTGGAGCTGACACAGGGTTGAACCCGCAGCCCGGCCGGGCTGCAGGGATAATGGCGGATTGCGTGCCGATCGGCACCGCCCGGTCCGCCCACCATGCAGCCTGCAGCGCTTCGCGTGCTTGCGCTCATCCCTCCGATGACGCAACTGAACACGCCCTACCCGTCCACTGCCTACCTCACCGGGTTCCTGCGCGCGCGCGGATTTGAGGCCGATCAGGCCGACCTGGCGCTTGAGCTCGTTCTGTCCCTGCTCAGCCCCGATGGACTGAAGGCGATCGCGCGCCAGATCGCGTCCCTGGCACCCGAAGCGGTCAGCAGCCGTGTGAGCCAGTTCATGGCGCAGCACGATCGCTACCTGAGCACCATCGGTCCGGTCATCGCCTTTCTGCAAGGACGCGACCCGACGCTCGCCCACCGTATCGTCACCCGTCGTTATCTGCCTGAAGGCAGCCGCTTTGCCTCCCTGGATGTGTATGTGAGCGAAGCGGGCGAGGACCCCCTGGGCTGGGCATTCGGGGCCTTGGGCATTCAGGAGCGGGCCAAGCATCTGGCAACGCTGTATCTCAACGATCTGGCAGATGTGCTACGCGAGGCGATCGACCCGCGCTTTGAATTTGTGCGCTACGCCGAGTCGCTGGCGGCAAGCCAACCCACGTTCGATCTGCTGCACCAGGCCTTGTCTGCCCCGACGAATCTGGTGGACGAGCGGCTGCAGGCACTGACCCTCGAGAAGATCACACGGCATGCACCCACAGTGGTGCTGATCTCAGTGCCCTTTCCCGGCACGGTCTATGCGGCGTTCAGGATCGCGCAAACCATCAAGGCACACTGCCCGCAGATCGTCACTGTTCTGGGCGGCGGGTTCGTCAATACCGAACTGCGTCAGTTGAGCGAACCGCGCGTATTCGACTACTTCGACTTCGTCACGCTGGATGCGGGCGAGCGTCCGCTGCTCGCCTTGCTGGAGCACATCCAGGGCAAGCGCTCGCGCCAGCGGCTGGTGCGCACCTATCTGCGCGACCCGCTCAGCGGCTTAGTGCAGTACATACACTTTCCCGAACCGGACATTGCCTTCACGGATGTGGGCACACCGACCTGGGACGGTTTGCCGCTCGATCGCTACCTGTCCTTGCTGGACATGCTCAACCCGATGAACCGTCTGTGGAGCGATGGGCGCTGGAACAAACTAACCGTGGCACAAGGGTGCTACTGGAAGCAATGCAGCTTTTGCGACGTGAGTCTGGATTACATCTCGCGCTATGAAGGGGCATCGGCTGCCTTGCTGGCGGACCGGATCGAGGCGATCGTGGCTGAAACCGGGCAGACTGGCTTTCATTTCGTGGATGAAGCCGCGCCGCCCAAAGCGCTCAAGGCCCTCGCTCAGGAACTGATCGCTCGCCAAACCGGCATTGCCTGGTGGGGGAACATTCGGTTCGAAAAAACATTCCGACCGGAGCTGTGCGAACTCCTGGCCGAGAGTGGGTGCGTCGCGGTTTCAGGCGGACTCGAGGTGGCCTCCGATCGGCTGCTCAGCCTCATGAAAAAAGGCGTGTCGGTCGGTCAGGTGGCGCGGGTGACGCGGGCCTTCTCCGATGCAGGCATTCTGGTGCATGCCTATCTGATGTACGGATTTCCCACGCAAACCGTGCAGGACACGGTCGATGCGCTGGAATACGTGCGTCAGCTTTTTGAGCAAGGCTGCATTCGCAGCGGATTTTTTCACCGCTTCGTCTGCACGGTGCACTCGCCCGTAGGCCTGAACCCGCAAGACTACGGCGTGACCCTTCAGCCGTTGCCGCCCGTGAGTTTTGCCCGCAATGACGTGGGCTTTCACGACCCGGTTGGCACCGACCATGACGCTCTGGGTGCGGCGCTGCGCAAGGCGCTCTACAACTACATGCATGGCATCGGGCTGGAGGAAGATGTACGCAGCTGGTTTGACTTCAGCGTGCCGCGCACCACCGTCAAGCGCCGCTTCATCGAGCGGGCACTTCAGCAACCGGCTGAGTCGGCTTAGTCCTGTGCGGTGTCAGAAGACGACCACGGGCCGTCGACCGTGAAAGCCTCTTCCGAGCCAGGCCAGGGCGGCATGGTGACCGCGATCGCCACGACAGCCGCCTGCGCAGTGGCCCTGAACTGAAAGTGTGTGCCACAGGGAATGCTCAGACACACCCCGCTGTGCAGCGAGATGCACTCTTCGTGCTCCCCCTCTTTACGCCACATCTGCCCGCATCCAGACACGATGAACCAGAGCTCGCTCACCGTTCGATGACACACCGCACGTGACACCTTGCCCGCACCCAACTCGAAATGCGCCATGGCCCCACCGGTCAGCCGCAGCAGCGGCCTGACCGCCGAACCGTCGGGCGCCGGTTCGACCCGCGAGGTGCTTAAGCGGGTGCTCTGAAATGCCGGCATGGGGCGCGATGGCGATTCACTGCGGCACAATCCCGGCCAGATCCACCTGCTCTTTCCACAGCGCACGATCGCGGGACACAAAGGCCGCCAACTCGGCCAGTGTCATGGGCTTCGGATGAAACCCGTAGTTTTCCAGCGCTGTCTTCATCGGGTCGGTGGTGATCGCGTCATTGATCAGATCATTGAGCGCCTGCTGAACCGCCAGCGGCGTGCCCTTCGGCACCGCGATTCCCAGCATGCCTGCCGAGACGTTGTAACCCGGATAGGTCTCGGTGATCAGAGGCACGTTCGGATACTTGGGCAAACGGCGCTGACCGTGGGCGGCAATGGCTCGCAACTGACCCGACGATGCGTAACTGTCTCCGGCCACACTGTCCACAAAGATGACATCCAGCTGTCCGGAGATCAGGTCGGTCATGGCATTGCCGATCTGCTTGTAGGGCACGGGCGTGAGCTTCACTCCGGCTAGTTGCCCAACCATTGCACCGGGGATGTGCGAAGACGCATTGAAGTGTCCGTAATTCAGTTTGTCGGGGTTGGCGCGGGCGGCGCTGACCAGATCCGCCAGGCTCTTATACGGGCCCGAGGGGCGAACCAGCACCAGCATGGAACCACCGCCGAAATGCCCCACCAGAGAAAAATCTTTTTCCGGGTCATAAGGCAAGGACTTGTAGAGGCTGGGATTGGCCAGATGCGTGGAGGTGGTCGCCAACATCAACACCGAGCCGTCGGCTGGCGATCGCTTGGCTGCTTCGACACCAATGATGCCGTTGGCACCCGGTCTGTTTTCGACCACCACGCTTTGGCTGGTCTTGCGGGTGAGGTACTCGGCCAACATGCGGGCCGTGATGTCACCCGAACCGCCCGGTGCAAACGGCACGATGATTTTCATTGGTTTACCGCTGCCGGGCTGCGCCCGGACGCCTTGAGGCAGATACAGGCCAGCCAGCGAGGCCAGGCCGGTGAGTACGGCTCGGCGAGATGGTTGCAGACTCATCAGGATGCTCCTTTCTGTGTACGGGCCAGTGGCGCACCGACCTCTTGATTGTGTTCGCCCAGCGCAGGCGCCCGGCGACGGATCGATGGGCGGACGCCTTCGAAGGAAACCGGTAAGCCGACCACATCCAGCCCGGTTCCCGGAACGCGTTGCAGCATGCCAATGGCAGCGGTCTGCGGCTGCTCAACGACGTCCTGCAAATCGTGAATGGGTGCGCAGGGCACGCCAATCGCTTCCAGGCGTTCAAGCCAATGCGCGGTGGTGTCGGAACGCAGGACCTCGGCCATAGGCCCGAGGATCTCGGCCTTGTGCTGCACCCGCAAGGCATTGCTGGCAAATCGCGGATCGCTCGCCCACTGGGGAAAGCCCACTTCTTTGGCGAGTTTGGCGAAGAGTCGGTCATTGGCCGCGGCAATCACCACTTCCCCGTCACATGTCTCGAAAGACTGGAAGACCACCACCTTGGCATTGCCGCTGCGGTGACGCTCGGGCTGAGTTTGCGTGACCGAGAACGCGGCCAGATGGACATTCAGCCAGCCCAGCGCGGTCTCGAAGAGAGAGGTGTCCACCTCGCCGCCCAGGCCTGTTGATTGGCGACGCAACAGGGCGGCAATGCACCCCAGGGCCGTCCAGACCCCGGTGCCCAGATCCAGCACCTGGACGCCAATGCGCGCAGTCGGGCCGCTGTCGGGGCCATTCACGCTGAAGAGCCCTGCAAACGCCTGCATCATCGGCTCATAGCCCGGATGCAGCTTCATGGGGCCAGTATGGCCGTAGGCCCAGACCGAGCAATACACGAGCCGAGGATTCAGCTTTCGGACGGTGTCGGCACCCAGCCCCATCTCTTCCATGGTGCCGGGGCGCAGGTTCTGGATCAGCACATCCGCATCGGTCAGAAAGTCCTTGAGCCAGGCGATCGCCGATGGATCTTTCAGATCGAGCGTGATGCCCCGCTTGTTGCGGTTCATCGTGTGAAAGGAGGTGGCGGTGTCCTCCCAGAACGGCGGCCCCCACCCCCGGGCATCATCACCACCCTCGGGCCTCTCGATCTTGACCACGTCCGCGCCTAGGGTCGCCAGGATTTCACTGGCATACGGGCCGGCCAGGTTCTGAGCGATTTCCACTACTTTGATGCCGGCCAGCGGCAGGGTGATACCCGCCTGTTGCGCGGTCGATTCGGTCATGTCGATCCTTGATGAACGCCTGCGGCGTACGCCAGGCATTGTTGCGGCCAGAGCCGTTATTCCAGCCGCGCGAGCCCCGAAACTGAAACGTGTGATGTTGCGCGCTCAAGTTCCAGTGGCCTGGGGGTCTGCACTGCCACAACACGCTCCATGAGGACTACGGGATGATGCTGCTGTTTCGCGTGGACGACATCGGCGACACCAATCCGAAGCCCTGAGCACCATGCGACAATCCCCGGCAATGCCGGGGCGCTCGCCGGCACAGCTCAGGTGCCTTTCTCATGATGTCGACCGCCTTTGAGCAGACCGCTCAGGACGCCACCCAGCCGCTGCTGCCCTCGCTGAGCGCCGAGGACACGCGCATGTTGCGCCAACGCTCCAATGTCATGGGCGCCTATCTGGTGCTGCATGCGTGGGGGCTGATTGGCGGCGCCATGGCGCTGTGTGTGGCCTGGCCGCACCCGCTCAGCTTTCTGCTCGCGTTTGTGGTCATTGGTAATCGGCAACTCGGCCTGGCCGTCCTGATGCACGATGCTTCGCACCGGCTGCTCTTCGAAAACTCAACGCTCAATGATCGGATCGGTCACTGGTTGTGTGGCGCTCCGGTGGGAGCCAGCCTCAAGCTCTATCGCCCCTACCACCTGAGCCATCATCGGCACACGCAGCAGGATCAGGACCCCGACCTGATGCTGTCGGCGCCATTCCCCATCACGGTCCTCAGCTTGCGGCGCAAAGTCGTTCGCGACCTGCTGGGTATGACCGGCTATCAGCGTCGGGCGGCACAGTTTCGGGCAGCCATGGGCGACTCAACAGGCGTTCTGAATCGAATGTCAGCCCTTTGGAAAGCCGAAAAGAGTTTTTTCATCAGTAACCTCGTCCTGTTCGCCGCGCTCGCCTGGATGGGCGTCTGGTGGCTCTATCCGGTGCTGTGGGTGCTGCCCATGCTCACCTGGTACCAACTGATCAGCCGATTGCGCAACATCGCCGAGCATGCCGTCGTGGGGCCTGCCAACGATCCCTTGCGCAATACCCGGACCACGCATGCCGGACCACTGATGCGCCTGGTCCTTGCGCCGTATTGGGTGAATTACCACCTCGAACACCATCTCTTTGCCTACACCCCGTGCTGGAAGCTGGCGCGTGCCCACCGGATGCTGCGCGCACAGGGCCTGCTCGACCGCATGGAAGTGGCTGGCAGCTATCTGGAGGTGTTGCGCAAAGCCACGTCGGCCGCGCCGGGCTCAGACTCGCGCGGCCCGCGGCGATCGTCGGTGTCACACATCTGAGTTGGCTGCTCCGGACAGCATCATGCTGTGGGCAAAAATGTGCGGTCTGTCACGTCGCAAAACTGAGCATCTGACCGCACAAACGCACTGTGTCGTTTGGACTCAAAACGCGACACAACCTGCGAAACCCTTGAATCATGGGGGTCTCGGCGCGCTGGCATGACTCCTGCGTAAGGAACTGCAACCCTCAAGGTGACGCCCATGGCTACCAGACCCGCGCCCGACTCATTGCAACCCTTCGACCGACCAACCGATCCGGCTGGCACGCTCTTTCTGTACAGCGACGCAGCAGCGAGCGATCTGTTGGCAACCGGCCTGGCACGTGGCGAACAACTGCGTGCCTGGCTGGAGATGATGGAATGCTCCACCAGTGAACTGAGTTATCAGCCCAAGGACATTGCAGCCATGCTGGCCCCCACGCTGGCCGATCTGCTGGCGCTGGTGCGTGCGGCTCACCACCAGATTCAGAGCGGCGCACAGGCGCCACAGGCGCAATCGGGGAAGCGGCGGCAAGCCCGGCTTTACATGATTGATCCGAGCGAGGCCTCTGCAAGCTAAGGCCGGGTCTTGCTCAACCGAATACGAGTTCTGCGTATCCGCCTGCGGCAATCGCGTCTGCCCGGGCGCGGTACTCAGGGCCAGTCCCGCTGTAACGGGCCAGCACACGTGTGGTACGGCCGGCCACGTTGGAGTTGACCCCAGTCATCCACGAATTCACTTCATTGGACAACAGGCCCTCGGAGGCCTTGCGCACCACTTCCATCCAGGCATCCACGCCGGCGCGAGGCACCTCAACCCGCTCGCGCTGCTGATCGCGCATGTGTCGCAGCAACCCGCTGACCCACTCGACGTTGTATTCGATGGCGCGCGGAATATTGCCCAACGAGCCCATGGGGCCCATGACCATCAGCAGGTTGGGGAAACCATCGTTCAGGATGCCGTAGAAAGTGCGCGCGCCCTGCGCCCATTGGTCTTTCAGTGAACGGCCATCGGTTCCCCGGATGTCCATCGCGTCGTATGCGCCTGTCAGCGCATCAAACCCGGTCGCAAAGATGATCATGTCGAACGCCTGCTCACGGCCGCCGCACCGGATACCGGCAGGCGTGATGCACTCGATCGGCGTCTCGGTGAGATCCACCAGATCAACATTGGGCTGGTTGTAGACCTCGTAGTAGCGCGTCTCAAGCGGCAGGCGACGCGTTCCGAACCCGTGATGTTTCGGGATCAGTTTTTCGGCTGTGACGGGATCTTTCACCCGACTGCGGATTTTGCGGGCGATGAAGTCGGAGATCAGTGCATTGGCCGCACGGTTCGTGAGGATGTCGCGAAAGTTGCCCACCCAGATGCCGAAGCCTGGTTCGCCGTAGCGCTTCTCCCAGAAGGCTTCGCGCTCCTGCGCGGAAACCTCGAGCGCACTGCGCGGATCAGGCTGGTGGATGAAGCCCGACACGTTTTCACGGCATTGCTTGTAGATCTCGGCATAACGCGACTTGATGTCACGCTGTTCAGCGTCGGTGATCGGGGCATTGTGCAGCGGCGCACACCAGTTGGGGGTGCGCTGAAACACGGTCAGATGCGCGGCCGTTTTGGCCACTTCCTGAATGGTCTGCACCCCCGTGGCACCCGTGCCGATCACCGCCACCCGCTTGCCTTCAAAACTCACGGGCTCATGCGGCCAGTTGGCGGTATGACACGACTGACCCGCGAAGGTGTCGATGCCAGCGATGCGCGGCAGGGTGGGCACGGACAGCGCGCCCATCGCTGTAATGAGGACACGTGCCGTCAGCGTGCGGCCATCGTCGATGGACACGCGCCAGCTTCGCGACGCCTCATCCCAATCCGCACGGGTGACGCGCCGGCCAAAGGCAATGTCGCGACGCAGGTCGAATTTGTCGGTGACGAAACGGCAGTAGCGCAGGTTTTCGGGCTGGGGTGAAAAGTGCTCGGTCCAGTTCCATTCCTGCAGCAGTTCAGGCGAGAAGGAAAATCCGTAGGTCCAGCTCTCGGAGTCGAAGCGGGCACCCGGGTACCGGTTCCAGTACCAGGTGCCGCCCACGTCGCTGCCGGCTTCGATCACGTGCACGGACAAACCCAATTCGCGCACCCGATACAGCTGATACAAGCCCGACAGGCCGGCTCCGATGATCAGCACATCAAAGTTCGGGGCTGCGCCCCCGATCGGATCGGCCTGCATCGACGGGCCTCAGATACGTTCGATGATGATCGCCGGGGCCATGCCGCCCGCTGCACACATCGTGACCAGCCCACGCTTCAGGTCGCGCCGCTCGAGCTCATCGAGCAGCGTGCCGATCAGGATGGAACCGGTGCCACCAATAGGATGCCCCAGGGCCATCGCCCCACCATTCACGTTGACCTTGTCACGATTCAGTTTGAGGTCGCGGATGAATTTTTCGGCGACCACGGCAAAGGCTTCGTTGATCTCGAAGAGATCGATGTCATCGATCGTGAGTCCTGCCTTTTGCAGCACCTTGCGGGCAGCAGGCACCGGCGCATTGAGCATGAGCGTGGGGCAATCGCCGACGTTGGCCATGGCGACGATGCGCCCGCGCGCCTTCAAACCCTTCTTTTTCGCGTACTCAGGGGAAGCGAGCAACACGGCGCCTGCCCCGTCGACCACGCCCGACGAATTGCCGGCATGGTGGACATGCTTGATGTCGAGGCCGGGATACTTGGCTTGAATGAGGCTGCGAAACGTGTTGCCGCGGTCATCCAGCTGCACATCGGCCAGCGCAGTAAACGCGGCCTTGAGTTCGGACAAACCCTGAAGGGTCGTCTGCGGACGGGGAAATTCCTCGTGGTCCAGTGCCAGGCTGCCGTCTTCCTTGTACACAGGCACCAGGCTGCGCTTGAAGTGACCATTGGCAATGGCGTGTGCAGCACGCTGCTGGCTGACTAACGCGAGCTCATCGAGCGCCTGGCGGGAAATACCCTCGAGCGTGGCCACCGCATCGGCACACACGCCTTGATGCGACTGCGGCTGCTTGGCACGCAGGCGCAGATTGCCGGCGTCCATCATGTTCGGACCGTCTTCGGGGCTGCGGCGACCGGTCATGGACATCATTTCCGAGCCGCCGGCAATCATCAGGTCTTCCATGCCGGACATGATCGACGCGGCAGCCATGTTGACTGAGGTGATGCCAGAACCACAGAAACGGTCGAGGGTGACGCCACTGGCACGCATGTCGAATCCGGCATCCAGCGCCGCCATGCGGGCCAGATCGTTGGACTGCGGGCCGCGCTGCGAGCTGGTGCCCCAGATGACGTCATCAACTTCGGCGGTATTCAGGCCATTGCGCTCAGCGAGCGCCTTGAGAACGCTGGCGGCCACATGCTGCGGATGCATGTCCGCCAATGCGCCTTTGCCCACTTTGCCAATTCCACGGGGAGTACGGCAGGCGTCGATGATCAGTGCTTCAGGCATGGTTGTCTCCTTCATATGAATACCCTTCATGATGCCATCATTCAGTTTGCGGCCCGATCCCGCGACGCTCATCACGCAAGACATCGTGAAACGGCCATTGCGAAGGTAGCTTGCGACGTCTCTGACCCTTGGTGCAGGCACTGAGGCGGCGGTGGCCGGTGCACCGATAGCCTAGCGGCGCCCTTGGGAATTGCCTCGTCCGCTCACTCTGGAAGTACCCTGAAGGGTCAGACGGACAAGCAGCCGCGACTCAGGGATCAAACGGCGCGCATCGCATCCAGCCTCGGGCTATTTCGGTGACGTGCGTGCCGCCATCGCTTCGATCATCCAAAGGAATCGCCATGTCCACGGTCAAGTCGTGTCTTCAGCAAAAATCTGCCGACGTCTATTCGCTGGAATCCAGCGCCTCCGTGTTGCAGGCTCTGGAAATGATGCGCGACCGCAAAATTCGCGCTGTGCTCGTCATCGATCACGGTCAGCTCGTAGGCATCGTGTCGCAGGGCGACTGCGCCATCAAGGTGGTGCTGCCTGGCCGCCATGCGGCCACCACGCATCTCAGTGAGATCATGTCTCGCAATCCTCTGACGGTTGGCCTTGCAGACACTCTGGACCGCTGCATGGTGACCATGATGACCCGCAGCATCCGCCACCTGCCTGTGCTGGACGGCGAGCGTGTCGTGGGCATGGTGTCGATTGGCGACATCGTCAAGGACATCATGGCGCAGCAGGGTCAGCACATTCAGTACCTCGAGACCTACATCAAGGGGCACGCAGTCGAGTATTGACCCACGCGCGCCGCCAAGTGCGCGCCGACCTCTCTGTGTGCCAACACGGGTAAGCTCGGACTTGTTGCGGCACGGTATCGGGGCAGTCAACCCGTTCCACGGCCGTCTGCCTGTGGTCCACTGCCTGCCCTGAATGCATCGAACGCCTGCTGATCCCGATGGCTCAAGCTCCACGGCCCGATCGCCGCTTGCAGGCCTTGCGGCACTCGGGCTGGGCACGGCACTTGTGCCACTGGACTTCGCGGTCAATGTTGCCTTCCCCGCGATCACCGAAGCCTTTGCGCTGAACACCCGCGACATCCGCTGGGTGGCGGTCTGCTACGTGCTGACGTATGGCAGTCTGATGCTTGGATTTGGCGCGCTGGGCGATCGCATCGGCCATGTGCGGGTGTACCGCGCCGGCCTGCTGCTGGCGGCCGTGGCCTTCACTTTGTGCACCTTCGCGCCGAGTTACGACCTCTTGTTGTTTGCCAGGGTCCTGCAAGGCGTGTCGGTGGCACTGACGCTTTCATGCGCGCCGGCCCTGGCCACGCTGATGGTGGACGCCTCACGCCGCACCTGGGCACTCTCGACCTACGCGGCCATGAGTGCGGTGGCTGCGGTCACTGCTCCGCTACTGGGTGGCGTGTGCCTGGCAGGTTTCGGGTGGCGCGGGGTGTATGGCATGCGCATTCCGATTGCACTGATCGCGCTGCTGTGTGTGCCACTGATCGCCAGGCGCATCGACGCGAATCGGCCTCGACCCCAGCAGCCTTTCGATCTGACCGGATCGGGCATGCTGGCAGGCGCGATGGCGCTGATCCTGCTGGCTCCTGCGCTGATCAGCCAGTCCCGTGACTGGCTGATTGCACTGCCCGTCGCCCTGGCAGGTTTCATGCTGATGGCTGCGTTTGCGCGACGCGAACGTGCCATGCCGGAACCTTTTTTACCCACAGCGATTGCACGCAGCCGCGATTTTCAGGTGATCAACCTGGCCGGGATCGTGGTGCAGTTCACCTGCTTTGCCGTGCCCCTGATCACACCCTATTTCCTGCTGCGCATCCTGCAGTGGAATCCGATGAGCTGCGGCGCCATGCTCGCCCTCTGGTCGGTCGGGTCGTTGTTGGGATCCACCCTCGCGGTGCGGTGCATCGCAGCCATCGGAGCGCGGCAGGCGGCAGGTCTGGCGGGTGTGGCCATCGTGCTGGGTCTGGCTGGGGTGGCTGCGTGGCCACGTGACGTGATGCCGGCGATCATGGTGGGATGCCTGCTGGTCCACGGATTCGGTCTCGGTCTGTTTCAGGTCGCCTACAGCGACCTCGTGATCGGTACCTTGCCGGTCGCGTCTCGCGGGGTCGCGGGCAGCCTCACCATGGTCACCCGCACGGTCGGGATCGTGTTGGGCGCTTCGATCTGGCTTGGCTTGCTGCAAGCATTCGAAGCGAGCGGGGTGTCGGACCTTGCGCGCGAGCGCGATGCCTTCATGCAGGGCTTCACCCTGCTGTTCTGCTCGGCCAGCGCATTCGCTGCAGCGTTCTTCGGGATCACGGCGCGGCGCTGGCGTGCCGTGCCACAATGAAGCTTCGCCCTTTCCTGAACCACGTGTCCAGCCTGATCTCATCATGTCCGGCGTCAAACTGACCCGCGAAAGCATCCTGGATGGCTCGATCCAGGCCTCCATCCGTGCCCTGCTCGGACCCGATGTCCGACTGATGACCGATGTCGAGCGCGCCGATCAGATCGAGTCCATGCTGGCGAGCGCGCCCGACACCGATAACGTCTGGGTATTCGCCTTCGGTTCCCTTATCTGGAATCCGGCTTTCCACTTCGTTGAGCGTCGTGTAGCCCGCATCCACGGTTATCACCGCGAATTCTGTTTGTGGTCTCGTGCGGGCCGGGGCAGCCCAGAGCGCCCTGGTCTGATGCTGTCACTCGAATCGGGCGGCAGTTGCACCGGCGTGGCGTACCGGCTGAGCACAGAGGCCGCGCGCACGGAACTCGACGTGCTGTGGCGCCGCGAAATGGCCACCCTTGCCTATCGGCCGGTCTGGACCCCCATCCGCACGCCACAGGGCGCCGCACACGGTATCGTCTTCAGTGCCAACCGCTCGCATGAGCGCTATGTGCCTGGCCTGGACGAAGACACCGTCGCGCACTACCTGGCCAAAGGCGCCGGCCCGCTGGGACGCTGCTGCGACTATTTGTTCGACACGGTGGCGCACCTGCGCGCACTGGGCATTCGTGACCGCAGGCTGGAAGCGCTGGAAGTGAAAGTCAGGCAGGCCGCCCCACAGTTCGACTGATTGCGGCTGCACTACACTCGCGCCACGACGCGAGACCCGCCACTGCCATGTTCCAATTCGACGAAGAAACCCGCACCCAATCGATCGGCCCTGACCAATTCAGCGCCCACGTTCATCCCAACTGGAGCATCGGAGCCAACCCCAATGGCGGCTACTTGCTCTCGCTGGCCATGTCGGCGTTGCATCAGCAGGCGCCTCAGCATCCCGACCCGCTCTCGGTCACCGTCCACTACCTGCGCCCAGGCCTGCCCGATCAGCCCTGCACCATCGAGGCCAAAGTGCTGCGCACCGGCCGTACGCTCAGTACGTGTCGTGCAACGCTCGTGCAGGACGGCGCTGCGCGGTTCGAGCTGATGTGCGCCATGGGTGACCTGGGCGCCAGCAACGCAACCCCAACGCTGTCAATACCACCGCCCGCCATGCCAGCGCCCGAAGACTGCCCGCCGCGCTCGGCGGATCAGCAGGGTGTGGCACTTCCCCTGCTCGAGCGTCTGGATATTCGTCTGCACCCGGAAGAAACCCAGGCCGGTGCCGCCAAGCGGGCTCAGGTGACCGGCTGGATCCGATTCAAAGACGGGCGGGCGGCCGATGCCCGATCGCTGCTGCTCTTTGCCGATACCTTTCCGCCTTCGGTTTTCGGGCTGCTGGGCCCCGTCGGTTGGGTACCGACTGTCGAACTGACCGTGCATGTCCGCAGGCGACCGGCGCCAGGTTGGATACTTGGCCAATTTCGCACCGAAGACCTGGCCGATGGTCGGATGATTGAAAACGGAATGCTCTGGGACTCGACTGGCCAGCTTGTCGCTCAGGCCCGCCAACTGGCCCTGGTGCGCACACCGGGCTGACGCCCGCTTGACAAGGAGACTCGCATGACCGCCACCACCCTGTTTTCGCCGCTGGCTCTGGGCCCGCTGAGCCTGTCTCATCGCGTCGTCATGGCACCGCTCACCCGCATGCGGGCCACCACCCCCGGCCTCATCGCCAATGCAATGAATGCCGAGTACTACGGCCAGCGTGCCAGCCGCGGCGGACTGATCATCGCCGAAGCCTCGCAGGTACTGCCCAGCGGCCAAGGCGCCCCGTGCACGCCAGGCTGCCATACCGAAGAGCAGGCGGCGGGCTGGAAGCTCGTGACCGATGCAATCCACGCCCGGGGCGGATACGTGTATCTGCAACTGTGGCATGTCGGGCGCATTTCGCACGGCTCGCACCAGCCGGGCGGGGCGGCGCCGGTATCGGCCTCTGCGATCGCCGCAGAAGGCATGGCCACCACCGCGCAATTCAAACGCGAGCCCTACCCTGTGCCCAGAGCGCTCACCACCGAAGAGATTCCCGGCATCGTCGAGGGGTACGCGCAAGCGGCACGGTTGGCGAAATCAGCAGGCTTCGACGGCGTCGAAATCCACTCTGCCAACGGCTACCTGCTCGAGCAGTTCATGCAGTCACGCAGCAATCAGCGCACCGACGCCTACGGCGGATCCATTGCCAACCGTTGCAGGCTGGCGCTCGAAGTGACCGAGGCTGTGGCCCGCGTCTGGGGCGCTGATCGCGTCGGCATTCGCCTGTCACCGTTCGGGGTGGCCAATGGCAGCGGCGAAGCCGATCCCATGCCGCTTTACACCCATATCGTGGGCGAACTCGACAAACTCGGCCTGGCCTACCTGCACCTGATTGAGCCGCGCTCAAGCGGAGCCGGACAGGCGGATGTGGACCACAAGGACGTGCCCTCGGCCTGCGAGCTCTTCCGTCCACGCTGGCACGGTGTGCTGATGACCGCCGGCAACTTCAAGGCCGATAGTGCAGCCGACACGGTGGCACGGGGCCACGCCGATGCGATCGCGTTTGGTCGGTTCTTCATCTCCAACCCCGACCTGCCCGAGCGCATCCGCCGTGGGGCTGAATTCACACCCTACAACCGCGCCACCTTTTACAGCCGCGGGCCGCAGGGCTATACCGACTATCCGATGCTCGCCGCCTGAGCCCCGACGCCGGTCGGGCTCAGGTCGCGGGCTCAGGTCGGGCTCAGGCGCGCATGTGCGTGCCCCCGCAGATCGTGAGCGCCTGACCGGTGATGTAGCTGCTGGCACCCGACGCCAGAAACACCGCCAAACCCTTGAGGTCGTCGGCCTCACCGAGCCTGCGCAGCGGAATCTGCTCGCGGGCGCGCTTCTCGGCTTCGGGGTTGTTCCAGAGGGCTTCAGCGAAGTCTGTGCGAATCAGCCCCGGGCAGATGGCATTGACACGGACACCGCTGGGCCCCAATTCGGCTGCCAGATTGCGCACCAGCGCAATGACCGCCACTTTTGAGATGTTGTAGGTGCCCAGCGTCAACGAAGGGCCGTGCGCACCGACGCTCGAGGTGATCATGATCGACCCACTGCCTTTAGCCACCATGTCGGGCGCGACCATCTTCACCAGCCAGAGGTTCGATTTCACATTGGTGGCCAGGGTCTTGTCGTAGGCCTCATCGGGAATGTCGAGCTGCTTGCCGTAGTACGGATTGACCCCGGCATTGCCCACCAGAATGTCGATCGGACCCAAACGGGTGCGGGTGGCGTCGACCAGTGCCTGCAACTGGTCCTTGTAGCCTGCGTTGCAGGCGAATGCATGCACGCGTGTGGCACCACAGGCTGCATTGATGCTGTCGGCCACTGCCTGACAGGCATCGAGCTTGCGGCTCGAAAT
>JBIKKG010000286.1:0-4185 GCA_044360485.1 Burkholderiaceae bacterium | reverse complement strand
GCTCATGGCCATCGATCCATTTGCTGCGGCCGGCGTCACGCCGGGCCTGATCCCGCAGACACAGGGCACGCAGGACTCCGGGGCAGCATCAGACCTGTTTGATCCCGACGCCGTCTTTCTGTCCCAGGCGGCGCTCGACGCGCTCGGCCTGCAGGTGGGAGAGCTGCTGCCGGTGCGGGTCGGACTGCAGGTGCTGAAGCTGCGCATCGCCGGAACCTTGCCGGGAGTGCCCCCGGGTCAGTCACTGGCCGTGATGGATCTGGGCAGCGCGCAATGGCGCTTGGGGCAGATCGGACGCCTCACGCGCATTGATCTGCGGTTTGAGGAAGGCGTCGATGCACAGGCCCTGCAGCGTGCGGTCAGCGCAAGGCTGCCCTCCGAAGCGGTCTGGACCACCCCTGCAGCGGCCGCTCAACGCATGTCTAACGTGTCGCGGGCCTACCGGGTCAATCTGAATGTGCTGGCGGGCGTGGCGCTCTTCACCGGGGCCTTCCTGGTCTTTGCCACGATGGCCTTGTCGGTGGCCCGCCAACAGGGCGAACTCGCCTTGATGGGCGTGCTGGGCGCATCGCGTGGGGCCCGTCTGGGGGCCGTGCTGCTGCAGGGCGCGCTGCTGGGTGCGGTCGGCGCAGCCCTGGGTATGGGTCTGGGCATTGCGCTCGCCAAGGGGCTGTTGCAGGCGGTGGGGGGAGACCTGGGCGGAGGCTATTTCAGCGGTTCACGTGCCGGGCTGCTTCTTGATGGCCCGGCGATCCTGGGGTTCGGCGTGCTCGGTCTGGCGGTCGGCATCCTGGGGGCTCTGGCGCCAGCCTGGGTCTCGGCCCGCATGGCACCGGCCAGGGCGCTGCGCAGCGGCAGTTCAGAAGAGTCACTGGCTGCACTAGCCAGCCCTCGGCTGGTGGCCGTGCTGGCCATCGCCGGGGCAGCGCTGCTGTGGTTCCCCGCGATGGGCGATCTGCCGCTGGGTGCCTATGGCGCGATTGCCCTGTGGTTGCTCGCGGGCATTGCCTGCGTGCCGCTCATCACCCGCGGGGCGGGTCGATGGCTGAGCCGATTGGCCGACACGCATCTGTGGCGAAGACCCGCCGCCTGGCTCGCCATCACGCGACTGGCGCAGTCGCCCGGCACGGTGGCTGCAGGGCTGGCCGGTGTGGTAGCGAGTTTTGCGCTGGCTTGCGCCATGGCCATCATGGTCAGCAGTTTTCGGACATCGGTGGCGCAGTGGCTCGACGCCGTGCTGCCTGCCGATGTCTATGCCCGCGCCCCTTCGAGCGGCGCACCGGCACTTGATGAGCCGATGCAGCGCGCCATTGCGGCGGTCCCCGGCGTGCAGCGCGCCGATTTCCTGCGGACCACCGAACTCAGTCTCGATCCGCTGCGCCCCGCAGTCGCGCTGCTGATTCGCGACATCGACGGGGACGCCCCCTGGCGACACCTGCCGCTGACCGGTGCGTCGCTGCCGGTGCCCCAGGATGCGATCGGCATCTGGGTATCCGAACCGATGCTCGATCGCTATCGCCTGAGCCCAGGCCAGCGCATCGATCTGCCGATCGGCGCGTCCACGGATGCGAGGTCGCGCTTTTTCGTCGCCGGGGTCTGGCGCGATTACGCCCGACAACACGGCGCACTGGCCATATCGGCTCGCGATTGGCAGCGCCTGACAGGCGAACAAGGCGCCTCGGACGTGGCTTTGTGGCTCGCCCCCGGCACGGCGCCGCAGGATGCCATCGACGCGCTCATCCGCGCCCAACCCGCGCTCACTGCGCTTGAATGGCGCAGCGCAACCGAGATTCGTGCGCTGTCCTTGCGTATTTTTGATCGCAGTTTTGCGGTGACCTACGCCCTGGAAGCCATTGCGATTGCCGTGGGACTGTTTGGGGTGGCGGCCTCATGTGCCGGCGACGCCTTGGCGCGTGCCCGTGAGTTCGGCATGCTGCGGCATGTCGGGGTGCGCAAACGCCAGATCGTGGCGCAGGTGGCCATCGAGTCAGCACTGAGCGTCACCGTGGCGGTGATCTGGGGCGGGCTCATCGGCGCCGCCATCGGGCTTGTGCTGATCAAGCGCGTCAATCCGCAATCCTTTCACTGGACGATGGATGTGCACTGGCCGCTGGGGATCCTGGTGGCCAGCGGACTGGCCCTGATTGGCGCATCGGTGCTGGCGGCACTGGCCGCTTCACGCACGGCGCTCGGTGCCGGTCCGTTGCAGGCGGTGAGGCAGGATTGGTGACCCTCAAATCTGGCCGGGACGCCATGGGGCGCGATGCCGCCGCATCTCGGGCAAGGTCACAGGGCGCACCGCGTCGGCGTTGGCTCGCACGCGCTGCGTCGCAACTGCCGGCGTGGTGGGGGGGCCTTGCTTATGCCGAGCAGGCGTTGTTCCCTCGCCTTGCAGCCGCTGCCGAGCCACATCCGTCCGCGTCGACGGCCGCTGGCGAGTGTGCAGCACCTGACCACACCTGGGCACCGGTGCGCCCCGACACAGTCCTGCAATTTGCCCAGGACCACGGCGCGCACCCCTGCCATCGCACCGAGTGGTGGTACGTGACGGGCTGGCTGCAGCGCCCGAACGCTGCCGATGCCGGGTTTCAGCTCACCTTTTTTCGCAGTCGCACCCGTCACCCAGGCGCCAACCCCAGCGCCTTTGCACCGCGCCAGCTCGTCCTCGCCCATGCGGCGCTGGCGTTGCCGGAACGCGGCCGACTGCTGCACGCCGAGCGCGCAAGCCGCGCAGGCTTCGGGCTGGCAGGCACCGAAACAGGCGACACGCATGCCTGGATCGGCGCTGGCAGCGCCGCCTGGCGTCTGCAACGGGAGACCACAGACGGGCGCTATCGTGCTCGGGTGCAAACCGCTGCCTTCGGCTTCGATCTGGAGCTCAGCACGTCTGCCCCGCCGCTTCTGCAAGGCGAGGCCGGGTTCTCGCGCAAGGGACCGGGCACTGGCCATGCCAGCCACTACTACAGCCGACCGCAATTGAAGGTGAGCGGGGAACTGCGCCTGGGCACGCAGCCCGCCTCGCGCATTAGCGGATCGGCCTGGTTCGACCACGAATGGTCCAGCGCCCTGCTGACCGAAGGCGCGGTCGGCTGGGATTGGTGCGGCCTGAACCTGGACGATGGCGGCGCGCTCATGGCGTTTCGGATCCGCGATCGACAAGGTGGCACGCTGTGGCGCGACGGACTGCTGCGCCTGGGTGAGCGGGGCTCGGTGCGTCGCGGGCTGCAACCCACCTTTGAAGTGCTGCGCACCTGGCGCTCGGCACGCAGCGGCGCGCAGTGGCCGGTGCACATGCGCATCGCATTGGACGGGCGGCTCCTCGAATTGCAGCCACTTTTCGACGATCAGGAACTTGACGCGCGCGGCAGCACCGGCACACGTTACTGGGAGGGCGCCGTCACGGCCCTGGAGGGCGGGCGGCGCATCGGGCGCGGCTATCTGGAACTCACCGGCTATGCCGGGGCGCTCAAGCTGTGAACCTGTCAGGCAGGCAGCGGCTCCCATTGTCCGGTCTGGTGTCTACCGGCAGGCAAGCCTGAACCCGACGCGGAAGCCCCACTGACTGCCCGACAGGCCGCCCAGCCTGCCGCGCAACGACTCAGATTCGACCGGCAGCGCGCCAGCGGGCCAACCATCGGTCCACCCCTTCCTCGGCGCGCGCACGTACGGCGTTCGGCAGGCGTCTTGCCAAAAACGGGATCCCGAACATGAGCACGGCAAAATCGTCGGCCCAACCGAACAGCATCAGAATATCGGGCACCAGATCGATTGGACTCAGGACGTACAACCCCAAGGCCACGATGCCCAACTTCAAGCCCCGCGGCGTGTGCGGATCTCGCAATGCGTGCAGCAGCAACAGCCCGTCACGACCCGCCGTTTTCATCAGTTTCCAGATCCGAGCCATCCACATTCCCAAGCCCTCCTGACGGCGCGCTCGCGCCACTGACACCAACTGAGGGCGCAGTCGCTACATCACAAGCCCCCTGCTCGGGGCCCGGTGATAGGGCCAGACGCCCTGGCGCAGTCCGATAGCGTACCCCGACCGCCCCGCCAGGGCGAACGCAGGCCTGGTACTGAAGGCTTACGTCTTTCGGCACGCCCGGCTGTGCCGTGCCACGCTAGCCAGTGCTACTCTCGGCTGCGCTTTCCCCTCTGCTTGCGACCACTGCCCATGTACCCTTTCTC
>JBIKKG010000285.1:0-4191 GCA_044360485.1 Burkholderiaceae bacterium | reverse complement strand
CCGTGCTCGATCAGAATATCCTTGCCCGCCACGCCCAGGTCGGCGGCACCGTATTGCACGTAAGTGGGCACATCGCTTGCCCGCACGATGATCAGCCGCAGATCGGGCAAACCGGTGGGCAGAATCAGCTTGCGCGAACGCAGCACGGCCGGATCGACGTCAATACCCGACGCAGCCAGCAGCGGCAGGGTTTCATCGAGAATGCGCCCCTTGGAGAGCGCCAGCGTGATCATGATTCAACCACCGTGCGCACCCGCTCGATGCTGGCCCCCAGGCTGGCGAGCTTGCGCTCCATGCGCTCGTAGCCGCGGTCAAGGTGATAGATGCGATCGACCAGTGTGTCGCCCTGCGCGACCAAACCGGCAATCACCAGCCCCGCCGAGGCACGCAGGTCGGTGGCCATGACAATCGCCCCGGACAGACCCGGCACGCCACGCACCACGGCAGTGTTGCCCTGCGCATCGATATCCGCACCCAGGCGGCTCAGCTCCTGCACATGCATGAACCGGTTTTCAAAGATGGTTTCCGTGATGACACTGGTGCCCTCGGCCACGCAATTGACCGCCATCAGTTGCGCCTGCATGTCGGTGGCCAGACCCGGATACGGTGCCGTGCGCAGGTTGAACGCCCGTGGACGCCCGGTCATGGAGGCGCTGACCCAATCCGTGCCGGTTTCGATGCGCAGACCCGCTTCACGCAACTTGTCGAGCGTGGCGTCCAGCGTGTCGGGCTCGCAGCCGGTCAGGCGCAGCGCGCCGCCCGCCGCCGCCACCGCGCACAGGAAGGTGCCGGCTTCGATGCGGTCGGGCATGACCCGATGCGAGCCGCTATGCAGCGCGCTGACGCCCTCGATGACGATGCGATCGGTGCCGGCGCCGCGAATGCGCGCGCCCAGCGCATTGAGCGCCTGCGCCAGATCAACCACCTCGGGCTCGCGCGCTGCGTTCTCGATGACGGTTTCGCCTTCGGCCAGCACCGCCGCCATCATGAGGTTTTCGGTGCCGGTGACCGTCACCATGTCGGTCACGATGCGCGCGCCGCGCAGCCGCTTCGCGCGGGCCACGACATAGCCATGCTCGATGTCGATCTCGGCGCCGAGCAACTGCAGCCCCTTGATGTGCTGATCCACCGGGCGCTGCCCGATAGCGCACCCGCCTGGCAGCGACACGCGGGCTTCGCCGAATCGGGCCACCAGCGGCCCCAGCACCAGGATGGAGGCGCGCATGGTCTTGACCAGATCGTAGGCGGCTTCCAGGTGCGTGACCGATGAAGCATCGAGCGTGACGCCGCCGGCCTCGCGCACCGAACGCACACCCATGCGTTCGAGCAGCTTGAGGGTGGTGTCCACGTCCTGCAGCGCAGGCACATTGTCGATGCGAAACGTGCCTGGCACGAGCAGGCTTGCGCACAGGATCGGCAGCGCCGCGTTCTTGGCGCCCGAAATGCGGACTTCGCCGTTGAGCCGGCGCCCGCCGTGAATCAGCAGCTTGTCCATGGGTGCTGGCTCAGCGCGCGCCGCGCGCCGCCCACTCTTCGGGGGTGAGCGTGCTCATGGACAGTGCATGGATTTCTTCGCGCATGCGGTCGCCCAGCACGGCGTAGACCATCTGGTGACGTTGAATGGGGCGCTTGCCCGCGAACTGCGCGCTGACGATCACGGCCTCGAAATGCTGGCCGTCGCCACTCACGGCAAGGTGTTCACAGGGCAAGCCTGCAGCGATATATCGCTGGATGTTTTCCGGGGTGGTCATGGGTGCAGAAGGGTGCCGAGAGGGTCAGTGACGGATACGCCAGCCGGTGTGCAGCATGCGCAAGGCAATCCCACCCACCAGAACCAGCGTGGCCGACACGATCGCCAGGCTCAGGGCGGGCGCGACGTCCGATTGCCCGAAAAACCCGTAGCGAAACCCGTCGACCATGTAGAAGAAGGGATTGACATGCGAGACCGCCTGCCAGAACGGCGGCAGCGAATGCACGGAGTAGAAGACCCCGGCCAGAAAGGTGGCCGGCATGATGAGGAAGTTCTGGAACATGGCGACCTGATCGAACTTTTCCGACCAGATGCCTGCAATCAGGCCCATTGTACCGAGAATGGCACTCCCCAGGACGGCAAACACCAGGATCCAGCCAGGTGCGGCCAGCTGCGGCGGCGACAACCAGGCGGTCACCGCGAACACACCCGCTCCCACCATCAGGCCGCGCACCACGGCCGCCAGCACATAGGCCCCGAAGATCTCCAGCGTGGACAGAGGGGGCAGCAACACGAAGACCAGATTACCGGTCACCTTGGACTGCACCAGCGATGACGAGGCGTTGGCAAAGGCGTTTTGCAGGACCGACATCATGACCAGACCCGGGATCAGGAACGCGACATAAGGCACCCCGGGAAAGACCTGGACATGCGAGGCCAAGGCCTGCGAGAACACCAGCAGATAGAGCATCGTGGTCAGGACCGGCGCGGCCACGGTCTGTACCGCCACCTTCCAGAAGCGCAGGATTTCCTTGCGCAGCAGCGTCAGAAAGCCAGTCATGAGGCCGATGCGCCTGCCGCGTTGGGCGTGTTCATGATCTTCACGAACACGTCTTCCAGATCGGTGTGGGCCAGGTCCATTTCCTCGATGCGACAGCCGGCCTCACGCAGACGTGCCAGCAGCGGCTCGAGTTGCTGCCAGTCGTCGACCCGCAGTGCAATGCGTCCGTCGGGCTGGGCATCGCCGCTGACCAGCGGGGTCAGCGACTCGGGCAGGGGCGCACCCGACAGGCGCACCGAGACTTGACCGCCACCAAAGCGCCCCACCAGATCAGCAGTGCGGTCCAACGCCACCACTTCCCCGGCCTTGAGCATGGCGATCCGCCCGCACAGCTCCTGCGCTTCCTCCAGGTAATGGGTGGTCAGCACGATGGTATGGCCATCACGGTGCAGCCGCTTGATGAAGTGCCACAGCGTCTGGCGCAACTCGACGTCGACACCCGCCGTGGGCTCGTCCAGCACGATGACCGGGGGGCGGTGGACCAGCGCCTGGGCTACCAGCACCCGGCGCTTCATGCCGCCCGAGAGCGACCGCATGTTGGCGTTGGCTTTGAAGGTGAGCTGCAGGTTTTCGAGGATCTCGTCGATCCAGTCGTCGTTGCGGCGCAGCCCGTAGTACCCGGAGGTCAGTCGGAGGGTTTCGCGGACCGTGAAGAACGGGTCGAAGACCAGCTCCTGGGGCACCACACCTAGGGCCTGGCGTGCCTGGCGGTAGTCGGTGACCACGTCGTGACCCATGACCCGCACACTGCCCGAAGTGGCACGGTTCAAGCCGGCCACCACCGAGATCAGCGAGGTCTTGCCAGCCCCGTTGGGTCCGAGCAAGCCGAAAAACTCGCCGGCCTCGATGCGCAGACTCACACCGCGCAGGGCCTCGAAGCTGCCGTAGCGCTTGCGGACCGAATCGATATCAATGGCGGCGGACATGGGTCTCTTCAGGCATTCGGCCCGAAGAGCAGGGTCTCCACGCCGTACAAACCCGCCAGTTTACGCAAGTTGGCTGGCGCGCCCCTGAACGCCGGACCATGCGGCGCTTCACGGCGCAGCGCAACCAGCACAGCCACCGCGGTGGAATCGAAGTGCGTGAGCCCGGACAGGTCGAGCTCAGCCGCGGCATTGGCGGCCGCTCGCCGGGCCTGGGCCAGCGCCTCGCTGGCCCCATCGAACGTGATGCGCGAAGGGAAGCTGGCGTCGGACACGGCAGACCTGAGGCTCAATTGGCCTTGGCCTGCGAGAACTTACGATTGCGCTCGGCGAGCGCCTGGATCAGCCCATCCATGCCGCGTGCGCTCAGCTCCTGCGAGAACTGGCCACGATAGGCTTCGATCAGCCACACGCCCATGACGTTGAAGTCAAAAATTTTCCAGCCGCTGGGAGACTTCTCGACCCGATAGCTGATCTCGATCGGCTCGCCTCGGGCGGACACGATTTCCGAGCGCACCACGTACTCGCCCGCCTCACCCGGTGCGCGCATCGGCTTGATGCGCAATTGCTGGTCCTTGACCGAAGCCACCGCTCCGGCATACGTCCTCACCAGCACGGTCCTGAACTCCGCCATCAGCTGACGCTGCTGCTGCGGGGTGGCCTGGCGCCAGTGGCGCCCGGTCGCCAGAGCAGTCATGCGCTCGAAATCGACGTTCGGCATGACGGTTTCATCGACA
>JBIKKG010000065.1:0-14614 GCA_044360485.1 Burkholderiaceae bacterium | reverse complement strand
TGCCAATCGGAATTTTCACATCGAGCGTGCGGTCGCGCAGTGTGGTGCGACCGGTTTGGTCAAGTGCCGGACTGCGCAGCGTGACCTTGCGCATTGGCCCGGACCAGGCATCGGCCAGGTCGAGCAGAATTTTCGCGTGGTGATCCTCGCCGCGCAGTGGCGTGCCGCCAGGCGCTGCGCGCGCACCCTGTCTGCGGCCCGCACCGGGCCCTGGTGCCGACCGACCAAAGAGCTGCGAGAAAAAGTCGCTGAACTCACCGGGCCGTGTGCGACCGAACCCCGAGCCCGAGAACTCGAAGTTGGCGTCCCAGTTGGGCGGCGGCGTGAATGCTTCGCCTTGTCGGCGACCCTGACCGATCGCGTCGTAAGCCGCACGACGGTCGACGTCGGACAACACCGCGTAAGCCTCGTTCACTTCACTCATTCGCGCTTGTGCATTGCTTTCGGTGCTGACGTCAGGGTGATACTGGCGTGCAAGCTTTCGAAAGGCTTTTTTGATCTGGTCGGCGTTCGCATCGCGGGGCACGCCCAGTACGGAGTAGTAGTCCTTGAATTCCACGATAGGGGAGTGATCATGCTTCGAAGTGTTTATCCGCAGGACATGCTGGCCGAGTTCGACCGCATGCAGCGCCAGATGCAGTCGATGTTCGACTACTCCCCGAGCATACGCGGGCTGGGGCGAGGAGGCTTTCCCGCGCTCAATGTCGGCACCACGCCCACCTCGGTCGAGATCTACGCCTTTGAGCCGGGCATGGACCCCAAGAGTATCGAGCTCAGCGTGGAGCGAGGTGTGCTGACCTTGTCCGGAGAGCGGCTCAGTGCGGTGCCCGAGCCGGACGACACCACCACTGTTCACATCAACGAGCGCTTCGAGGGGCGCTTCAAGCGGGTCATCGGCCTGCCCGAGGACATCGATGCGAGCACGGCGCAGGCCGACTATCAGGACGGCGTGCTGCATGTGAGCCTGCAACGCAATGAAGCGTCGCTGCCTCGGCGCATCGATATCCACTAAGTCGCACACCTATGGCCCACAGGGGCCAGGAGATTTGTATGAACGACACTTTGCAGACAGCGTCCGCCACCGTACCGGCGACCGCGAAACCTCAGACCCTTGAAGCCGAATCGCGCAACCTTCCAGCCATGAGCCCGCCCGTGGATGTCATCGAGGACGCGACAGGCATCACCTTGCTCGCCGACATGCCGGGTGTGCCACGCGATCAGTTGGCGCTGCGCATTGAAGACGACCAGCTGATCATCGAAGGCGCGCTCACCATGCCGGCGCCGGCCGACATGGAAGCCAGCTATGCCGAGATGCAACGCCCGCGCTATCGACGCACGTTCACGTTGAGCCGCGAGCTCGACACCGGGCGCATCGGTGCCGAGCTTACCCAGGGCGTTCTGAAGCTGCGCATCCCGAAGGCTGAGTCGGCACAACCGCGCCGTATTGCCATTCAGGTGCCCTGAGCCGCCGCGTTCACGTCCAGATCAGTTCATGGCGCATGGTGAGCGGCCCAAGCCGCTCGCGCGCCATACGCTCAATCTCGGCGCGGTGCTCGGCCGCAACGCCCTGCAGCCGCACGGTGATCAGGCTGCCATGCACCGGGTGGGCGCCTGCCTCCACATCGAGGCGGCCACCGCCCAGGGGCGCATCGGCCAACAGTTGCGAGGCCACGCGCTGTGCGGCGTCCCAGCGCAGGGCCGGCTTGAAGACCTTGCCCACACCGGTGAGCGGCATGGGATGAATGAGGTGCATGGCAACCGGTACCGCCGCGCGCTCCGGCGTACGTTCGCGCACGAAGTCAATCAGATCGGCCGGCTCGGCGCTTTGTCCGGGCTTGAGCTGCACATACGCCACGGGCAGCTCGCCGGCATAGCCGTCGGGGCGCCCCACCATGGCGGCCAGCTCGACAGCAGGATGGGTATAGAGAATTTCCTCGATCGGCTGCGGGTCGATGTTGTGACCACCGCGGATCACCAGGTCCTTGGCCCGCCCAGTGATCCAGAGATAACCCTCTGCATCCAGGCGGCCGAGGTCGCCTGAATTGACCCAGCCTGGCTCAACGAATGCGTCCTGGTTGTGCTTGTCGCTCAGGTACCCCGAAAACACCCCAGGCCCGGCCATGGCCACCACGCCGATCTCATTGGTTGCGCACTCGCCCAGGTAGCGTCCGTCGCTATCGATCTTCACCACACGGACCTGAGCGTAGGGCACTGGCTGGCCGACCGCCCCCAGTCGCAGTTCCCGGTCCATGTAACTCATGGTGTGCACGCTTGCGGTCTCGGTCATGCCATAGACCTCGAGCATCGGCAGCTTCATCTGTTCGGTGTACTGGCGGGCCACCGCCACCGGAATGGCCGAACCGCCACCGGCCGCCCGCTTGAGGCTCGAAATATCGGCACCGTCCACCGGGATGGTCAGTGCCGCCACCAGCACCGTGGGCACCCCGACCATGTTCACGGGTCGCCAGCGCTCGACCAGCTTCCAGACGTTGCGTGCGGCCGCCGGGTTGCGCCAGCCGGCCGGCGAGACCACCACCAGATGGCCACCACACGACAGGAATGCCAGCGCCTGGGTAAGCGCGCCGCCCACGTGGAACAGTGGCAGACCGAAAAGCACCGACTCACCAGGGTGAACATGCAGCATCAGACCGATCACCCAGGCCTGTGTGACCTGGTTCAGGTGGGTGTGCCGCACGAGCTTGGGTGTACCGGTGGTCCCGCCCGTATGAAAGTAGGCGGCGACTTCATCGGGCCCGATGACGCGCCCGCTGACGAGTCGATCGCCAGGCTGAGCAGCAATCAGCGCATCGAAGTCGTAAATCGGCAGGGGCGCGCCCGAGGCGCGCTTCTCACCGGCTTGCGCAGGCTGGGCGTTGGCCACGGCCGCGCCGCCTACCACCACGATCGCGCTCAGCTGCGGCAAGTCGCCCAAAATCTTCTGCACTTTCTCCCAGATGTCGGTGCCGGGTACAGGTCCCAGGGCCACGATCACTTTCGTTTCGGCGGCGCGCAGGATTTCGGCGAGCTGATACGGCTCCAGCAGCGGGTTCACCGGGTTGGCAATGCCTGCGGCCTCGGCGCCATACAGCGTCATGAAGGCTTGCGGCACCAGTGGCAGCAAGAAACTCACCGCATCACCCGGGCGCACCCCCAGGGCGTGCAGCGCATTGGCGGTGCGCGTGACGCCTGCGAAAAACTGTGCGTGCGAGAGTGTGATGGGGGTATCGGCCGGGTCTGCGTTGGGCAGCAGGTGGATGGCGGGTGCCTGAGGATTGTGCGCAGCCCCAACGCGCAGGGCCTCGTAGGTACTGAGGGCGGCAAGCCGTTCGGTGAGCGGCACGGCCTCGATGGCACGCACAGCCTCCATGCTGGAGGTATCTGGCCAGTCGGGACCGAAATGACGGTCAAGCAGGTGAGGGCGGGTCATCTGAAGTCTCCTGGACAAAGCGGGTCAGTCGTTTTTCTTTTGAAAGCAGGGGCGCGTGCATTGCCTGCGATGCGTGCGGTGAGCGATGCACCGCGGCGATGGTTGCCCGAGCCGTCGCATGCGTCAACCGGTTCGAAGGCGCATACAGTTCCGATCCTCGCACCGCGGGTCTGGCCGAGTCGGCCGAATTTGATACTGTCGGGGGCTGCAGACGACTTCTGACGATGGAACCGACATGACCTCCACAGCCACCCCGGACCCGCGCGACCTTCCGGGATTGCAGTCCATTGATGAAGTCACCGAGCGGCTGGGCACCGTCGGCTACATCTCCAGCCGGTCGATTTCCACTGCCGTCTATCTGGCCCACCATCTGCGCAAACCTATCCTGGTTGAAGGCCCGGCCGGCGTGGGCAAGACCGAGCTGGCGCGCAGCATGGCCGAATCATTGGGCATGTCGCTGCTGCGCATGCAGTGCTACGAAGGCCTGGACGAGAGCCGTGCGCTGTATGAATGGAAGTACGGCAAACAGCTGCTCTACACGCAGATCCTCAAGGAGAAGATCAACGATCTGATCTCGGATGCCGATGGCCTGGATGCCTCGCTGCGTAAGCTAGCCGGCTTTCAGGACCTGTTCTTCTCGCGCGACTTTCTGGAGCCCCGCCCGCTGCTCAAGGCGATGGAGCAAACCGGCTGGTCGGTGTTGCTGATCGACGAAATCGACAAGTCCGATGAAGCCTTCGAGGCGCTGCTGCTCGAGGTCCTCTCCGACTATCAGGTGACTGTGCCCGAGATCGGCACCATCTCGGCGCAGACTCCGCCGCTGGTGATCCTCACTTCCAACAACACGCGCGAACTGGGCGATGCGCTCAAGCGACGCTGCCTGCACCTGCACATCGGCTTTCCCGACGCCGAGCGCGAAGAGCGCATCGTGCAGGCACGCGTGCCCGAGGTCTCGCCCAAGCTGCTCAAGCAGATGGTGGGCTTCGTGCAGGCGCTGCGCGATCAGGACATCCGCAAGGTGCCATCGATCAGCGAGACGGTCGACTGGGCACGTACGCTGCTGCTGCTGCATGCCGATTCACTTGATCCGCAGCTGGTACGTGACACGCTTAACGTGATCCTCAAGCGTCAGAGCGACATCACCGCTATCGACAATAAGCTCGACGAGTTGTCGCGCAATGCCGTCGCTGATGCCTCGGGCAAGGCCTGAGGCAGGCGTGCGGTAAGCGGCCATGCTGGAACGCACGCTCACCCGCTTCGTGCGCTCGCTGCGCTCGGCCGGCATGCAAGTGTCATCGGCTGAAGCGATCGACGCGGCCCGGGCACTGGCCCTGGTGGGCTATGCCGACCGCGAGGCCATGAAGTCGTCGCTGCGCATCGTCATGTCCAAGTCGGAAGAAGACGACGCCGTGTTCGGCGACCTCTTCGATACCTTTTTCAGTGCCGTGCAGGCCGATCGTCAGGCCCAGGCGCAGCAGCAGGCCCGCGAGGCGCAGGCCGAGGCAGGTGAGCAGGAGGGCGCAGAGCAGGCCCAGCCGTCATCCGGGTCACCTTCCGAGGGCGAGCGTGCCGGCAGTCCGTCCAGCGGCGGGCCGTCCGATGCCGATGCCTTCATGTCGCTGGCCCGATCGGGCGACGCCACGGCCATTTCGGTCGCCATGGCGCGCGCCGCCACGGCCGCTGGTGCCGATGACATCCGCTTTGCCTCGCAGACGGCGTTCTTCGTGCGCAAGATGCTCGAGCAACTCGGTGTGCAGCAGGTTGAAGCGCAGTTGCAGGCGGCGCTGGGCGAACGCGGTGCCGACGCCCGACGCCGTGCGCAGGCGATCATCGAGGCGCGCGCCGCCATGCAAAAGCATGCGCGCTCGCATGTGGAGCAGCGCTTCGAGATGTTCGGCCGATCGGCCACCGAAAGCTTCATGGACGAAGTGGTCACGCAACGCGAGATCGGCGAGCTCAGCCACCGCGACATGGAGCGCATGAAGGTGCTGATTGCGCGCATGGCCAAGCGTCTTGCCGTGCGCCATTCGCGTCCGCGCAAGGTGCGCAACCGCGGCGCCATCGACGTGCGGCGCACCTTGCGTGCCAACGCAGGCATTGGTGGCGTGCCCTTCGATCTGGTCTGGAAGACCAGGAAGAAGGATCGCCCCAAGATCGTCGCCATCTGCGATGTGTCGGGGTCGGTCGCGCAGTACGTGAAGTTTCTGCTGCTGTTCCTGCACGCGCTCAACGAGAAGGTCACCGATCTGGAGGCCTTCGCGTTTTCCGCTCGCCTGTACGACGTGGGCCGCACCCTCGAGCGCATGGATTTCGAGCAGGCCATGGAGCGCATCGTGCGCGATGCAGGCGGCGGCTCCACCGATTACGGCCAGGCGCTCATGGATCTGCAGAGCCAGAGCTGGGATGTGATCGACCGGCGCACCACGGTGATCGTGCTGGGTGATGGTCGCTCCAACGACTCCGATCCGCGTCTGGATATCTTTTCAGAACTCGCGGATCGCTGTCGCAGATTGGTGTGGTTGTGCCCCGAGCCGCCGCGCCGCTGGGGTACCGGCGACAGCTGCATGCTGCAGTACGAACCGTTTTGCTCACAACTGTCGTATTGCGCTACCGCTGCCGACCTGGAGCGGGCGGTCGACGAAGTGCTGTCTGCCTACGACTGACGCGACACAAGCTGGCGTCGATACCACGCCGGTGCGTTGCCCTGCATTCCAAGGAACCCGTCCATGCAAGCACCCCAGTTCAACGACCTCTTCAGCATCCGCGGCAAGGTGGCCCTGGTCACCGGCGGCTCGCGCGGCATTGGCGAGATGATTGCCGCAGGCTTTCTGGCGGGCGGCGCCAAGGTCTATATCTCGTCGCGCAAGGCACATGTCTGCGAGGCCACGGCCAAGCGGCTGTCAGAAGCCTATGGCGGCACCTGCATCGCCATTCCGGCCGATCTCTCCAAGATGGCTGGGGTCGAGGCGCTTGGGGCGAAGCTGGCCGAGCTGGAGCCTCGGCTGGACATCCTCATCAACAACGCTGGCGCTTCATGGGGCGCGCCGCTTGAGGAGTTTCCCGAAGCCGGCTGGGACAAGGTGATGGACACCAACGTGAAGGCGGTGTTTTTCCTCACGCAAAAGTTATTGCCGCTCTTGCGCGCGGCGGCGGCCACTGGCACGCCTGCGCGGGTGATCAACATCGGCTCGATCGACGGCCTGAAATCGTCCATCTTCGACGCGTTCTCTTACGGCGCCTCCAAGGCCGCCGTGCATCACCTCACCCGATTCATGGCCACGCACCTCACGGGCGACAAAATTCTCTTCAACGCGATCGCACCGGGGCCCTTCCCCACCTGGATGTTGAGCACCGGCGTGGGCTTTGGCGGCGAGACTGAAAACGTCGACTGGGACAAGATTGGTAGCCACAATCCCAGCAAACGGGTGGGTACACCGCAGGACATCGCCGGCCTGGCCATCTTTCTGTGTTCGCGCGCAGGGGAATATGTGGTGGGCCAGACCATTGCCTGCGACGGCGGGATTGTCGGGACGGCGTGATCAGTATCAAGCGCGGCATCACACGCAGCATCACACGAGACGTCACGGCCTGGAGGCCGTGAGCGTTTGGGTCTCAGTACCAGTCTTCGAGCAGCAGCCCAGTCACGCGCTCGAACTCCCGTGTGTTGTGCGTCACCAGGACAGCCCCGCGTGACAGCGCAACCGAGGCAATCTGAATATCGATCGGGCCGATGAGCGAACCCGATTGCTCCAGCGCGGCACGAATGCGTGCGGCTGCCTCAGCCGCTTGAGCATCGAACGGGACGATCTCGACCGCCGCGCACAGCCGGCCCAGTGCAGTCAGCAAAGACCGTCTGCGGGCGCCGTCCGCTAATCGCAGCGTGCCTGCCCGCGCTTCGTAGAGCACGGGGGCGGAAATACCGATGTCTGCGCGCGGCAGACTGCGGAGGGTCTGTGCAACCTGGCCCTCGTTTCGAAAGGCATAGCTGAGCGTGCTGGTGTCCAGGTGGTAGGTCGGCATACGGCGGCTGGCCCCGTCGCGTTACCAGTCAATTCGGGGGCGATCCGGGACGTCGGTTGTGCGCAGCTCATCTGGAAGCGGCGCGTCAGGAAACGCGCCGAACGATGCCAGCACGTCCGGCGGCCAATCAGTGGCTGACTGTGCCCGAATCAGTTGCGCGACCCACCTGCTGTAGGGCAAGCCGGCAGCCCGCGCCTGCTCACGCATCAGACGCGTGGTGTCTTCATCGAGGTACAGGGTGATTTGAGCCATGCCGATGACTAAGTATATGCATACGTATATCTTATCGCTCCCGATAGCAAAGCGCAAGGGAGCACGGCAAATAGCGAGTGCTCGCTATCGCTATTTGCTTTGCAGAACAGCCTTCGCCGCGTCCGTATCCACCAGCGGATAGACATCGAAGGTGGCCGGGATGATCTCGGCCCATTCGGTCAGCAGGATGTGCAGGCGCTCGTTGGAGGGTACTTCGAAGGTGGCGGCCACCCCCCGGCCCACCCGCGGGTAGGCCGAGCGGGCTTCGCCCGAGGCGAGCTTGGGTTCGATCCAGCTCCAGTAGGCCTGACGGCTGGAGGCCACCTCTGAAGGCCGCTCAGGCCGCGGATGGCTGATCACGAGAAACAGCATGGTGGGTGCTCCTGCGCCCGGTGGCTGCCCGCCTTCAGGCAAGCGCTCAGGGCAAACGTCAGACCTGTTTCAGATCCACCCGGGTGCCGCACAGCACCACGTTGCCCTGTGCATCCAGGCGGCCACGCGCCGCAGCCCGGGCTTTCACCGCAGCAATATCCCGCACAGCGATCTCGATGGCGCTCACCCCTTCGCCGCGACCGTCGCGCATGGGTGTGAAGCGGATGTGCGTGCCATGGTCCAGCGCCATGACGACGCCATCACCCTGAGCCGACACGGTCTGCCCCAGCACCTCGCCCCAGCGAGCTCCCATCTTGTGCGGGTCGTCGCTTTGTACGTCCACGCCGGTGATGGCCACTGAGTCCGTGGTGCGCACATGCTTGTGCCAGTCGGGGCCACCCCATTCCCAGCGCTCGGGCGGGTCCATGGCATCGATCGACAAAATGGCGCCACCGACATCGCGCGGATGCAGGTGCGTCATGTACACGCCGTCGGGTCGGTCGTATTGCGCCACGACCCGAACGCCCAGCGCAGCGGGCCGCGCACGGGCCGCCACGATGTCATCAACCTGCAGGATCACCATGTAGCCGCCGTCGCCGCCACGCTTTTCAAGCAGGCGGCCCGCAGTGGTCACCTCCTGCACCGGCACCACCACTTCCAGGAAGGTGTCGCCAATCGGCATGATCACATTGTCGAGGCCGTACTTGGCCACGGCCGGGTCCTTGAACCCCACCTCGATACCGAGGACCTGGGTCAGGTCCTCGGTGACCCCATCGAGCGTGCGCGCGACCAGTGCGATCTGTCGTAGTCGCATCATGGTTGTCAGGCGGCGCGCCAGTCCTGGAAGCGCTTGCCCGATGCAGCCAGCTCGGCCAACAGCGGAGCGGGTTCAAAGTCGGCACCCCATTGCGCTGCGTACTGCTTCATGCGTGCGACCACCTTGTCCAGACCCATCTGGTCGGCATAGAACATCGGGCCACCACGATAGGCCGGGAAGCCGTAGCCTGCCTGATAGATGATGTCGATGTCGGACGCGCGGATGGCTTTGCGCTCGGCCAGAATCTTGGCGCCTTCGTTGATCATCGGCAGCAGGCAGCGCTCGAGGATCTCATCATCGGGGGCCTGGCGCGGCGTGTTGCCCGCCTTGGTGATGAACTCCTTGATGATGCCCTCGGTCACCGGCGAGGGGGTCGGGTTGCGGTTCTCGTCGTAGTCGTACCAGCCCTTGCCGGTCTTCTGGCCGCGACGGTCCAGTTCGCACAGACGGTCACGAATGGTCAGACCCTTGCTCTCGGCCTTGACCCAACCGAGATCCAGACCGGCCAGATCCGACATGGCATACACGCCCATCGGGAAGCCGAAGTCATACAGCACGCGGTCGATGTCCCAGGGCATGGTGCCGCTCATGAGCAGCTGCTCGGCTGCACGACGACGCGCCGCCAGGATGCGGTTGCCCACGAAGCCCGGGCACACGCCCACCAGGGCTGCGATCTTGCCGATCTTCTTGGCGATGGCCATGGAGGTGGCGATCACCGGCTTGGAGGTGTGATCTGCGCGCACCACTTCGAGCAGGCGCATCACGTTGGCCGGCGAGAAGAAGTGCAGGCCGATCACGTCTTGCGGGCGCTTGGTGACCGAGGCGATCTCATCCACGTTCAGCGCCGAGGTGTTGGTACCCAGGATGGCGCCTTGCTTCATGATGGCGTCGAGCTTGGTGAAAATCTCTTTTTTCACTTCCATCCGCTCGAACACCGCTTCAATCACCAGGTCGACATTGGCAATGTCTTCCAGCTTGATCGTGGGCGTGATCAGCGCCATGCGCTGCTCGACCTGCTCCATCGTGAAGCGGCCATTCTTGGCACTGCGCTCGTAGTTGCCGCGCACTACCTTCATGCCGCGGTCCAGCGCTTCCTGTGTGGTCTCCACGATGATCACCGGGATGCCCACGTTCACGAAGTTCATGGCAATGCCACCGCCCATGGTGCCGGCGCCGATGATGCCCACGGTATTGACCGGGATCTGCGGGGTGTCGGCCGGCACATCGGGAATCTTCCAGACTTCACGCTCGGCAAAGAAGGTGAAGCGCTGAGCCGCCGACTGCGGGCCGGTCATCAGCTCGGTGAACAGGCGGCGCTCTTCCTTCAGACCTTCATCAAAAGGCAGATTGACCGCAGCCTCGATGCACTTGATGTTGCTCTCGGGTGCCATGAAGCCGCGGAACTTGCGGGCATTGGCCTTGCGGAAGGCCGCAAACACTTCGGGCTTGCCGCGCAGGGCCTCGACCTTCTCGTTCGAATCGCGCACTTTGCGCAGCGGGCGCTTCTCGGCCACCACTTTTTCCGCAAAAGCGATGGCGGCTTCACGCAGCTTGCCTTCTTCGGCCAACTCATCGACCAGGCCCATGGCCAGGCACTGCTTGGCGCCCATGTGCGAGCCGCTGGTCACCATCTCCAGGGCTTTTTCGGGTCCGACGATACGCGGCAGGCGCTGCGTGCCGCCCGCGCCCGGCAACAGGCCCAGGTGCACTTCCGGCAGGCCGCATTTGGCTGAGGGCACCGCCACGCGATAGTGGCAGCACAGCGCCACTTCCAGGCCACCGCCCAGCGCCGTGCCGTGAATGGCACCGATCACGGGCTTAGGTGAGTTCTCGATAGCGGTCTGCACCTCGAAGAGGCTCGCGCCACGCGGCGCCTTGCCGAATTCAGAGATGTCGGCACCGGCAATGAAGGTGCGACCAGCGCAGATCAGCACGATCGCGTTGGTGGAGCTGTCGGCGCCAGCCTGCTTGAAGGCTGCGGCCAGGCCGTCGCGCACATCGGCCGACAGCGCGTTGACCGGAGGTGAATTCAGGGTGATGACCGACACCTTGCCCACATTGGACAGGTCGGTGACCGCGTTGATGGCTGCCATGGAGTGTGCTCCCCTTTGTTTGTAGGTGGTCGTGATCGCAGGCTACACCCGGCTGCGCGCAGGCAGCGCCGGGGCCTCGTCCCGCCCAAGGATACCCCAGCCGCCGACGCTTCCCGGCTGAGGGTTTCGGTCCGCCGTGCGACTCGCGGTGCAAGGCCATGGAGTTGGAGCACCATCAGATCGTGCTGGCCAGTGGCCGCCTGGATGCCTCAGGCTTCAACCCGATCAATCGGCTCTCTTTCAAGACCGACACCCTGGGCGGTTTGACCCTGTCGCAAGGCGAGATCATGCGTCGCGGCAAATCGCATGGCGGAGCGTTCCCGTCCCAGTGCGCCTTGACGGTCGCTCTGATTGATCCGGCGCGTCAGTCATAGCGCTGCGGGCGATTTGTGTTGTTTGCAGTACCGGACAACGGTACTATTGAAATATGAAAGGCGCTCATCGTAAGACGTTGGAAGCCGTCTTCTCGCATCCGCTCAGTGCAAACATCGCCTGGAAGGATATCGAAGCACTTTTGATTGCGCTCGGTGCGGCAGTGAGTGAACGTGAAGGCAGCCGTATCGCAGTCGTTTGTTCAATGAAGTGCGTGTTTTCCATAGGCCGCACCCATCACCTAAGGCGGATAAGGGCGCCGTCTCGTCTGTGAGAAAGTGGCTGGAGCAACACGGAGTGAAACCATGAACGTCATGACAGTAGACGGGTATCGCGCGAAAATCGAGTACGACTCCGAAATGGACTTGTTCCGGGGCGAGATACTCGGCCTCACAGGAGGCGCAGACTTTTATGGCAAAACTCCCAAGGAACTCAGAGCAGAGTTCAAGAAGTCCTTGGCTGTTTTTCTTGAGGTTTGCAAGGAGCAAGGGATCGAACCCCGGCGCAACTACTCCGGTAAGTTCAATCTGCGCATTCCTCCGGAACTGCATGAGCGACTTGCGATTGCTGCTCAGGCAGAGGGAAAGAGCATCAACGCATTGGCTCAGGAAGCGCTCGCGCAGCGCGTTGCAGTCTGAGTCTTCGCCCCGGCGCAGACGCAACGCGCGTTGCACATGAATCCTTCCTCATAAGCGATGAACAAGGCTAGCGCGAGACGGACCCCGCGACCGACTCCAAACGGTTGACGCCTTGTCATCAACCGACAATCCGTGATTTCGGAATCGGGCTTGATCAGGCGTCGTGTTCATGCGCTTGTATCGGCATACTGCGAGCCTGACTTCCCGCTTAAGCGCGGGCGATGAGGCGCAACGGGATCGGCCACGCACCGTAACGGCTGCAGGCATTGAACCCGACCGACGATGAGCCCCACGATGACCGATTCGACGACCCCTGACACCCAGCCCACCGGCGGCATGCTCGAGGGCATCCGGGTCATCGACCTCACCTCGGTGGTCGTAGGGCCGCTGTGCACGCAGATCCTGGCCGATCATGGTGCCGATGTGATCAAGGTGGAAAGCCCCGAGGGCGACATCGGCCGCAATCTGGGCGGACGCGGCCGTCACCCGGACATGGCGCCTAAGTTTTTGCACCTGAACCGGAACAAACGATCGGTGGTGCTTGACCTGAAGCAACCGGGAGGGCGTGAAGCGCTACTCAAGTTGATTGCCTCAGCCGACGTCATCACCTGGAATGTGCGGCCGGCCTCGATGCAGCGCCTGGGTCTGGCCTATGACGATGTGCGCGCAGTCAACCCGCGCATCATCTATTGCGGGATGTTTGGGTTCGGGCAGGGTGGGCGTTATGCCGAAGTGGCCGCCTACGACCCGATCATCCAGAGTGCGGCCGGTGTGGCAGGCCTGAATGAGCGCGCTTTCGGGGAACCGCGTTTCGTGCCTTATGTGCTGGCCGATCGCACGGTGGGTCTGATTGCGGTGCAGATGATTGCCATGGCGCTTTTTCACCGCGAACGCACCGGACGCGGCCAGAGCATCGAGGTGCCCATGTTCGAGAACATGGCCACGCAAGTGCTCACCGAACATCTGTACGGACGCACCTTCGTGCCCGCCATCGGCGAGACCGGCGATGTGCGACTGCTCAACCCCTACTACGCGCCCTCGCGCACGGCCGACGGATGGATCACGCTGTCGGCCAATACCAACCCGCAGGTGTTCGCGCTGTTCGAGGAAATCGGCCGGCCCGAGCTCAAAGTCGATCCGCGTTTCAGCACGGTGGCGGCGCGTTTTCAGAACACCCATGAGTACTATGCGCTGCGCGCCGAAGCCCTGCTCGCGAAGACCACTGCGCATTGGCTCGAAGTCTTTCGCAAGCGCGATATTCCGGCAGCGCCCTATCACACGCTCGATTCGCTCATCGATGATCCGCACCTGGCCGATGTGGGTCTGCTGCGTCAGCGCGAGCATCCGAGCGAAGGCACGCTGCTGGATCTGGAGCCGGCCAACACGCTATCGGAGGGGCATCGCCGGGCGTGGCGCCCTGCGCCTGGGCTGGGCGAGCATACCGAGTCGGTGCTGCGCGAAGCCGGCTATGCCGACGAGACCATTGCTGCGCTCCTGGCCACCGGCGCCGCGCGCGGGCCGAAACCCTAAGTCCTAAGCCCTAAACATCGGCCACAAGGTCTGTACGCGGAGCCTGTGCGCCATGCGAGGTCGTCCGGCATCGTCATCCAGTACTTAGCTTTTTTGCCTTCACGCTGACTCAGGATCTGCGCCATGTTCGAACTGTCTGCCACCGAAGCCCTGCTGACTGAACGCGTCGGTGAGCATGTGCTCCTCGTCACCATGAACCGCCCCGAAGTGCTCAACGCGATGAATGCGCAGATGGGCATCGAGATGCACGATCTGCTCACGCGGCTGCATCGCGACCCCGACTGGGTGCGCTGCGTGGTGCTGACCGGCGCGGGCCGTGCGTTTTCAGCCGGCGGCGACCTGAAGGTGCGCCACACGCAAAGCGTGGAAGACTGGACGCGCCAGCATGAGATGGCCGAACGCAGCTTCGAGCTGCGCATCGAAAGCCCGGTGCCGTGGATTGCCGCGGTCAACGGCGTCTGCTTTGCGGGGGGTCTGGAAGCAGCCCTCACCTGCGACTTCATCTATGCCGATGAGCAGGCACGCTTTGCGCTCACCGAATGCCGCATCGGCATCATGCCCGGTGGCATGGGTACGCAGAACCTGCCGCGTGCGGTGGGTGAGCGGCGCGCCAAGGAGCTGATTCTTTCAGCACAGCCGTTTTCAGCCAAAGAGGCGAGCGACTGGGGCATGGTCAATCGGCTGTGCGAACCCGGCACCGTGGTGCAGGCGGCGCTTGAGAAAGCAGCCCAGATTGCCGATTGCGCGCCGCTGTCGGTGCGCCAGGCCAAGAAGTCCATCCACTTCGGACTGCAGGGCGACCTGCATACAGGCTATCGCCTGGAGCTCGAGGCCTACTATCGGCTGCTCGATACTGACGATCGGCGAGAAGGCATTGCTGCCTTCAATGAGAAGCGCAAAGCAGTGTTCAAGGGGCGCTGAGTTGAGTCGTCGCGATGGAGCCTGTCATGAGCCGGGTTGTTCGGTGCTGATCGGCACCGAGTGGGCACCTCGCCCTGAAGCGATCGTCCACCATGCCGCACGCTGAGCCGCAGCGGCTCGGTGCCGCGGTGCTGGCAGTGCCGCTGCTGGCGGTGCTCTGGGGTCTGAACTG
>JBIKKG010000283.1:0-4225 GCA_044360485.1 Burkholderiaceae bacterium | reverse complement strand
CAGACTCAGTACCGGCTTAGTGAGTACCAGATTAGTGCGGTCTCAGTAGCGTCTGCGCGTCATGCCGCGGCGCGGCGTACGCCGGCTTGGATGCGTGGGCTGCTCAGACCTCGAGGATCTGGCCTCGCTCCAGCATGCTCGGATTGAAACGTCCAGCCCACGCCTGCACCTCACCCGAGATCAGCTCGGCATCAGAGGGTTTCGTGTGACTCACCCAAACGCGCGGCTCGCCGCGCAGGTGACGCAACTGCTCGCCGAGCTCGATCGGGTACAGATGCTTGGCGGTGATGGCCAGATCGCGCTCGCGATTCGGAAATGCGGTCTCGATGATCAGGTGACGCAGATCGGGGATGCGGTTGACGATGCGCCAGAACTCATCGGTGGGCCAACTGTCCCCGGAATAGGCCAATGAGCCCGACTCACACGAGATCTGATAGCCCAGTGCCGGCACCGTGTGATTCGCAGGAAGCGCGTGCAAAGTGCGTGAGCCGATTGTCACCGCGTCGCCCAGTGCGATCGGCTCAAACACCATCCAGGGCCGCTCGTAATGGGGAATCTGAGTGAAGTCCGGCCAGATCACCCAGTTGAACACGTGCGCGCGCAACGCCTCGATCGTTTCAGACAGCGCATGCACGACCAGCGGTGTGGTGCGACGCGCACCGACCGAATCGATCATCAGCGGCAATGCCGCCACATGATCCAGGTGCGAGTGCGTCAGGAACACATGGTCGATACGGGTCAGCGCCTCTACCGACAAGTCTTCCACCCCAGTCCCCGCGTCGACCAGAATGTCATCATCGACCAGGTACGACGAGGTGCGTGCAGACGCCCCCGTGCCGCCAATGCCACCACTGCACCCCAGCACCCGAAACTTCACGCAACAGGCTCCCGGTGCGCATGCGCCACATGTGCCCTGGCAGCGGACGCCCGCACGGGTTCTGGCGTCACGTTCGGCGTCACGTTGGGCGTCACGTTCGGCGTCACGTTGGGCGTCAGGTCGGGCACAGCCTGGTCAACACGTTGTCCTCGGACCATTGCATCGTGCGTGTCATCGCTGATCGCGTCCAGGCCGTGGGCATAGGCATGCGATTCCAGGGCCACCGGCGTCCAGATACCCACTTCCTCCAAGCGGCCTGCCACCGTCGTGTGCGCGACGAATTGCAGGGCAATGCTGCGCACCGCCAGGCGCGTGGCATCACCGATCACGATCGGTACGCTGTAGCGTTTGGACAGTCCCTCCAGGCGCGCTGCAAGGTTGACCGCATCACCAATGACGGTGTACGAGCGCCGCAGTCGTGAGCCCATGTCTCCTACGCGCACCACACCGGTGTTGATACCGATGCCCACACTGATCGGCGGCAGACCGATCGACTGGAATTCATCGCTCAGCCGCGCGACCGCCTCTTGCATTGCGATCGCTGCAGCCACAGCGCGATCAGCATGATGCGGATCGTCAATGGGCGCGCCCCAGAACGCCATCACCGCATCGCCGATGTACTTGTCGACCGTACCGTCGTGCGCATGGATCACCTCGGTCATGGTCGTCAGGAAGCGGTTCAGGAAATCACGCAATTGCTGCGGACTCATGCCCTCGGCCATCCGCGTGAATCCGCGAATATCGGCAAAGAGAATCGTGAGCTCCTTATCCTGACTGTCCAGCGGAAAGTGATGCGGATTGTCGGTGATGCGTTCGACCAATTGCGGAGCCACATACTGGCCGAACAGACCGATCACAGCCCGTCGTGCCCGGCCCTCGATCAGGTAACTCGCCACCAGATTCACCAGCGCAATACCGAAAAGTGTCAGCAATCCGCACGCCAGTGGCAACACCCATCTGAAATGCGTGTAAGCCACTGCATTCCAGGCGATCAGGACCGAGACACCCAATGCCGTGACGCCGATCACCCCCCCGACCCCGGCGCTGGCCATTGCCAGCGCAGCGCCGACGCCAACCAGGGTAATCAGGACCAACTCCAGAGCGTACGCATTGGACGGCTCACTGCGCAGTGTGCCTTCCAGCGCCCCCGCAACCAGCGACGCATGAATTTCAAGGCTGGGAACCCTATCGCTCATCGGCGTCATACGCGGCTCTGCGAGACCGGGTGCCGTGGTGCCGATCAGCACGACCCGTTCACGAAAGAGGCGTGGCTCAACGCGGCCTTTCAGCACATCGGTCGCCGAGACATAACGAAAGCGAGACTCCCCTGGGCCTCCTTTGCCCTGGTAGGGCACCAAAGCGGTGGTGCCGATTGAAATCGGCACCCTGGCCTGTTGGCCCCCTATACCGAATCCCAGAGTTTGATTGCGCGCGCCATCGGTATGCAAGGTCACGGGTTGATTGCCGAAGGACAGCCGCAGTACCGAGACTGCAAGCGATTCGTAGAGCTCACCACGGTACTGAGCCAACAGTGGCAACGAGCGCACCACGCCGTCGCGGTCGACGACTGGATTGAAGAACCCGCTGGCACGTGCCGCGCGCGCGATGGCGGCAGTGTTTGCCCCGTACCCGTTCCAGTTGGTGGCAAATTGGCCGGCATTCTGCAACACGGATGCCGAGAACGCTGGCTGCGGCAATTGGCCGATGGGGACAGCACCCAGTTCACTCGAAAAGTAATAGCCAATCGCCACGGGCGCCGATTGCAGCACTCGGATCAGATGATCGTCTTCCCGTGGGTGAGGCTCGGCAAACACCAGATCCAGCCCGACCGCACGAGCGCTACCCTCATTCGCCACAATGTCGGTCAGCCGCGCAATGCGTTCACGCGGCCACGGCCAGGCACCCTGTTCGGCCAGACTGCGTTCATCAATATCGACGATCAGCACGCGATTATTCGGCTTGGCTGGCTGCATGCGCAGGCGTGTGTCGTACAGCATCCGATCCAGCGCATCGTCCAGCGGCAGGCCGATATTCGACATTTCCGCACCGACCGCCAGGCCGGTCACGACCAGACCCGCCATCAGGCGGCGCGCCTTCATCGGAATCCAGTCGAGTGATGACATCAGCGGCTCCGCGGGTCGCTCAGGACGGCAGGCCGAGGCAGTACTGGAACAACGTGCCACCGACCTCAATGAAATCAGCGTCATCCAGCTCACGCGTGGCCAGCCCGATCGGCTCGCCATTGATCAGCGGGCATCCGGTGCCATCCAGATGGGTCAGCCAGTGGGTGTTGCGGCGCGCGACAACCACCGCGATCTGTCCGGTGTCTGCGCGCAAACTGACCCGCTTGCGATCCACGGCGAGGGTCTCACCCGTGCCGGGCCCCGACAATGTCATGAAGTGGGCGACCAGCGGCGACTCGAAGGGCAAAGCCTCCGTGCGCTCGGTGACATAGCGCAGCGCGTAGATCCCGATTCGGATGCAGTCGCCGTCAGCGAGCACCCGCTGGGTCACGGCGAGGCCATTGACCAAGGTGCCGTTGCGGCTCCCCAAATCAGAAATCACCGCGATGCCTGCGCGTGTGTGCAGGACCGCATGCTCGCCCGAGACCGTCAGATCATCGAGCATCAGGTCGTTGTCGCCCCGCCGACCGATACGCAAGCACGCCCGATCCAGCGCAATACGTCGAATCACGGTATCGCCTGTGCTCAACACCAGGGTTGGGCAGGCGGTCGTTTGGCTGGCTGGCATGGTGAGGGTCCGTCAGAGAGCAGAGTGCTGTCGGCGTCAACGCGCCGAGCGAAAGACTGTCGTGATCAATACCGTGACGTTGTCACGGCATCCGGCCGACAGGGCAGCCGTCACCAGACCTTGAGCGGTCAGATTCAGGTCGTGGTGCGTCTCGTTCAACAGGCGGGTCAACGCGAAGCCCAATTCGTCGCCATCGAGGGCATCGCTTAGCCCGTCGGTGCACAAGACCAACAGATCGTTGGGCTGCCAGTCGGCTTCACAGACCTGCACCACTGGCGCGAGATCGTTCACACCCAGAATGCGAGTCAGCGGCCCCTTCGACACTATGCGGCGACCGCGAGCAGCGCTGATGCGGCCCGCTTGCAGCAGCTCCTGCATCACCGAATGATCTTCGGTCAGGCGCATGAGCGCGCCATCTCGCATCAGATAGGCTCGAGAGTCGCCCACATGGGCCACCGTCAGGGTGCGATCGGTCAGCATCGCGGCCACCAGCGTCGTCCCCATCCCCAGGCACTCGGGTCGCGCCCGTGCTGCGGCGAGAACCCGCGCATGCGCCTGAACGCCAGCTCGCACCAACGATTCCGCTGGCGTCATGCC
>JBIKKG010000064.1:0-14722 GCA_044360485.1 Burkholderiaceae bacterium | reverse complement strand
GCCGGGCTGCAACGCGCCGGGGCACGGGTGGCCCGCACGCGGGTGGCCGTGGAGCAGGCACGCAGCGATCTGCGTCGCACCGAGCAATTGGCCGCCAAAGGCTTCATCGCCGCCACGCGCCTGGAGCCGGAGCGTCTGGGCGAACAAGCTGCGCTGCGCGAACTGGACGCCTCTGTCGCAGAGCAGGACGTCTCACGGCATGAGCTCGAACAGGCGCGCTACGCGCTGACCTCGGCGCGCGACATGCGCCCCGGTTCGCCCTCCACCACCGGTACGCCCTTGCCTGTGCGCTCACCCACCAGCGGGCGCGTGCTGCGCCTGCTGCAGACCAGCGAAGGCAATGTGATGGCTGGAGCGCCATTGCTGGAGATCGGCGACATCACGCAACTGGAGATCGTGGCCGAGTTGCTCACCACGCAAGCCTTGCGCGCGCATATCGGAGATCGCGTGCTCATCTCGGGCTGGGGTGGGTCAGGGCTGCTTGAAGGGCGCCTGCAGTCCATCGAGCCCGCCGCCTTCACGAAGATCTCGGCACTGGGCGTTGAAGAGCAACGCGTGAACGCCATCATCGCGATCGTCAGTCCGCCGGCGGCCTGGCAAGCCTTGGGCGATGGCTATCGTGTCAGTGTGCGCATCCTGACCGACGTGCTGGAAGACGCCTTGTGTGTGCCGGTCAGTGCGGTCTTTCCGCTGCCAGGGCAGCACGCCAGCCGTGGCACTTCAACCGAAGTGCCAGCCGATCGACCCATGGCCGTCTTCGTGTTGACTGAAGGTCGCGCCCGGCTGCAGCCAGTGCGACTCAGCGCCCGAAACGGGCAGCAGGCGCATCTTGGCGACGGACTCAAGGCCGGCGAATCTGTCGTGGTCTACCCGCCACCCACCCTGCGCGACGGCGTGCGCGTCAGCCTGCGCGGTGGCTGAGTGCGCCCGCATGCGATGCGTGCACGCGGTTGCGCATCCATTGCAGGCACGCGAGCGCCACGAGGCACAGCAGCGCTGCAGCGGCTGCGGCCATCGCCTGCGCCATGGTCGGCCACTCGAAGCGGAAGGCCTCGCGTAATGGCGGCACCGTCAGGGCGGCTGCCAGCAGTACCGCCGTCAACGCCGCCATGCGCCAAAAGGCCACATTGGATCGGGTCAGCGCAGTCAGCACCGAGGCCCGCAAGGATCGGTGGGTCAGCACCAGCACCCCATTGCACAGGACGAGGGCAGCAAACGCGGATGCACGTGCCTGGGGCGCGGCGGCACCCGCGCTAAGCAGCCCGGCGAACAGCGCCATCACGATCAGCAGCACCACCGCTCCACACAGCACGGCCCAACCGATCAGCTCAACACCCAGCAGGGCCGCGTGGGGATCGCGAGGCGCCCGATCCATCAGATCAGGCTCCTCGGCTTCGGCCTCAAAGACGATCGAAGCGACCGGATCGATGATCAGCTCGAGAAACGCCACGTGAATGGGTGAAAAGAGCAGCGGCAAGCCGAATAGCAGCGGCACGAGCGACAGACCTGCGATCGGCACATGGACCGAAAAGGTGAAACCGATGGCCTTGCGCAGGTTGTCATCGATGCGCCGGCCCAGTCGCACGGCCTGTACGATCGATCCAAAGTCGTCGTCGAGCAGCACGATGTCCGAGGCCTCGCGGGCGACGTCGGTTCCGCGACCACCCATCGCAATCCCAATATGCGCAGCCTTCAGCGAGGGCGCGTCATTCACGCCGTCACCGGTCATGGCCACGATATGGCCGCCCGCTCGCAGGGCCTGCACGATCCGCAGCTTCTGTTCGGGCATCACCCGGGCAAAGACACTGGCATGGGCGACTCTGGCCTGCAGCGCCACATCGTCCATCTGCCGGATGTCTTCACCCGTGACCACGTCGCCATCCGTATCGATGCCGGCTTGCGCAGCGATGGCCTGCGCTGTGGCCGGATAGTCGCCAGTGATCATGGCCACGCGTATGCCGGCCTGCCGGCACAACCGCACCGCCTCGGGGACCGTGTCGCGCAGCGGATCAGCCAGACCCACCAGGCCCATGAAGCGAAAGGCGAACCCCGCTTGTGTGGTGGGGCACGACGCAGGCGCGCCGCCGGGTGGGCCTTCGGCACAGGCCACGCCCAGCACGCGGATGCCGCGTCGGGCGAGTGCGTCGATCGCCGCGCGGGTCGCCTCGGCCTGCGCCGCATCGAGCCTGCACAGACCGATGATGGCCTCGGGGGCGCCCTTTGCCGCCACGACGATCTGTGCCCGATCCGCAAGGCGCCAGACATGCGTCATGGCCAACAACTCGCGACTCAAACCGTAGGCATGCGTGAGTTCGCCCGACTGCACTGTCTGCAGGACCTGGGGCGCATGCTGGGCGGCCAGATCATGAAAGGCGCGCTCCATCGGGTCGACCGGCTGCGGCTGGCTGGCGAGCACGCCAGTCTCGAGCAGCGCAGTCAACGCCGCATCATCCAGGGGTTGTCCGACGGCCCAGTTGCGGGCGACAGCCTTTTGCCCCTCTTCAGGCACCACCAGCGCCACGACTCGCATACGATTGACTGTCAGCGTGCCGGTCTTGTCGGTGCACAACACGGTGGCGGACCCCAGCGTTTCGATTGCCGCAGCACGCCGGGTCAGCACCCGCTGGCGCGACAAACGCCAGGACCCCATCGCCATGAAGACCGTGAGGATCAGCGGCAGCTCCTCGGGCAACAGCGCCATCGCGAGGGTGATGCCGGCCAGCAGACCACCCAGCCAGTCGCCTCGGGTGAACCAGTACAGCAGCGCGGCAGCACCGCTCAGCGCCAGACCGGCCACCGAGAGCGTTTTGACCAGCGCCCGCACACGACGCTGCAGCGGGGTGATCTCGGTCTCGATGCCCGACAGAGACCGCCCCACCCGCCCGATCTCGCTGTGCATGCCGACTGCGGTCACCTCGGCCACGCCCTGCCCGCCTACCACCAGCGTGCCGCCGTACACGCTCGGAAGTCCGTCACCACCGGGACGCATCGCAGTCGACTGCGCGGGGTCAGCGAGGCCCGATGCATCCGAGTGCGGGGTCGACAACGTTGCCGTGTCAGGGGCCAGCTTGGTCACCGGCACCGACTCACCAGTGAGCAAGGACTCATCGATCCGACAGTCGGTCGCCGTGATCAGCATGCCATCGGCCGGCACCCGATCCCCTTCGATCAGGACCAGGAGGTCGCCGATCACCACCTCACGGCCCGCAATACGCTGCCGCTCGCCATCGCGAATCACCAGGGCACGAGGACTGGAGAGGTCGCGCAGCGATTCCAGCACCCGCTCTGCACGGCGCTCCTGCAGCACCGTGATCGAAGCGGTGATCGCCACGAAGCTGAGCAGCATGAGCGCTTCGGTCCGATCGCCCAGCACCACATAGACCACGCCGGCTGCAATCAGCAACTGCAGCATCGGCTCTCGCAGCACCTCCCAGACGATGCGCCAGATGGTTCGACGCACCGGCGCCTCAAGCTCGTTGAAGCCGTCACGCTTCAGGCGCGCAGCGGCCTCCTGTGCATCGAGTCCGCGAAGCGCCTCAGCCATGTACGCGCCTTTAGTCGCGCATCACGAACGCAGGGGGTTCGAACGCGCGGTGAGCGGGCGCGGGTCCTTCAAACCGTTCGACCTGCACCAGGCAGGATTGCGCCGAACAGCCTTGCGACAGCGAGGACGCCCCGGCATCGCGCGTGAGGGTATTCGGGTTGCCGTGAAGGTCCAATGCCTGAGGGTTGCCCGGTTCCAGCGGATCCCACCAGGCGCCGGTCGACAGCTTCACCACCCCTGGCGTGAGGGCATCAGAAATGCGCACGCCCGCCAGGCAGGCGCCCCGATCATTGAAGACGCGCACCAGATCGCCATCACGCAGGCCACGCGCGTGTGCATCATCAGGCGACAGCAGGATCGGCTCACGACCGGCCACCTTGTTGGCCAGGCTATACGCGGAATGATCCAGCTGGCTGTGCAGCTTCGTGAAGGGCTGATCCGACAGCATGTGCAACGGAAACCGCTGGGCCAGCGCACTGCCCAGCCATTCATGCGGTTCAAGCCAGCATGGATGGCCGGGACAGTCTGCATAGCCCCAGCCGTGGATGCGCTCGGAGAACAGCTCGATGCGCCCGCTCGGCGTGCCCAGCGGATGGGCCGTGGGGTCGGCACGAAAAGCCTCAAACGCCACCACGGGGCGGTCGTTATCGGGCATGCGCACGCCACCGGCCCGCCAGAAAGTGTCGAAGTCCGGGAGCTGCACGCCCCGCGCCGCACAGCGCTCGACCGATTCTGCGTACATCCATTCCAACCACTGACGGGCCGTGCGGCCTTCCGTGAATGCAGCCTCGCAGCCCATGCGCCGCGCCACCTCCGAAAATATGGCGTAATCGTCCCAGGCCTCGCCAGGCGGATCGCTGACCTGGTGCATGGCGATCATCAGCGGATCACGGGTGCCGTGACCGATGTCTTCGCGCTCGAGCGTGCTGGTGGCCGGAAGCACGATGTCGGCCATCTTGGCGTGCGCATTCCAGAATTGCTCATGGACCACGATGGTCTCGGGCCGCTGCCAGGCGCGCGCCAGCCGATGCAGGTCCTGGTGATGATGAAAGGGGTTGCCGCCCGCCCAGTAAATCAAGCGGATGTCCTGGTAGACATGACGCTTGCCGCAATAGTCGAAGCTGCCACCGGGTGACAGCAGCATGTCGGTGACACGCGCCACCGGGATGAAATCGCTCACCCCGTTGGTGCCCTGCGGCAGCGTGGGCCCCGGCAGCAACCGATGCGGGCTGCCCACTCCGTTGGTGGGTCCGTAGGCCATGGCAAAGCCGCCACCGGGCAACCCGACCTGACCCAATACGCTGGCCAGTCCCACGGCCGCCCAGAATGGCTGTTCACCATGGTCCGCCCGCTGCAAGGACCAGGCCACATTGACCAGGCTGCGGGTGGCCGACAGCTCTGCAGCCAGAGCACGCAGGCGCTGCGCCGACACCTGGGCAATGGGTGCTGCCCAGTCGGCATTACGCACCACACCATCGGTCTGGCCAGTCAGATACGCGGCCCACCGATCGAACCCGACGCAGTAGCGCTCAAGGAATGCGCGGTCATGGCGGCCCGCGAGAATGGTCTCGCAGGCCAGTGCCAGCATCACGGCTGTGTCGCTGCCCGGGCGGATGGGAATCCATTCCAGGGCCTGCGCCGGTACATCAAGGTCGCTGCGCACCGGACTGAAATTGACGAACCTGCAGCCGGCCTGCGCCATGGCGGCCATGCCCTGAGGCAACCGATGCTCCGACGCTGCGCCCGCACCCACTTGCGCATTCTTGGTCGGCGCGCCGCCAAACGACACGAACAGCCGCGTGTGCGCTGCCAGCGTCTCCCAGTCATGCTGATTGCCCAGCAGATATTCCATGGAGCACACCACATGCGGCAGCAGTGCGCGCCCGGCCCCCAGGCTGTAGCTGTCCACATGCCGCACGTATCCGCCGGTGGCGTTCAGAAACCGGTGCACCTGGCTCTGGGCATGATGAAAGCGCCCGGCGCTCGACCATCCGTACGAGCCGCCGAACACCGAGGCGTTGCCATGGGTGTCGATGACACGACGCAATTCGGTGGCGACCAGTTCGGTGGCACGCTCCCAGGACACTTCGATGAAGGGCTCGCGCCCGCGCCCACCACCCCGTGTGGCGCGGTGCGCATCGCCGCCTGATTCGATGGCCTCGAGCCATCCGGCACGCACGGCAGGCCGCCCGATGCGCAGCGGCGAGCGATACGCCTGCCACATGGCCAGGCCGATCGGCGAAGGCGCAGGGTCATCACGCCAGGGGCCCAGACCTGTGACGCGCCCCGCGTCACGTTGTACTTCATAGGCTCCCCAATGTGAGGTGGCCAATTCAAGATCCAGCGGCCGTGCAGGCTTCATCGGGTGACTCCGCGCTCAGTGGTTGCGCCCATGGGTTGCGCTCAGGTTGACCGGTCGCGGGAACTCTAGCATCATCGATTGGGCATTCTGAAACACGGACTTTTTGTTCTTTATTTGTGAACAACACGCTCATCAAGGGGCTCGGTCTTCTCGAAGTCCTCGCCCATTCCGACCGACCCATGGGCGTGACCGAGCTTGCCGTGCAGATGAGCATCGGCAAGAGCAATGTGCACCGCCTGCTGCAGGCACTTGTCGAGTTGGGATACGTGCGTCGAGATGAAGGCAACGGCTCCTACGCTGCGTCGATCAAATTGTGGGAACTCGGCACCGCGGTGCTGACGCACCTGGATCTGCGCCGCGCAGCGCAGTCCTGGATGGAATGGTTGCTGGAGCGCACTCGCGAAACGGTGCATCTGTCCGTACTCGACAGCGATGAAGTGGTCTACGTCCACAAACTCGACAGCCCGGAACCGGTCAGGGCCTATAGTCAGATTGGCGGACGCTCCCCGGCCTGCTGCGTCGCCACTGGCAAGGCGATGGTGGCCTGGTTGCCGCCCGCCCAGATCGAAGTGCTCAGCCGCCGACTGCAGGCCTGGTCGCCGCGCACCCTGACCAACCCGCTCGAATTCATGCGGGAGATGGAGCGCATCCGCACGCAGGGGTTCGCCGTCAACCGTGGCGAGTGGCGCGAATCGGTCGGCGGGGTAGCTGCTGCGGTGCGAGACCCATCCGGTGCAATCTGTGCCGCGGTCGGCGTGTCGGGGCCGATCGAGCGCATCCGCCCCTCTTCGTTCAAGACCTTGGCCCTCGACGTTATCCAGGCAGCCGATGGCATTTCCGAGACGTTGCGCGCAGGCAGCGTCGCCCCCGCCACCGCCTCATCGGCCAGGCGCCTTTCCGTCAGGACAGCCACATGAACCCCAAGACCATGCCACTGGCCAGCACACGCCCTTTGAGTGGCGTGCGTGTCATCGAGTTCTGCCATGTGGCCGCAGGGCCGTTTTGCGGCATGCTGCTGGCCGACTTCGGGGCTGACGTCATCAAGGTCGAGCCCCCGGACGGCGATGCCATGCGCCAGTGGCCACCGATCACAGAAGGCTTCAGCGAAAACTTTGCGTCGATCAACCGGGGCAAGCGTTCTGTTGCACTGGACCTCAAGGATCCGGCTGCGCGGGACCATGCCCGCGCACTCGTGTTGCAAGCCGATGTGCTGATCGAAAACAGTCGGCCAGGCGTCATGCAGCGACTGGGCCTGGGCTGGGATTGGTTCAGCGCCCGCAAGCCCACGCTGATCTACTGCTCGATTTCCGCCTTCGGTCAGGATGGGCCGCGCGGTGCCGAAGGCGGTTTTGATCTCACCATTCAGGCGGCGGCGGGCGTCATGAGCGTGACCGGCGAGCCCGAGGGCGCACCCGTGAAATCCGGCGTGCCGCTCGTGGATTTTGGCGCCGGCTTGTATGCGGCGTTCTCGATTGCATCGCTGATTGCGCGGGTGCGGGCGGGCGGAGCAGGCGGACACCTCGATGTGCCCATGTTCGCCACCACCATCGCCATGTCGGCGCTGCAAACCAGCGAATACTTCGGCACCGGGCGCAACCCGCGCAAGCTCGGATCAGCCCATCCGCGCAATGCGCCCTACCAGGCCTACCGCTCGAGCGACGGCTATTTCGCCATCGCTGCGGGCAACAACAAACTCTGGCAGCAGGTGTGTGAGATTGCCGGCACCACCGAACTACTGAGCGATGCGCGCTTCACCTCTCCCACGCTGCGGGCCGCCAATCAGGAGGCCCTGCGCGACCTGCTCGAGGTGCGCTTCACGACCGACACCAGCGCACACTGGCTTGGCCGCTTCGCGCCGGCAGGCGTGCCCAGTGCACCCATCAATGGCTACGCCGAAGCGCTGGCCGATCCGCAGTCCGCGCATCTGGGTCTGGTGCAGCCCGCCACGCTGCCCAACGGCGTGCACACCCGGACCGTGGTCTGTCCCATACGTATCAATGGCCAGGTGCTGGACGTTGACACCCGGCCACCCGCGCTCGGGGAACATACAGACGCCGTCCTCCACAGGACGCATGACAGCCGCTGAATCCTGCACACCCCATGGAAGGCAGACGCGAGATGCCCACAACCGACCGCCATGACCCGCTCGATCCGATCGCCCCGCTGCGCCACTTTGTGGTCGCGATGACACGACTGGTCGAGCACACGCAGGATGAGCGGGCGCTCTTGCGGGAGGGTCGCAGACACCTGTCCGAGTTGCTTGCCGATGATCGATGGTTGCCGGTGTCATGCGCCAGTGCGAAGGCTGGCGAGTATCGCCAATATCTGTTGCACTGCGACCCCCTGGAGCGCTTCTCGGTGGTGAGTTTCGTATGGGGCCCGGGGGCCTGCACCCCGATCCACGACCACACCGTCTGGGGCCTGGTCGGCGTGCTGCGGGGTGCTGAACACTGCATGGAATACGCCCTCCAGGGTGATGCGCAGGTGCGCGCCAGCGGGCGCGAGCATGTCATGCAAGCCGGCATGATCGAGGCCGTCTCGCCTACGCTCGGCGACTGGCATGTCGTTTCGAATGCGGCGCCCGATGCGCCATCAGTCAGCATCCATGTCTACGGCGGCAACATCGGTGCCGTGAAGCGTCATCGCTTCGACGAGGCGCAGGGCAAGCTGCTGGACTTCGTCTCGGGCTATTCGTCGGACACTACGCCCAATCTGTGGGATCTGTCGGCGCCTGCGCGCGTCACCGGCTGACGCCTCGCTCACTCTGATCATCGCCCATGTCACGGTCCAACACCGCACTTCACATTCAAACTGAGCAGGGTGTTGCCTGCCTGACCCTTGACCGCGCCGATCGGGGCAACGCCTTGTCGTCAGAACTGGTGGATGCCCTCACGCAGGCCGTCCGGCAGGCCAGCGCTGATGAATCGGTGCATACGCTGGCGCTCACCGGATCCGGCAAACACTTTTGCACCGGCTTTGATCTGACCGACCTGCAGACCCAATCGGAGGGCGATCTCTTGCTGCGCTTCGTCCGGGTGGAGGCCCTGCTCGATGCGGTGTGGCGCGCGCCGATGCGCACGGTGGCCATCGCCAGCGGACGCACCTGGGGTGCCGGTGCCGATCTGTTTGCCGCCTGCGATCTGCGACTGTTGACCCCGGACACCACCTTCCGGTTCCCGGGCGCGGGTTTCGGACTGGTGCTGGGCACCCGGCGTCTGGCCGAACGTGTCGGGGCCGACCATGCGCGGTCCTGGGTGTCTGATGCCCGCACCATCGATGCGCCCGCAGCGCTTGCGCGCGGCCTGGCCCATGCGCTGATCGACCCTTTACCCCTTTCGCACGAGGCGCGAGATGCTGCGGTTTTGGAACGCTGCGGCGACGCACCCACCGTGGATCGGGTGACACTGGCTGCCTTGCGCTTGGCGGGACGCAGCGGGGGCGGCCCAGGCGGCGATGCACTGGCCGATGCCGACCTGGCGGCCCTGGTGCGCTCGGCAGCGCGCCCGGGTCTGAAGGATCGGATCATCGCTTACCGCGAGCGCAGTGCACGGTTGAAGTAGCACCTGCGCGTTGCGACGCGCAGCAGTCAGGACCACGGCTCCTCAGAGGGCCCCAACAGGGAGACAGTCATGGAAATGGTGCAGGTCACCAACTTCGACGACGGCACCACGCTGATCGCCATCAACCGCCCCACCCGCAAGAACGCCATCTGCGCCGTCACCGCACGCGAGCTGCAGCAGGCCTTTGCTGACTTCGACCGCTCGGATCAACGGGTGGCCGTGATCACCGGCACGGGCAACGATGCGTTTTCCTCGGGGGCTGACGTGAGCAACGTGCCTGAGCTGTGGCGCTGCGTACCGACCGTGGGCATCACCACCGAAAAGCCAGTGATCGCCGCTGTCGGTGGCTGGTGCGTGGGCGGTGCACTGGTCATCGCCATGATGTGCGACCTGCTGGTGGCGGCCGACAACGCGAAATTCTCGTACCCCGAGGCCAAGCTCGGCTTTACCGGCGGTTTGATCTCGGCACTGCCTACGCGCATCCCGCACAAGGTGGCGATGGAACTGATCATGCTGTGCCGGACCATTGATGCGAAGCGGGCCTATGACGTGGGCTTCGTCAACGAGATCGTGCCCACAGGCACCCAGGTGGACGCTGCGCTGGCCATGGCGCGCGAGCTCGCCACCTTCGCACCGCTGGTGCTGAGTACCATCAAGCGCTTCGTGATCAACGACGTGATGCCTCAGGGCCCGTCCGAAAAAATGGGCCGCGCCATGCGTCAGCTCGGTGCGGTGCGCGAGAGCGAAGACGGCCAGGAGGGCGCGCGTGCCTTCAAGGAAAAGCGCGCGCCGAGGTGGAAAGGCCGCTGAGCCTGCCCGACCGCACCCACCCATTGCCTCAGGAGCACCCCATGCCTTGCGTATCGCCCACGCCGCTTCATGCGGACTTGCAGGCCGAACTGCCGCCCGCTGCGCAGCATCACGCGCGCAGAGCAGCGCTGGTGCGCAGCGCCCTGATGGTCGCCGCATGGGGCGGCATTTGCGCGGGGTCCGCGTCTGCGCAGGCGCAAGGGGCCTGGCCGAACCGCCCCCTCAAACTGATCGTGCCCTACCCGGCCGGAGGCAATGCCGACTCCATCGGCCGGCTGATTGCAGAACGCCTGTCCGGAACATTGGGTCAGCAGGTGGTAGTGGAAAACCGCGCGGGAGCGGGCGCCGCCATCGGCGCGCAGGCCGCAGCCCGCTCGCCCGCAGATGGCTACACGCTGCTGCTCGCGCCCACCGCGGTGGTGGCGATCACGCACCATCTGCGCAAGGTCCCCTACGACCCCGAAGCCGATTTCACGCCGATCGCCTGTCTGTCGGGCAGCTACGGCATCGTGGCGGCCCGTAAGGACTTGCCGGCCAACACGCTGCCCGAGTTGATTGCCCTGGCGAAAAAAGACCCCGGCAAGTACACCTTCGGTTCGGCCGGCACGGCCACGGCCACGCACTTGTCGGGCGAAATCGTGCACTACAAGGCGGGCATCAAGCTGCTGCACATTCCGTACAAGGGCTCAGCCGAGTCCCTGGCCGATCTGGTGGGCGGGCGCATCGACCTGATCTACGATCCTGTGGCCTTGTCGCAGATCCGCGCGGGCACGCTCAAGGCACTGGCCGTCACCTCCGACACACGCCACCCCGAACTGCCCAACGTGCCCACGCTGCGCGAGCAGGGCCTGGATGTGCCCGGTGGCAGCTGGTTCGGGCTGTTTGCGCCACGCGGCACGCCACCCGAGATCATCGAGCGTCTGGCCGCTGAATCCGGGCGCGCGCTGGCGGCCCCGGGCACACGTGAAACGCTGCTCAAATTCAGTCAATATCCGGACTACAAAGGCCCGGCAGCGTTTGCGCGACAGATCGCAACCGACAGCGCCACCTACAAAGACCTGATCGCCAGCGCCGGCATCAAGGTCGACTGAACGATCCCCACATCACACACGGAGCACAGCCATGTACGAATCACTGAGCCTGTACATCGACGGCGAATTCATCCAGGGCGGCGGACGCGCCGAACAGGACGTATTCGACCCGGCCAACGGATCGTCGCTGGGCAAACTGCCCCACGCCACGCGCGCCGACCTGGACCGCGCACTGGCTGCAGCACAGCGTGCCTTCGAGACCTGGAGGCATGTCTCGCCGATGGAAAAGAGCCGCATCCTGCGCAAGGTGGCCGAGCTCAGTCGTGAACGCGCCCAGGAGATCGGCCGCAACATCACGCTCGATCAGGGCAAGCCGCTGGCCGAAGCGGTCGGCGAAGTGCTGCGCTGTGCAGACCACTGCGACTGGCATGCCGAAGAGTGCCGCCGTATCTATGGCCGCGTGATTCCGCCACGCATGCCCAATGTGCGGCAAATGGTGCTGCGCGAGCCGGTTGGTGTGTGCGCTGCCTTCACGCCCTGGAACTTCCCCTTCAACCAGGCCATCCGCAAGATCGCAGCCGCCGTGGGTGCAGGGTGCACCATCGTCATCAAGGGGCCTGAAGACACACCCAGCGCGGTGGTTGCCATCGCGCGCATGTTTCACGAGGCCGGCCTGCCCCCTGGCGTGTTGAACCTGGTCTGGGGCGTGCCACCGGAAGTCTCCAAGCACCTGATCGAGTCGCCCATCGTGCGCAAGGTGTCGTTCACCGGCTCAGTGCCCGTGGGCAAGATGCTGGCCGCGATGGCCGGTGCGCACATGAAGCGCATCACCATGGAACTGGGCGGCCATTCACCTGCCATCGTGTGCGATGACGCCGACATCGATCGCGCAGCCGACATGCTGTCCACGCTGAAGTTCACCAACGCGGGCCAGGTCTGCGTCTCGCCCAATCGCATCTATGTGCAGGAAAAGGCCTATGACCGCTTCATGGCCCGATTCATCGAGGCCACCCGCAAAATCAAAGTGGGCTCAGGCCTGGAGGCCGACACCAGGATGGGTCCGCTGGCTCATGAGCGCCGCCTGCCTGCCATGGCCGAGTTCATCGAGGACGCCACCGCGCGCGGCGCACGCATCGAAACCGGCGGCGCACGCATTGGCGAGCGCGGCAATTTCTGGGCACCCACCATCCTGTCCAACGTGGCTGTCGACAGCAAGGTCATGACACTGGAGCCCTTCGGCCCGATCGCGCCGGTAGTACCCTTCAAGACCCTGGACGAGGCGATCACGCGGGCCAACTCACTGCCCTATGGTCTGGCCTCCTACGCGTTTACGCACTCCACACGCCATGCACTGCAGATCCAGAACGGCATCGAGTCAGGCATGGTCAACATCAACCACTTCGGCCACGGACTGCCCGAATCGCCCTTCGGTGGCGTGAAAGACAGTGGCATCGGCAGCGAAGGGGGCAGCGAGACCTTCGACGGCTATCTGGTGACCAAGTTCATCAGCCAGATGGACTGAGGACCAGACGCATTCACCGCAGCACCGCCCGGCGCCTGCCGGACATCACCCCACGACTTACCGGAGTTATGTCATGACCCGTACCCACGACCAGAACGTCCGCGACGACATCAAGAACCTGATCCACCCCTACACGCCGCTGAACACCTTCGGCGCCACCGGCCCCATGGTGATTCGCAAGGGCGACGGTGTGTATGTGGAAGACGACCAAGGCAACCGCTATCTGGAAGGCATGGCGGGGCTGTGGTGCACGGCGCTGGGCTTTTCCGATCAGCGCCTGGTCAATGCCGCCATCAAGCAGATGAAGGATCTGCCGTACTACCAGATCTTTGCGGGCCGCTCGAACGAGCCGTCCATCGAACTGTCCGAGCGACTGCTGGCCATGACACGCCATCTGGGCATGGACAAGGCGCTCTACGCCAACTCCGGCTCCGAGGCGAATGACGCCGCGGTGAAGGTGATCTGGTACTACTTCAATGCGATGGGCAAGCCGAACAAGAAAAAGCTCATCGCGCGTGAGCGCGGCTACCACGGGGTGACCGTGATGGCCGGCAGCCTCACCGGCATTCCCGGCAATCACGCCGACTTCGATCTGCCGGTGGATCGGGTGCTGCGCACAGGCTGCCCCAGCCTGTATCACTATGGCCGGCCCGGTGAAACCGAAGACCAACTGGTCGACCGCCTGGTGGCCGATCTGGAAGCACTGATTGCCAAGGAAGGTGCCGAGACCATCGCCGCGTTCTTCGCCGAGCCGGTGCAGGGTGCAGGCGGCGTGATCGTGCCGCCCATGAGCTACTTCCCGAAAATTCAGGCGGTGCTCAAGAAGCACCACATCCTGATGGTGGCCGATGAAGTGATCTGCGGCTTCGGGCGCACCGGCAACATGTTCGGCAGCGACACCTATGGCATCCAGCCCGACATCATGACCGTGGCCAAGGCACTCTCGAGCTCCTACATGCCGATCTCGGCCACCCTGGTCACCAAGGAGATTTTCGATGGCCTGGTCAAGGGCAGCGAGCGCAATGGTGCCTTCTCACACGGCGTGACGTATGCGGGGCACCCGGTCGCCTCCGCAGTGGCCGTCGAGGCACTGAAGATCTACGAAGAAACCAACATCGTGGGTCATGTGCAGAAGATCTCACCGCGCTTCCTGCAGCGCCTGTCAGCGCTTCAATCGCACCCACTGGTATCGGCCACGCGTGGCGTGGGCCTCATCGGTGCCATGGAAATCGTGCAGGACAAAGCGACGCGCAAGCCCTTCGATGCGGCCAGCGGTGTGATGGCCCATTTGGGTAACGCGGTACTCGAGCAGCGACTGATCACGCGGCCGCTGCGTGACACCATGGCCGTGTGCCCGCCTCTCATCATCACCGAGCCGCAAATTGATGAACTGTTCGACAAGCTCGGCCGTGCACTGGACCATACGCTGGGGTTTGCCAGCGACAAAAAACTGGTGGCCTGATGGGGTGCACTGAGCACGCATCATGCTGGTAGCTGCACCTCTCAGTCTTGCCGAGGAATTGCTGCTGATCGCGCTCGATGACGAGACTGGTCGGCTGATCGGCAGTGGCGCAGCGGCCTCGTCGCTGGATCGGGCATTGGCCGCAGCGCTGCTCATGGAACTGACGCTGGCGTCACGCCTGGACTCCGATACCGAGAAGCTGTTTGTCGTGTCGAAGCAGCCTCTCGGATCGCCTTTGCTGGACGAAGTGCTGGCGCAGATCGCTACTGCCTCGCCATCACAACGCAGCAGCATCTGGGTGCAGCAGGTGTCCGTGCGCGGCCCCGAGATCCGCGAGCGGCTGACCGAGCAACTTGTGGAACGGGGCATCTTGAAGCGCGTCGAACAGCGGTTGATCTGGATGTTCCGGCAACGCGCCTATCCGCCGACCA
>JBIKKG010000063.1:0-14753 GCA_044360485.1 Burkholderiaceae bacterium | reverse complement strand
CGCAACTGCTTGGCACCGGCTTCGGGTTCATCTCGATGAGTTCGCTGACTGCAGGCTGGGTCCTTTCGGGGGCGTCCTCACAGTGGCGCAACGCGCGCACCGGCAAGGTCTTCGACACGCTGGTGCATGGGGACTATGCCAACCCGGTGATGGTGGTCGACGAAATCGATAAGGCATCTGCCGAAAGCCACTACGACCCGCTGGGTTCGCTCTACTCCTTGCTGGAGGTCGATACTGCGCGCAGCTTTACCGATGAGTTTGCGGAAGTGCCGCTCGATTGCTCGGACATTGTGTGGATCGCCACCGCCAATGACGCTTCGCGTATCCCCGAGCCCATTCTGAACCGGATGAATATCTACGAAATTCAGCCGCCCGATGCACAGGGCGCACGACATATTGCACTGGCCCTCTATCGGGAGATCCGCGAGTCTCATCAGTGGGGGCGACACTTTCCCGAACTGCCAGCCGACGGCGTGCTGGAGCGGCTGGCCGGAATCGCGCCGCGAGAAATGCGTCGCGTGCTGATGGGCGCGTTTGGCACCGCCCGGCTGGACGGGCGCCATGCGCTGGCACCCGACGACCTCGCCGGGCGCACCATGAAGCGCCAGCGCATGGGCTTCTGAGCCATCAGGTGCGCGCCAGAGCCTGTGCGGCGCACCAGGCACTCGCCCAGGCCCATTGAAAGTTGTAGCCACCCAGCCAACCTGTCACGTCCACCACTTCGCCGATGCAATACAGCCCGGGCACCCGATGCGCCTGCAAGGTGCGCGGATCCAGCTCGGCGGTGGCGATACCCCCGGCGGTGACTTCGGCCTTGCGCCACCCTTCGGTACCCGCCGGATGCACGCGCCAGTCCTTGAAACGAGCCGCCAATGCGAGCAGTGCGCGGTTGCCCAGTTCGGCGATCCGCCGCTCGGAAACAGCCGGCATCCCAGGCGTGGCAGGCAGAATCTGCGCGATCTCGCCATCGGCCAGCCAGGCCTGGGCGAGACGTTTGGGCACGATGGCCGACAACGCGGTGCCAAGCTGCTGACGGGTGCCATCGCGGGCCATCACCAGCTCGCGCCCCAGATCACGCCCCGGTGCCAGGTCCATGGCAATCGGCTCACCTTCTTGCCAGTAACTGGACCCCTGCAGGATGGCCGGCCCTGACAAGCCACGGTGGGTAAAGAGCAGATCCTCGCGAAAGCGCGGTGCATCGGGACGCGCCGGCAAGGCCAGTTCCACTTCAAGGGCCAGACCCGAGAGCGCTGCGAACGGCTGCCAGGATTGCGCCGTGAACGTGAGGGGAACGAGTGCGGGGCGCGGCGTGATGACCTGCAATCCGAACTGACGCGCGAGCCGCAAGCCCCAGTCGCTGGCGCCGATCTTTGGAATGGATAATCCGCCCGTGGCCACCACGAGCGAGGTGCAGACCAGTGCGCCTGCATCGGTGCGCAAGGCAAACCGCGGGGCAGCCTGTGGCGCGTCGGCCGTGTGATCGGCATGGAGCGGCTCGAGGCGCGACACCTCGTGCACGGCACACGGGCGCATCCAGTGCACACCACCCCGATCGCATTCGGTGCGCAGCATGTCGATGATGCGTTCGCTGGAGTCGTCGCAAAACAGCTGCCCACGATGCTTCTCGTGCCAACCGACTCCATGGCTGTGCAGCAGCGCCAGGAAGCGCTCGGGGCGATAGGCCTTCAGCGCATGACGGGCAAAGCGCGGATCCTCGGACAGGAAGCGCTCGGGCTTATCGGCCTCGAGGTTAGTGAAATTGCAGCGCCCTCCGCCCGAAATGCGGATCTTTTCGGCCAGATGCTCGGCATGATCGATCAGGGCGACGCGCAGGCCGCGCTGTGCGGCCACGCCTGCGCAGAACAGGCCGGCGGCTCCGGCGCCAACGACCACCGCATCAAAACGCATGGACATGCTGGGATCCCGCGATCAACGCGAACAGGCAAACGTGACAAGGGCGCGGCCAAGACCAGGCGCGGTGGCAGATGATACCGGGGTCGTTCCAGACCGGGATCAGTCGCGACCGCTGCGAAGGCTTGCGCAAACTCGCATGACCAACTCCACCAGTTGCTCCGTCTGACCCGGCACAGGAAATTCCCCAGCCACCACGGACTGCACCCAGCGTGCCATAGCAGCGGCATCGGAACGCGCATTGAGCGCGCTGCGGTCGGCATCGCTCCAGGGCTGGTCAGGACTCAGCGGCGTGATCTGGCCACGGACGGCCAGCGTGGCGCGCAGGCGAGACGCAGACCCCGCCGCAGCGGTTGCAGGCTCGATCAGAAACATCAGCGCGTGGGCGCCCCGAGCGTGAGCCACCTGCAGTACACACTGCGCCCAGGCGGCGTCGGCCGTCATGAGCACACGCAAGTCGGCGGGCACACCGATCGGATCGGCCCAGGGTGCAAGTGAACGGGCTAGACCATTCAGTGGATCGGTGGTTGGCAACTGCAGCCAGGCATCGAGTTGCGGGCTGATCGCCTCGAGCGGCACGCAGGCCGGATCACTGCGGCTGAACGCGGCGTCGATCTGGGCGGCGCACGCAGTGGTGGGCACCCCCATCGCTGTGAACACGTCAGCGGCCACAGGGTATACGCCCCCTGAGCGGGCACCCGTGACCACGATATGCAAGCCCATGCTGCACAGCATCGAGGCCAGCAGGACGAGTTCAGGCAGGCAAGCGGCCTGATGATCTGCATGCAGCGCAATCACCGGCGCACGTGGTTCAACCGTGATGCGCTCAGCCGGATGGGTCAGCAGGCGTGCGGCATCGGTCAGCACGGGCAGTGTCACCACCATCTCTGACGTCCTCTGCGACGTGACGCTCTGACTCATCCAGGCGCGAGCCACCTCGGCCAGCGGGTCGACACCCAGGCCATCCATTGGCGGGGGCGCTTCGCCCACTCGCAGATCGAACGCTCCAGCACCCTGGTCGGGCGCTCGGACGGCGTGTCGGATCGGGTTCTCTAAGTTTGATTCGTGCATGAGCCCTCCCTGGGCAACCGGCTCATGCAATCGCCATGCCTAGCGTGAGGTGAGCCGATCACTGGTGCAAAGGCGGCACCAGACACACCCTGAAGGATGGCGAAGCGCACAGCGCATGCCACGGCACGGTGCAGGACGCACCGCAATGGGGGGTTACACTCGCCCCATGCTGACCCTGGGCATCGAAACCTCTTGCGACGAAACTGGCGTCGCCCTGTACGACTCACATCGTGGGCTGCTCGGACAGGCGCTGCACTCGCAGGTTGCCATGCATGAGCGCTATGGCGGCGTGGTGCCAGAACTTGCTTCGCGCGATCACATCCGACGCATCGTGCCGCTCACCCGACAGGTGCTGCAGGAGGCCGGATGCAGCCTCAAGCAGGTCGATGCGATTGCGTACACGGAAGGCCCGGGTCTGGCAGGTGCATTGCTGGTGGGTGCGGCCGTCGGCACTGCCCTGGGCTATGCCTTAGGCAAACCGACCATCGGTGTGCATCACCTTGAAGGCCATCTGCTGTCGCCCCTGCTGTCTGCAGACCCGCCTGCGTTTCCGTTTGTGGCCTTGCTGGTGTCTGGCGGACACACGCAACTGCTGAAGGTCGAGGCGGTCGGGGCGTATACCTTGCTGGGCGAATCGGTTGACGATGCTGCGGGGGAAGCTTTCGACAAGAGCGCCAAGCTGCTGGGACTGGGTTATCCCGGCGGACCGGCGATCGCCCGACTGGCAGAGCAGGGGCACTCGGGGCGCTTTGCCCTGCCGCGGCCGAAGCTGCACTCGGGCGATCTGGATTTCAGCTTTTCCGGTTTGAAGACCGCCGTGGCCACACGCATTGCGCGCGGGCTGCCAGACGATCAGGCCCGCGCAGACCTGGCCTGCGAAGTCCAGACGGCGATCGTTGAAGTGCTGGTCGCCAAGTCCATCGCGGCTGTGGTGGCCTGCGGACAGCGCACGCTGGTGATTGCCGGCGGGGTCAGTGCCAACCGGCATTTGCGAGCGGAACTGGACGCCCATGCCTTGCGCCACGGCATTCGCGTGCACTGCCCGGAGCCCGCGCTGTGTACTGACAACGGCGCCATGATTGCTTTTGCCGGCGCATTGCGGCTGCAGGCTGAAGCACAAGGTTCGCAGCAAGCGTTGGCGGGCACCCACCAGGCGGTCAACGGCTTCGATGTGCGGCCACGCTGGCCGCTGACCACTTTGCCACGCCCCGGTGTGCATCACGCTGCGAATTGAGCCAACGCAGCGGCGCTCATCTCAAGATCGCCGAATCTGCGCCGATATAGCGTCACAGGACGCATCCGGAGACTCTCATGATTGCACTCGCGCCCCTCAGCCTGCAGGGCTGGGTCCGGGCCATCGACGAAGCGGACATTCCGATCCTTGAGCGCAGCGCGCTGGCCGTGGCGGCCCTGCAAGCGGACGAGGACAACGTGTCGGCCCGCGACATCGCCGAGCTGGCGCAGGAAGACCCTTTACTGTCCCTGCGCATTCTGGCGCACGCGGCGCGCCGACGCTCGTCGCGCATGAGCAGTCAGGCCGAGACGGTCACGGCGTGTCTGATCATGCTGGGCACATCCGCCTTTTTCAACGCCTGCGCGCAGGCACCCACGGTGGAGTCCAGGCTGGCGCATGTTCCAGGCGCCCTGGACGGATTGCGCCGGGTGCTCGAGCGCTCGCACCGGGCTGCGCGACTGGCCATCGGCTTTGCCATGCACCGCCAGGACACCGATGCCGAAGTGATCCATGAGGCAGCGCTGCTACATGATTTCGCGGAAATGCTGCTGTGGTGCCATGCACCACAGCAGGCGCTCGAGATGCGCTCACGCCAGCGCGCCGACCCCACGCTGCGCTCGGCTCAGGTTCAGCGAGAGGTTTTGCACATCGAACTGAGCGATCTGGAACAGGCACTGATGCGGGCCTGGCAATTGCCGGAGCTGCTGCGCGAACTCACCGATCCGCATCTGAGCGTCCAAGCCCGTGTGCGCAATGTGCTGCTGGCCACGGCGCTGGCTCGGCACAGCCAGAATGGCTGGAGCAACGCTGCACTGCCCGACGACTTCGAGGCAATCGGACAGCTGCTTAACCTGAGCCCGCTCGCGGTGCGCAGCCTGGTGCGCACGATTGATCTCACCACTGAAGACCCGGCTTATTGATCACGCCGATCGACGTTGAAGGCGCACGAGCTGCGGACACAGCGCGATCAGCGCCATCCCGACGAGCGCGATCCCATCGGGTGTATCACCGAACGCCAACCATCCCACGCAGATCGACAACAGAATCTGCATGTAACCCCACGGCGACAAGCGCGAGGCCAAGGCCAGTCTGAAGGCACGGGCCAGCAGGAGATGCCCGGTCGCACCGAGCACGCCCAGCAGGGCGAAGACGATCCAGTCGATGGTGCGAAAGTCAGGATGCAACCACCAGCCCGGCGTCCACCAGAGTGGCAAGGACACGGTCATGAGTGCCGCCCCCACCAGACCTGCATAGAGCACTTGTACTTCGGGCGGATCGGCCTGGGATTGCGCCCGGGTCAGCGTCTGGTAGGCGGCATTGCAGGCCGCCGCCCCGAACACCAGCAGCGTGGGCACCAGCGGCAGACTCGCACCCGGACGCACCACGATCATGACCCCCAGAAACCCACCGGCCACTGCGAGCCAGGTCGCCCAGCCGGGCCGCTCCTTCAGGAACACTGTGGCGAACAAGGTGACCAGCATCGGCGTGGTGAAGAACACGGCGGTGGCTTGCGCCAGGGGCAAGGACCGCACGGCGGCGAAGTAGAGCAGGCTGACGGTGACCATGAGCGCGCCGCGCAGCAACTGGCGCCCCGGCGATTGCGTGTGCAGCACCCGCAGACCGCGGGTAGGCACAAAAAGGGCGAGGACCAGCAGCAGATGACCCATGTAACGCGACCAGGTGATGGCCGCCACGGGGTATCCCGCCATGCCCAGCCACTTGCCGCTCGCGTCCAGCAGGATCAGCACGCCCAGTGCGCACAGCATGGTCAGGATGGCGCGGCGATCCGTGGCTTGGGTCATCTTTGCTAGTCTACCGGCGAGTGCACGACTTCAATCGCTGCGCCGGCCCGCCTTGCCCGGTCCGATTGTCATGAGGCTTGCATCTGCCTTCGCCCCGGATCTTCATCTCTTTCGCCCGCTCCAGACACCATGAACGCCATTGATCCCCGTGCCCACAGCCTGCCCGCACCCGACCTGCGCCTCGAAGCGGAACTCGCCGCAGCCGTGCACGACATGCGCAGCGACACGGTCAGCATGCTCAGCGAGCTGGTCGCCCTGCCCTCGCTGCTTGGCGAAGAGGCCGCGGCACAGGACTGGATGGCTGACCGACTGGGTGGCATGGGGTTGCGCGTAGACCGCTTCGATATCGATGAAGCCACACTGCGCACGCACCGGGGCTGGTCGCCTTCACTCATCTCGTATGACGGCCGGCCCAACGTGGTGGGCGTCCATCAGCCAGCCAACGTGAAGGGCAGGTCGCTGATCCTGAACGGGCATATCGACGTGGTACCGGTAGGCAATGCGTCGATGTGGGCCTCGCCGCCTTTCGCGCCGCGCCTGGAAGGCGACCGGCTCTACGGGCGTGGCGCCGCCGACATGAAGGCCGGCATTATCGCGTGGCTCAATGCCTTTCGCGCGTTGCAAGCGCTAGGCATGGAGCCGGCCGCCCCGGTGTATCTGCAGTCTGTGATCGAGGAAGAGTGCACCGGCAATGGCGCCCTGGCCTGTCTGGTGCAGGGCTATCACGCTGATGCGGCGATTATCACCGAGCCGGGCGAAGGCTTGCTGCGTGCGCAGTTGGGGGTGATGTGGCTGACGCTGGAAGTGACGGGCATTCCAGTGCATGCCATGGTGGCCCACACCGGCACCAATGCGATCGATGCCGCGCGCAACCTCTTTACGGAACTGAAGCTGCTTGAGCGTGAGTGGAACGAGCCTGCCCGCCGCCACGCACTGTGGTGTGCACACGAGCACCCCATCAACTTCAACCTGGGCCGCCTCAATGGGGGCGAATGGAATTCGTCGGTGGCCACCACCTGTACGGCCGACATCCGCTTGTCGTTTTATCCGGACATGAGCGCGCAGCAGGTGCGCACACTGGTCGAGCAGCGGCTGGCCGAGGCCCATGCGGCCTCGCCCTCACGCGACAGCGTGCACTACAAGGTGATCTACAAGGGCTTTCAATCGGAAGGCTGTGTACTCGATGCGGCGCAGCCGGTGCTCACCGAGCTGACCCGCTGCCATCGCGATGTGACCGGCGAGACGCTTGAACTCACTGTCAGCACCGGCACCACCGACGCCCGCACCTTCAATTTGTATGGCCCGATTCCGGCCACCTGCTACGGGCCCAACGGCGAATCGATCCACGGCATTGATGAATGGGTGTCGATCGACAGCACGATGCGTTGCACAGAGGTATTGGCCCGCTTCATGGCGCGATGGTGCGGGTTGAATCGGCGAGGCGGCTGAGCGGGGTAAAACTACTGGACTCTGCGGACACGCGCAGGGTAATCGATGCTTTGTGGTCAAAACCTCGCACACGCTTATCAGGAGAATCTCGCCATCTATCGCTCAAGCTAACAGGTGGGCTCACGAAAACGGATGATCGCAGGTCCCCAATCAGACATTGGCCGATCAGCATGGCAATAACCGCTTTGTATCTTCCGAATACACCAGCCGTGGCCAGCGAAGTGATCGACGGAGAGGCCGTCATCATGAACCTTCAGTCAGGGCAGTACTACAGCGCCTCAGCAAGCGGCGGATTTATCTGGCGATGCATTGAACTCGGCCAGCCGACGGAACATATTGGCGCGTTGCTTGCGCAGCGATATCAGATAGATGTCTCTTTGGCGAGAACAACCGTCGCCAGCTTTCTGAATGTACTCAATGACGCAGGCCTCGTACGCGCAGGCGACATTCCGCAAGAAGTTCTCGACCTGGACGCCATCGAAGGCTATTGCGGTTTGGCGCAGTTCACACCGCCCGCTCTCAACACTTTTTCAGATATGCAGGACCTGCTGCTACTCGACCCGATCCATGATGTGGATGCTGCGGGCTGGCCAAGCGTCCAGGCCTGGCCACAGGCCACAGACGAAAAAACTGGCGTCACTCGGCTAGGCTGATCCGCCATGATGAGATTCAGCCTGGACGACAGCCGCGCCGCAGGCGTCAGTGTCGTCATCCCATGCTTCAATGCTCAAGCGTACGTCGGCGAGGCGATCAATAGCGTCCTTGAACAACTTCGCCCAGGTGACGAAGTGATCGTAGTTGATGACGGATCCACCGATGACAGCATGGCCGTCATCGCATCGTTTGCTCAACGGGTGCACGCCGTCAGGCAAAAGAACCAAGGTATCAGCGGCGCGCGCAATACCGGATTGATGCACTGCACCCGCGAGACGATCGCTTTTCTCGATGCCGACGACTTATGGCCCGAGGGGAGTCTCGAACTCCGTCGCAGGACACTCGCCAAAAACCGGTCCCTGGGATTCGTGTGGGGCGCAGTCGAAGCCTTCATCAGCCCCGAACTGGATGCCGAGGCGCGAGGCGCTATTGGCGTGATGCCGCCCACGCGCGGCGGCCGCCTTGCCGGAAGCATGCTGGTGAAACGCAGAGTCTTCGAGCATGTTGGAGGGTTTGACCGAACCTTCCATGTAGGCGAGACCATGGACTGGGTGGCCCGTGCTGACGCTGCAGGTGTCGTTTCAGAAGAGATTGATGCGGTTTTGGTGCGCAGGCGATTGCATGGCGCGAACACCATGGCGAAGCAGCAGCGCATGCAAAACGATTACCTGCGTGTCCTGCGTATGTCCATCGAACGCAAACGCGCACAGCATCCCGCCTGAGCGGAAAGGTTGCCCGTATGACCCAAGACGATCAGTCAGATCTTGGCGGTTTTCGCGCAAGCCCTGCGCAAAAACATCTTTTGTTTGCAGCACTTGATACAACGGGTCAAGCGATCGAGCACTTCCACCGCTGGAAAGAGATGGTTGATCTGTCACAGGAAGTGGATCAAGGCTCATACCGATTGCTGCCACTTCTGTACACCAGTCTCGCAGCGAAAGGTTGCACCGATCCACTGATGGGGCGCATGAAAGGCACCTACCGCCGCGCATGGTGCGAGACCCAACCGCGTCGAACCCTGGCACGTGAGTTGCTCAACCTGCTGCATGAGGCCGGCATCCCGACGATGCTGACCAAAGGTCTGCCACTGGGTCTTGATTACTACGACAACCTTGCCCTGCGTCCGATGGGCGACATTGATGTTGTCGTCCCGCGCGAGCGGGCACGCGATGCCATCGAACTGCTCGACAAAGCAGGTTGGATGCGAGGTGCCACCGCACGTGATGATGATCTGGAATTCCACCACGCGATGCAGTTTTTTCGTCCAGGCGGAGGCGAAATCGACTTGCATTGGAGCGTATTGCTGGAATGCCAATCGCAGCTGACAAATGACGAATTCTGGGCACGTGCGAGGCCTCTGCAGGTGGAGGGCATCACCACGCTGCAGCTTGAACAAAGCGATCAGCTGTTTCACACGGTGATCCACGGGGTGCACTGGAACGAGATGCCGGCCATCCGATGGATCGCGGATGCTGCGATGATCCTCAGGCGCACAGACCGTCCTGTCGACTGGGACAGGGTGATTGAACTGGGCCGGCGGGAAAAGCTCAGTCAACGCCTGCGCATGGGCCTTGATTACCTGTTGAATGAGTGCGCTCAGCCGATTCCTCGCCATGTGCTCGATGCGCTTCGAAAGACACCTCCGTCGTTGACCGAGCGTATCGAGCAGACCATCGCCTTTCGAGATCCAGACCCTCTGTACCGAAATCCTCTGATGAAAAACTGGGTGATTTTTGCGCGGTACTGCCGCATCCATCACGACCGGTCGTGGCTAGGCTTCATTGATGGTCTAAGTCACTTCATGCGCATCAAGTATCAGGTAACCGGTCGCAGCCAGATTCCTGCTGTGATCGCCAAAGGCATCGGGACCCGCATGCTGCGGGCGATACCGAGCCGCAAGCATGCATTGCCTGCTCGCGAGGACTCCGGTTTGTAACCGCGAGGCCCGTCTGCGATGGCCCAAGATCCCTCTGACAAAACCTCACACCCATGACAAACGAACCGACCCAGAACGGCCACAAAGCAGACACTCCGCAGCGTAGTGAGGCCGAACAGCAGGCATTCTTTGCCGCTGTCATGGCCAGAACACTCCAGGCGGAATCACGCCGTGCGCCACGGCTCTATGACCTTAAGGTAGGGGGCACAGTTGTGCGGCTCTCCTTCGCCGGCTCAGCACTCGAGTCAGTGATGACACCCGCACTGGCCCACCTTCAGATTGCTCCTGTTGAATCTCCGGATGTCACTTTTCACGTGTGGGACAGCGAGAGCACGCAGACCCCTAATGTCGATCCACCCGTGGGCTGGGATTGTCTGACCGATCGTGGAGACATCTGGGGCTTTAACAGTCCGAACATTCGCAGTGCGTTCCACTGGATCGAATGTTCACTCAACCTGATGGACATCCCCAACCGAACCGGGATTTTCTGGGTGCGCAGTGCAGAAGCACTGCCATACTGGACGAAAGCCTCCCCGTTTCGAACACTGTTCCACTGGTGGATGGAACACAACGGCGGTCAGCTGATCCACGCTGCTGCAGTGGGTTCGCAGGATGGCGCGGTACTCATTACGGGCAAAGGGGGCGTTGGGAAGTCAACCACGTCGCTGTCCTGCGTGCTGGATGGTATGCAGTACGTGGCGGACGACTATCTCGTCGTTACATTGGACCCGACGCCGAGGGCTCATAGCCTCTACAACACCGCAAAGCTGAACCCCGACCAGGCAGCTCGACTGCCGGAGCTTGCAACGATTTCTCAACAGACCCCGCCTGGAGAAAAGACGGTGATGCACCTCTTCCCGACGCGCGCCGGGCAGGTCGTCACCTCTTTACCCTTGCGAGCGCTGCTCACTCCCAGCTTCGCTGACTCAGACACAACGTGCTTCGTGCCTGCATCTCGTGCGGTGCTTGAGGGCGCGACTGCATTCACAACGATGTCTCAGCTCCCACATAGTGGGCAGCATACCGTCGACTTCATCGCCCGACTGGTCGACCGTCTGCCGGGCCTTGAAATGCAGCTTGGTTCAGACCTTCCAGGCGTGCCGCGCGCCATTCGAGACCTGCTCAGCCTCGACGACGATGCGTTGCGCGTGATGGCGAGTCGAGACGGGTCCATAACCTCGGCTGCCATTGCACCCTTGGTAACCGTCGTGATACCCGTCTACAACGGCGCGCGTTTTTTACCTGACGCGGTTGCTGCCGTTCTTGCACAGACATGGCCTTCGCTTGAAATCATCGTCGTCGACGATGGTTCAACCGATGACATTGAAGACGTGGTGGCCCAGCTTCCGACGAGTGTCCGATTTTTCAGGCAGGAAAATGCCGGGCCGGCAGCCGCTCGAAATCGTGGCATTCGCGATGCCTCAGGTGACTATATTGCGTTTATTGACGTCGATGATCTGTGGCCTGAGGGCAAACTGAAAATAGCGATTGAAATGCTTGAGCGGTCGCCTTCTTTGGATGCACTAACAGGTTATGCGCAGCTGATGCAGTTTGACGCTCAAACACAGCGCTATGAGTACAGCGGCAACCCCAAAGAATCCTTCCCACACTACATCGGCGCGGCAGTGTATCGCCGTCGCGCATTCGAGCGAGTGGGGCTGTTTGACCCGAACCTGAAGTTTGGTGAAGACGCCGACTGGTTCACTCGAGCCAAAGAAGCTGCTCTGCAGATTGAGCGACTTGAACAAGTCACGCTCATCGTGCGCCGCCATGCCGCCAATATGACTCGCGGCAAGTCTCTCGTCGAGCTTAACGCGTTGCGAGTGCTGAAGATGGCAATCGACCGCAGGCGCGCGGTCGCGGCTGCCGCCTGATTCGTAACTGCCGCCGGCATCAGGCAGGAAGCGTCGAGAGATGCCGAGTCGGTTACTGATGATCGGACTAGACGGTACCGACCAAGTCTTGATGAACTCCCTAGTCAAGGCGGGTCGGCTGCCAAACATCGAGCGTCTGCTCCAACACGGCAACGCACGCAAGGTGGCGTTCCCTATTGGCGCATCAGACGACTCTCAATGGGCCGCGTTTCAGTACGCCTGCGATCTTGGTCATCACGGACGATACTTCTGGAAACGCACAGCAGGCTTCGATGGACGCTTCATATTTTGTGATGACGAAGAGGAAGCGCTTCCCGCTTTTTGGCAGTCCATCGGCACCCATTGTGGACGCGTTGCCATCTTTGATCTGCCGAAATGTCGCCCGACCCCTGAGATCAATGGACTGCATTTAACCGACTGGAGCGTCCAGGGTCGGTACGGCGATCGGGTTCGGTCGTGGCCGACGAGCTTGGCAAATGAGGTGATAACCCAATTCGGGCCTGAGCCCGATCATTACGCAGCACTGCACGGCCACCGGCTGAAACCGGGTAAGGATCAGCAGTTTCGCAATGCGCTGCTTCAGTCGTGTGACGCCAAGAGTGCGGCCGCGCTGCACTGGTTGCAAAGTGAGTCATGGTCACTTTTTGCGACCGCATTCAAGGAAATCCATACTGCGAGTCATGCCCTGTGGCCGACGAGCTCGACGCATCCATTGCAAGCAGACAGGGATGCCGATGCGCTGCAAGCCATATTCGCTCGCGTCGATCGTGGCCTGGGCCAATTAATTCAGTCGGCTGGAAAACACGCCGCTGTTGTGCTTTTCAGTACGTCGGGGTTCTCGGAAAGTGGGAGCATGGATCACTTCGGAGATGCGATCACTCAAGCGCTGAATAAAAAGCTCCAGCGTGAACATGCGGCGAGCGAAAATTGGTTTTCGACTCTTTCATTGTCGATTGCTGGTTTGTTTGCGCGGCGAGAGTTTGGGAATGCTCCATGGTTGGCGCGGGTTCCCCACATCGAACGCACACTTGCCTTCAGGCTTCGCGAGTCATCACCTAGGCTGCTGAATCAAATCAGGGACGACCTGACCTCATTAGTTGATGCAAGCACAGGTCAACCCGTCTTCGTCAAAGTAACCATGCCGCGTTCAGAACATACAGGGCCACGCGCCCAGAACCTGCCGGATGTCCTGGCAGTGGTTGCGATCGGGGTCAATCCCATTCGGGTGCATTCGCCAAGGCTAGGGGGTTTTGAGGCTGCACCCGCACCTGTCACTGCAGGCTATCATTCGAAACACGGGTTTGTTATCAGTCCCCCTGAATACGACCGATACTTGCCGGCCAGCCTCGTACGAATGCAGGATCTCGGTCCCGCTGCAATACGCTATTTGGGTGCATAAGGCTTCACCAGTCAGCTGACCTGGACTTTCCGTTAGCTCCCCTACAATGAGGCATGGTTCCTAGCCCGCCTCGACCGCCTCGACCGCTGTCTCGTCGCCTACTATTGCGACTCTCCGATATCCTCGATCTGACGCGTTACCGCGACCTGACCGCTGCGCTCTCCCCCACCACCCGCGGCCTGCTGTGGGCGCTCTCGGCCGGCCTGCTTTTTTCAATTGCCAGCGCATCGATGCGGGCCCTCACGCAACACGCGCATCCGATGCAGGCGCTATTTTTGCGCTACGTGCTTGGGCTGTTGCCGCTGGTGCCCATGCTGATGCACACACCGCTGGCATCGCTCAAACCAGACGCGATGTCGGGGCAGGTCTGGCGCTGTGCGCTGCACACGGTCGGGTTGATGCTGTGGTTCATCGCGCTGCCTCACATGCCGCTGGCCGACATGACCGCCATCGGCTTCACAGGCCCAGTGTTTGTGCTGATTGGAGCTGCGTGGCTGCTCCATGAGCCCATGAGCCGCCCACGCTGGGTGGCTGTGCTCGCGGGATTTGCGGGCGTGTTGGTCATCGTTGGACCCGCGATCAGCGGAACCGGTGGTTGGTACAACCTGGCGATGCTCGCGTCAGCACCCATCTTTGCGGCCTCGTACCTGCTGACCAAGGTCCTCACTCGGAAAGACTCGGCCAAGGTGATCGTGTTGTGGCAGACCCTGCTCATCGCCCTCATGTCGTTGCCGCTGGCCGTGCCATTCTGGGTAGCGATGGAGCCCCTCCACTGGGGCCTTGCCCTGATCGGCGGGGTGTTCGGCACCGTGGGCCATTACTGCCTGACGCGCTCGTTCGTGGCGGTCGATATTTCCGCTACGCAATCGGCCAAATTCGTCGATCTGCTGTGGGCGGCGCTGCTGGGTTGGATGCTGTTCAACGACACGCTGCGCCCCACGACCCTGTTGGGCGGTGCAGTGATCGTGGCGGCGATTGCGCTGCTGGCGCGCCATGAGAGCCGGCATCCTCCGGCCCGCGTATGAACCTGCCCTTGCCGGAATCACTGCAGCAGCGGCTCGACGCGCTCGGTGCTGCACCGGTACACAGCGAGCAACTCCTGCGCAATTGGCTGTGGGGCAGGCCACTGGCGGCTGGACCTCGCGCGGCAGAGGACTTTTTGCCCAAGCGCCTGCGCGAAGGTCTGACCGGGTTGCACACCTGGCTCGATGACCAGGCCCGAGTCGCCAGCGCCCATCCAGCCCAGGATGGTTCGCAGCGATGGCTGATGGCGCTGACCGATGGCCAGACCGTAGAGACCGTGCTGCTGCCACGCGATGGGGTGTGTGTCTCCACTCAGGTCGGTTGCGCGGTTGGTTGCACGTTCTGCATGACCGGGCGCGATGGACTGCTGCGTCAGCTCGATACGATGGAAATCCTGGCG
>JBIKKG010000062.1:0-14779 GCA_044360485.1 Burkholderiaceae bacterium | reverse complement strand
TGCTGCGTAATGCCCATGACCTCGCACACCGGCATGTCCGGCGTGACCGTGATCGGGTCTCGTACGATGCCTGACTCGAAGCGCTTGACCCGCGCCACCTCGCGCGCCTGCTCAACAGGCGACAGGTTCTTGTGAATGATGCCGATGCCACCTTCCTGAGCCATGGCAATGGCCAGGCGGGACTCGGTGACCGTGTCCATGGCGGCGGATACAAGCGGGATGTTTAACCCAATGCCTCGGGTGAGGCGGGTGGCGAGCGAAGTCTCTCTGGGGAGGACGTCGGAGTAGGCGGGAACGAGCAGGACGTCGTCAAACGTCAGTGCTTTCTTGGCCAGTCGCATGGGCCCCTCTCGGCACAAAAGCGAATTATACCGACTCTGCCTGGCACCCTCTCCGTCCGACCCTATCGGTGAGCCTTCGGTCGGAGGCGGATCGACGAACTGACCACTTTACACAGACGATGAATGATCACCCGATCCGCCCTTGCGATGGCCCGCCATGCGTCCGAGACACCTGCTCCTTACGTTCCTTATGGTGCTCGCCGCCGCGCCGTTGGCTCATGCCCAGTACAAGTGGCGCGATGCAAACGGGCGGATGGTGTATTCGGACATGCCGCCGCCCGCCTCGGTTGCGCCCCGCGACGTCCTGCAGTCACCCGTTCGGCCAACCCTCGCCCAAGCAACGTCCGGATCGGGTGAAGCGGCGAAATCGAGCCTGCCCACCGCTTCTGGCGACACCCCAGGCGAGTCGGCCAAGGCTGCCGGGCTCAGCGCCCCTGACAAGGAACTGGCGTTTCGCCAGCGACGCCAGGAACGCCTGGAACTCGAAACCAGGCAAATGAAGGCCGACTCGGCTGCACGCACGCAGCAGGCGCAATGCGCCGAAGCACGCAACGGCTTGCGTTCACTCGAGCGCGGTATGCCAGTGTCAATGGTCAACGAGCGCGGTGAGCCGCAACTGCTCGATGAATCGCAGCGCAAGCACCGTATCGACGCCCTGCGCCTGACGTTACAGAACAGCTGCCGTAGCGCTCAGGGCGCGTCCGCATCCTGATCTGAACGTCGCGGTCGGGCCGGCAGGCGCGGGTCACGGTCGCGCGCCCAGCGTCGCTCGCCCGCCAGCTTGCGCCGATGCTCGGCGCGTCGTTGCCGAGCCAGCATCGGGTCGATGATGACCGGCGCGAGCAATTCCACCCGATCGTGGTGATGCAGGAGCTCATCCAGGCCCACCCGGTGCCCGACGATCGCCACGGCCCACGGCGCATCCACCTTGCGCGCCGCGGCATCGGACTCGAGCCGCTGTTCGTCAATGCTCAGTGCTTCCAGCCAACCCGTGCGGCGCAAGGCGTCGCGCACGGTGGCGCCCGAGGGCAAGCTCAGCCGCGCGTGTTCGATGCCCTGCGCACCGACCCGACACACCTCGACCGTGATCATCGGCCCGGCGCCTTCATCCATAGACCGCGTCGGCCCGCTTCACGAAGGCATCAACAAAGGTCGTGGCAATCTGGTCGAACACTGGCGACAGCGCGCGAGACAGCAACGAACCGGCAAAGACGTAGTCCAGTGAGAAGGCGACCTTGCAGGCGTCTTCGCGCAGGGGCTGAAACAGCCACAAGCCGTCCAGACGCGAGAACGGCCCTTCACGCAGCGTCATGCCGATGCGCTGATCGGGCACGTGAAGATTCACGGTGGTGAAGGACTGCTTGAGCCCGAGGTAGTCGATGCGCAGCGTGGCCACCATACGCTCAGGGGTGCGCTCATGTACCTGCGCGCCTGCGCACCAGGGCAAAAAGAGCGGGTAGTCTTCGACCCGCTCAACGAGACTGAACATGCTGGCGGCCGCATAGGGCACCAGAACTGTTTTACTGACCGAAGCCATTGCGCACGATGCCCGACTGCTAAACTTGTGGATTGTACGGCCACCTGACCATGAGCATCGTCGACAACCGCAAGGCGTTCCACGACTTTTTCATCGAGGAGCGATACGAAGCCGGCCTGGTACTCGAAGGCTGGGAGGTCAAGGCCATTCGTGCCGGGCGCGCACACCTGAAAGAGGCTTACGTCATCATTCGAGGCGAGGCCTTGCACCTGCTGGGTGCGCACATCACCCCGCTGACCGCCGCCTCGACCCATGTCCATCCCGACCCGACCCGCACCCGCAAACTGCTGCTGAACGCCTCGGAAATCGCAAAGCTGATCGGCAAGGTGGAACGTGCCGGCTACACGCTGGTCCCGCTTGATCTGCACTACAAGGGGGGGCGCATCAAGCTGGAAGTGGGCCTGGCCAAGGGCAAAAAACAATACGACAAGCGCGCCACCGAGCGCGACCGCGAATGGCAGCGTGAAAAGCAGCGGATCGTCAAAAGCGGCACGCGGGTCACGGGCTGAAACGTAGCCCGTTCGCGCAGCTGAACGGAACAGCCGCGCGATCTCAGCCGTGCGCTCTGCGCTGTGCCATCTCCAGGCGGTTCTATTTCCCGCCGAGCTGCCCTGACTGCCCCGCTTGCCCGGAGCCTGCAGGCTTCACGATTGCCATGGCGCTGGCAATCATGGACGGCAGATCGGACAGGTTGGCCGGGACGACCACGGTATTGCCCTGCTTGGCAATCTCACTGAAGGCCTGCACGTACTGCTCGGCCACTTTCATGTTGACGGCATTCATGCCGCCCGGCTTTTCCACCGCCAGCGCGATGCGCTCCAGCGCGGCAGCCGTAGCAGCTGCCACGGACGTGATCGCTGCCGCCTGACCTTCGGCCTTGTTCATTTCGGCCTGCTTTTCGCCTTCTGAACGCTGGATGGCCGCCTCGCGCTCACCCGTGGCGATATTGATCTGCTCCTGCTTGCGGCCTTCCGAGGCCGCGATCAGGGCCCGCTTTTCGCGCTCGGCGGTAATTTGCGCCTGCATGGACCGCAGAATCTCCGAGGGTGGTGTGAGGTCCTTGATTTCATAGCGCAAGACCTTCACGCCCCAGCTCATGGCAGCTTCATCCAGTGCCGAGACCACGCTGCTGTTGATGAAGTCGCGCTCCTCGAAGGTGCGATCCAACTCCAGCCGTCCGATGACCGAGCGCAAGGTGGTTTGGGCCAGCTGCGTGATGGCGACGATGAAATTGGACGAGCCGTAGCTCGCGCGCATTGGGTCGGTCACCTGAAAATACAAGACGCCATCGACCGTGAGCTGCGTGTTGTCCTTGGTGATGCACACCTGGCTCGGCACATCCATGGGGATCTCCTTGAGCAGATGCTTGTAGGCGACCCGATCGATAAAGGGCACGATGAACGACAGGCCCGGTGTGAGCGTGCGGTGATACTTGCCCAGGCGCTCGACGATCCAGGCATGTTGCTGCGGGACGACCTTGAGGCATTGAATGACGAAGGTCACCGCCAGCAACAGCGCGATGATGGCCACGAGGCTTGTTCCGAACATGGTGTGCGTCTCCGTTTGAATCAGGGGCGCGGCGTATCGGGCGGCCGGCGCGCAAGAATGAGGCTATTGCCGTCCAGAGCGCGAATCACGAACTCGCTGGCGGCAGGTCGATCGGTTTCAGAAGTGGCATCGTACAGGGCGCGATCGACCGGATCCCACTGTGCATCCCACTGGGTCCCGCGATACTGCACGCGCGCCCTGCCCTGCGCATCCCATTGATCGACCTGCACGCGTTCGCCCACATCGGCATGTACATCAGGGTTGCGCCCGACTGGCTGACCGGAAGGTCGACCGGTGCGCATGCGACGCGCCCACGCGGTACCCAGCAGGCTGACCACGCCGGCTGCCAGGCACTGGACCCAGATCGGCCCGCCCGCAGCGGCCGCTGCACCGCCCGCCACGCAGCCCAGCGCCAGTACCAGCATATACAGAGTGCCAGTGAGCATTTCGGCAATGCCCAGCACCAGCGCCACGACCCACCATATGTATTGAGATTCCATCGTGCCCGAAGGATCCCCCGCCACACGCGATGCGGTCAACTCGCCGCCGCGTCCGGTATCGCAACCATGGCATCGACTGCTCCCCCATGAGGGTCCGGGGATTCGTTGCATTGCGATGAGGGGGACTTGCCGATACGATCCGGCGGCCAGGCCCGAGCGACATTGCCCGGGTGATGCTCAGGAGACTCTGTCATGCAACTTTCACGTACCCTTTTGAACGCTGCTGTTGCCGGCGCGATAGGTTGTTTTGCTGCAACCGCCGTCGCACAGCCCGTGGTCAAGATCGGGCACGTCGCACCGCTGATCGGGTCGATCGCGCACTGGGGCAAGGACGTCGAACTTGGCGCTAAGCTCGCGGTCGACGATCTGAACGCCCAGGGCATCAAGTTGGGCGGGCAAGTGGTGAAGTTTGAGCTGCTTTCGGAGGACGACGGGGCAGACCCCAAGCAGGCTGCATCCGCAGCGACCAAACTGGTCGACGCGAAGGTCAGCGGCATCATCGGTCACCTGAACTCGGGCACCACCATCGCGGCCTCCAAGATCTATGCAGATGCCGGCATTCCGCAGATCTCGCCATCGACCTCCAATTCGAAGTACACGCTGCAGGGCTTCAAATCTGCCTTCCGGATGGTCGCCAACGACAAGCAGATGGGTGGCACGCTTGGCCGGTATGCCGTCGTCGATCTGCGGGCAAAGAACATCGCGATCATTGATGACCGCACCGCTTACGGCCAGAGTATCGCGGACGAATTCCAGAAGGCCGTGAAGGCTGCCGGCGGTAAGGTCGTCGGCAGGGAGTTCACCAGCGACAAGGCGACTGACTTCACGGCCATCCTGACCAAACTCAAGGGGACCAAGCCGGATCTGGTGTTCTTTGGTGGAATGGACGCGGTTGCGGGTCCCATGCTCCGCCAGATGAAGCAGTTGGGCATGTCTGTCAGCTATATGGGGGGCGACGGCATCTGCAGCCCCGAAATGGCCAAGCTGGCGGGTGACAGCATGGTCGATGGCCGAGTGACGTGCGCGGAGGCCGGTGGCGTGACCAAGAACAAGGAGGCCGGCATGAATGCCTGGCGTGCGCGCTTCAGGGACAAGACCGGTCTGGACGCGCTCGTGTATTCCCCGCAGGCCTACGACGCAGTGATGGTGATGGTGGGCGCCATGCAGCGCGCCAACTCAGCCGATCCGAAGAAATACCTGACCGAACTGCACAAGACCAACTATGACGGCGTGAGCGGCAGGATCGTCTTCGATCCGAAGGGCGACCTCAAGGACGCCATGCTCACGGTCTACACCTTCAAGGGCGGCAAGCGAACCATCATCAAGGTGGTGAACTGAGTGTAGGCGGCGCGTCTTCCGGTCGGGCCCGCTCAGCACAGCAGGCCTGTCACCGGGGAGCGTGACCGCAGCGCAAACAAAAACGGGCGCCTGCAGGCGCCCGTTTTTGTTCAGCCTCAGCAAGCGCGCTTCAGCGCTTCATGGCGCCCAGACGGCGCCAGGTGTCAACCACCGTGTCAGGGTTCAGGGAAATGGACGCAATGCCCTGCTCGGTGAGCCATTCGGCCAGGTCCGGGTGATCAGACGGGCCCTGCCCGCAGATGCCCACGTATTTCCCGGCTTTGCGACAAGCCTCGATCGCGCGTGACAACAGGGCCTTGACCGCCGGATCGCGCTCATCGAAGCCTTCGGCCACCAGCCCTGAATCGCGGTCCAGGCCCAGCGTGAGCTGGGTGAGGTCGTTGGAGCCGATCGAAAAACCGTCGAAGTACTCAAGGAACTGCTCGGCCAGGATCGCGTTGGAGGGGATCTCGCACATCATGATGAGCTTGAGCCCGCCGGTGCCATCTGCCGATGCGCCAGAGCCACGGGTCAGCCCGTATTGCGCAAGCAGCGATACCACCTTGGCGGCCTCGGTGACCGTGCGCACAAACGGCACCATCACCTCCACGTTGGTGAGGCCCATGTCCTCGCGCACCCGCCGCATGGCGCGGCACTCCATCTCGAAACACTCGGCAAATCCGGCTGAGACATAGCGCGAGGCGCCCCGGAATCCGAGCATGGGGTTTTCTTCTTCGGGCTCGTACCGCGAGCCACCAATCAGCTTGCGGTATTCGTTCGACTTGAAATCAGACAGCCGCACGATGACCGGGCGCGGCCAGAACGCGGCGGCGATGGTGGCAATGCCTTCGGCCAGCTTGTCGACATAAAACGCCCTGGGGCTGGAGTGGCCGCGGGCAATGCTCTCTACGGCCTTCTTGAGATCCGGGTCGACATTGGGATAGTCAAGAATCGCCCGCGGATGCACGCCGATGTTGTTGTTGATGATGAATTCCAGCCGGGCCAGACCGACCCCTTCGTTGGGCATTTGCGCAAACTCGAAGGCGAGTTGCGGATTGCCCACGTTCATCATGATCTTCACCGGCAGCTTGGGCAGTTCACCGTTGTCGAGTTCGGTGACCTCGGTTTCAAGCATGCCGTCGTAGATGTAGCCGGTATCGCCCTCGGAACACGACACCGTGACCAGCGCGCCGCTGGCAAGCCGGTCCGTCGCGTCGCCGCAGCCCACCACCGCCGGAATGCCCAACTCGCGCGCGATGATCGCCGCATGACAGGTGCGACCGCCCCGGTTCGTCACGATGGCGGACGCCCGCTTCATGACCGGCTCCCAGTTAGGGTCGGTCATGTCGGTGACCAGGACGTCGCCCGGCTGCACGCGCTCCATTTCGCTGGCATCGGCCACCACCCGCACCGGGCCGGCACCAATTTTCTGGCCGATGGCTCGGCCGCTGGCCAGCACATCCGAGGTGGCCTTGAGTCGAAAGCGCTGCTGGCGGCCCTCGCCCGCCTGGGATTTCACCGTTTCGGGGCGCGCCTGCAGGATATAAAGCTTGCCGTCCTGGCCGTCACGACCCCACTCGATGTCCATGGGGCGCTGGTAATGCTGCTCGATGGTCACCGCATAGCGGGCCAACTCGATGACCTCTGCATCGGTGAGCGAATACCGGGTACGCAATTCGACCGGCGTGTCGACGGTGCGCACCGAGCGCCCCGGGTGGCCGCCGTTGTCAAATTCCATGCGCAACAACTTGGAGCCAAGTTGGCGGCGGATGATTGGGAACTTGCCGGCTGCGAGCATGGGCTTGTGCACATAGAACTCGTCCGGATTGACTGCGCCCTGCACCACGGTCTCGCCAAGCCCATAGGCGCTGGTGATGAAGACTGCATCGGGAAAGCCCGATTCGGTGTCGATGGTGAACATGACGCCCGCCGCGCCCAGGTCGCTGCGCACCATGCGCTGCACGCCAGCCGAGAGGGCGACATCGGCATGTGCAAAGCCCTTGTGGACGCGATACGAGATGGCACGGTCGTTGTAGAGCGAGGCGAACACGTGCTTGATGCGATCCAGCACGGCGTCGACGCCCACCACGTTCAGGAAGGTCTCCTGCTGGCCGGCAAACGAGGCGTCAGGCAAATCTTCGGCCGTAGCGGATGAGCGCACAGCAACCGAGATTTCACTTGAGGACTCTTCTATAAGTTTTTGATAAAAAGACTTTATTTCTGTTTCAAGGCGCAAAGGAAGCGGCGCATCGACCACCCATTGGCGGATTTGCGCCCCGCATTGGGCGAGCGCCTTCACGTCTTCCACATCCAGCGCGTCCAGTGCCTGACGGATGCGGGTGGTGAGGCTGTTTTGCTCCAGAAAATCTCTGAACGCCTGGGCGGTGGTGGCAAAACCGCCTGGCACGCGGACATGCATGTGTGACAACTGGCTGATCATTTCGCCGAGCGAGGCGTTCTTGCCGCCGACCGAATCGACATCGGTCATGCGCAAGTCCTCGAACGGCACGACATAGCGTGCGTCGTGAGTGGTCATGGGAAGGTCCTGATGGTGTGTGAAAACGTGGCTCACCGCCCGCCCTGATGGGCGAGTCGAGCGCTGTAGTCGTGGCGCCTGGTGCACCGGCAAAGCGCGGTGAGACGGCACGGCTGCAACACTCGGGCGCATCGACCTTCCCGATCCGCCATTTTACTTCTCGAATGCACGGTGCGCCGCGCACAATGTCGTGTTGTGCCAACCGCTGGCCCCACCGCACCCGTCTGACCACCCCCATGCCCGAACAGCGCCCCCGTACTGCCGATCGCACCGTATTTTTCGTCTCGGACGGCACGGGCATCACTGCCGAGACCTTCGGACATTCGATTCTGTCGCAGTTCGAAGGCCTGCGCCTGCGCCAACTCAGACTGCCCTTCATCGATTCGCTCGATAAGGCCACTGAAGCGGTACACCGCATCAACCGGCAAGGAGAGATCGACGGGCGACGACCGATCATCTTCAGCACCCTGGTGGACACCCGTATCAACAGCATCATGCAAGGGGCAGACGCGCTGTTCCTGGACATGATCGCCGGATTCGTGGGCCCTCTGGAGGCCGAATTCAGCGTCAAATCCACCCACACCATTGGCCGCTTTCACGCGGTGGCCGAGTCGGAACGCTACAAGCAGCGCATCGAGGCAATCCACTTCTCGATGGCCCATGACGATGGCCAGATGCACAAGGAGCTCGACCAGTCCGATGTGATCCTGGTGGGCGTCTCACGTTCGGGCAAGACGCCCACCAGCCTGTACCTCGCCGTGCAGCACGGGATCAAGGCCGCCAACTATCCACTGATTCCGGAGGATTTCGTTCGGGGCAAGCTGCCGGAAGTGCTGTACCAGTACCGCACAAAACTCTTCGGGCTCACGATCAGCGCCGAGAGACTGGCCGAGGTGCGCCATGAACGTCGCCCTGGCAGCAAATACGCCTCGCTCGAAAACTGCCGCATGGAAGTCAACGAAGCCGAAGCGCTCATGCGCCGGGAGGGGATACCCTGGCTGTCGTCCACCACGAAATCGATCGAGGAAATCGCGGCGACCATCCTGACGCTGCTGGAGCTGGAGTAAGCCGGGCGCTCTCACGCAGTCCGACGCCTTCTGCGCACTGGATCTGACGCACAGCACGCTGCATCCATCGGTCCTGCGGCCAGGAGCCCGATCCGGTGCCCGCGTCAGCTAGCGATGCAGCCGCTGGCGGCGCTGCTCAAAGAGGCACACGGCCGCAGCCGCCGCCACATTGAGCGACTCCACCCCGGCTTGCTGCGGAATGCCCACCCAGGACTGAACATCCGGGACCACCTCCGCTGAAAGCCCCTCGCCTTCACTGCCAAAAAGCCAGGCGGTGGGGCCGCGCAAATCGGTGTCGAAAAGCGAGTGGGCGGGCTGCACCCGCGTACCCACGATGCGCCCGGTGACTCTGGGCCGCAGCGTCGACCAGGGCACTGCTTCATGGATGCGCACGTGAAAATGGGCGCCCATGCCCGCCCGCAACACCTTCGGTGACCAGCACCAGGCGGTGCCGGGCGCAGTCACCACGGTCCCCACTCCGGCTGCCGCGCAGTTGCGCAGCAATGTGCCGACGTTTCCGGGATCCTGGACCCGGTCCAGAAACACCAGGTCGTCATGCAGGATGTCCGGCAAGTCGAGGCGAGGCGTGTCGATGACGAAGGCAATGCCCACGCCCTGCTGCAGCGTGGACAGGGTGGCAAAGAGTTCATCGGTGACCCGGATCGGCTCGAGGTCATGCGCCAGGAGCAGTGGCGAGACCTGCGGGTGCACTGCCCCCGAATCACTCACGATCGCCAGGTGCGGGCGCGCACGCAGGGACTGCTGGAGATAGGCTTCACACAGATGAATCCCCTCGAGGACCGAGCGGCCTGCCCGCCTGCGGTCTCGAGCCGAGTGCGCAAGTTGGGCAACCTCTCGTATCAAAGGATTGTCACGCGAGGTGATCCGGCGTGCGCTGGTCATGGGGCGGGCTGCTCGGGCTGAGGGCTGCGGACCTGCGGCGTACCGAGCAGCGCGCGCACCGGCGCAAAACTGCGGCGATGGACATCGCTTGGACCGTACTCACGCAACCGCGCCACGTGATCGGCACTGGGATAGCCCTTGTGCCGGTCGAATCCGTAGTGCGGATACAGCGCATGCAGCCGCATCATCTCGGTATCACGCGTGGTTTTGGCCAGGATCGAGGCGGCGCTGATGGCCGGATCGATGGCATCGCCACCCACGATCAACTCGACACGACAGGGCAGCACCGGCGACCTGTTGCCATCAACGCGCGCAAGATCGGGTACCTGCGGCAGCGCCAGCACGGCGCGACGCATGGCCAGCAGGCTTGCCTGAAGAATGTTCAGCGCGTCGATTTCTTCCACGCTGGCGCTGGCCACCGCCCATCCCAGCGCGCAGGCGCGAATCTGATCGGCCAGCGCATCGCGCCGAGCAGCAGACAGTTGCTTGGAGTCACGCAGGCCATCGATCGGGCGCATCGGATCCAGGATGACGGCTGCTGCGGTCACCGGCCCTGCCAGCGGGCCGCGTCCGGCTTCATCCACCCCGCAGATCAGGCCCGCGTCGTCGGCCCAGACCAGCAGCGAGGGCTGGGCGGGCGAACCGTCAACCGGCGCCGGGGGGGTGACACGCCCGGGCCGATTCATACGGGCAACCTCATGCAGCGAACCTCATGCGGGTCGGCGCGCCAGTTCAAGCAACGCATCTGCCGCACGTTGGCCGCATTGACAGCGCAGCGTCTCGTGCAGCGCCGCAAAGCGCTCGGCCAACTCACGCGCATGCACCGGATCGTCCAGTTGCCGCAGCAGCGCAGCACCCATGGCAGGCGCGGTCGCAGCCCCTTGCACGAACTCCGGCACCACGGAGTCGTTGCACAGAATGTTGGGCAGACCGATCCAGGGCAGATAGCCCATGCGCTTCATGATCTGATAGCTCGCCCAGGCCATGCGATAGGCAATGACCATGGGTTTGCGAAACAGCGCTACTTCAAGCGTGGCGGTTCCACTGGCCACCAGGACCGCATCGGCCGAGGCGATGGCTTCATGGGAATGGCCCATCACCAGCCGGCAGTCCACGCGATCAGGCAAGGCGGCAGCCGCGAGCATGGTGCGCAGCCGTGCAAACAGTCGCTCTGTGGCGGCCGGCACCACAAAGACCAGCTCGGGGCGTTGTTGCGCCAGCCAGGCGATGGTCTGCACGAAACACGGCGCAATGTAGGTGATTTCGCCGCCTCGGCTGCCCGGCAGGACTGCGACGACCTGTCGGTCGGCGGGCAGGTTCAACAGCCGTCTGGCGCCAGCCTGATCGGCCTGCAAGGGGATGGCGTCGGCCAGCGGATGCCCCACATACGTGGCGGCGATCCCTGCTGCATCGTAGAGCGGCTTTTCAAAGGGAAACACCAGCAGCATGTGGTCGACCGAGCGACCGATGGCATGGATGCGTTCGCCCCGCCAGGCCCAGATCGACGGCCCGATGAAATGCGCCACCCGCAGGCCCTGTGCGCGCAGCCGCCGCTCCAGGTCCAGATTGAAATCGGGCGCATCGACGCCGACGAACACATCCGGGCGCCAGTCGCGCATGCGCTCGAACAGTCGATGGCGAATACTGCGCAAGCGGGGGTATTCACGCAGCACCTCGGCATATCCGCGCACCGCCAGTTCCTCTGAGGACCACCAGGGGTCAAAGCCCTGAGCACGCATGGCCGGCCCACCGATGCCGCACGCCTGCACCGGTCTGGCAATGGTCGCGGGATCGGACGGGGCACCGCTGAGCCGCTGTGTCAGGCCCGCCAGCACCGACGCCGCCAGCAAGTCGCCGGAGGTTTCACCTGCCACCATTCCCAGCCGAAGCGCGGACACATCGGATAGCAGCCGCCCCTCGGTCATGCTGCGAGCGCTCAGCGCACGATGCCGCGTTCAACGCGCGCAAGAAACTCGACCAGCAGGCCCACTGCCTGGGCGGGATCCAGTCCGGCCAGGGCTTGCGCGGCCAGGCCTTCCGATGACGGCGATGATGCACCCGCTTGAGAGGCCTCGGCTGCCTGGAGCGTGCGCACCTGTTCCGACAAGGCCTCGCGCGCCTGCTGCAGCGTCAGACCCGAGCGATAGAGGGTCTTGTAGGCCTGTCGCAAGGCGGCCAGGCTGGGGGCACTGAACCCGCGGCGGCGCAAGCCTTCAGTGTTCATCCCATGCGCCTGCGCGGTGTTGCCCGACGCCATGACGAAGGGCGGGATGTCGTGCAGCACCACAGTGCTGACACCGGTCATGGCGTGGGCGCCAATCTTGCAGAACTGATGCACCTGCGAGCAGCCACCCAGGATGACCCAGTCGCCGATCTGCACATGCCCGGCCAGGTTCGTGGTGTTGGCAAGAATGGTGTGGTCGCCCACCAGGCAATCATGGGCGATGTGGACATAGGCCATGACCCAGTTGTCGTGACCGATCCGCGTGACGCCACCGTCCTGCACCGTGCCGCGATTAACGGTCACGCATTCACGAAAGGTGTTGCCGTCACCGACTTCCAGGCGAGTGGGCTCACCACGGTACTTCTTATCCTGCGGCGCACCGCCCAGCGTGGCGTGTGCATGGATGCGGTTGTGGCGGCCGATGCGGGTCGGCCCTTCAATGACCGCATGCGGCCCCACGGTGGTCCCTTCGCCCAGCACCACCTGCGGTCCGATCACCGCATAGGGACCGACTTCGACATCGGCAGCGAGCTCGGCGCCGGCATCGACGACGGCACTCGGATGGATGCGTGCCATGCGAGTCAACCTGCGGTCGCGCCCGCACCGGGCAACTGCGGCGGCTCGACCGTGCGCAGCGTGCACATCAGCTCGGCTTCGGCTGCCACCTGACCTTCCACGGTGGCCACGCCCTTGAATTTGGAGATGGAGCGGGCAAAGCGAACGATCTCGACTTCCAGACGCAACTGGTCCCCCGGAACCACCGGGCGCTTGAAGCGCGCGCCATCAATGCCCACGAAGTAAAAGACCGAACCCGGGTCGGACTTCTGCCCCAGGGTCTCGAAGGACAACACTCCTGCAGCCTGAGCCAGCGCCTCGATCATGAGCACGCCCGGCATCACGGGAATATGCGGGAAATGCCCAACGAAATAGGGTTCGTTGATGGTGACGTTCTTGATGGCGACGATGCGCTTGCCGGCCTCGAGTTCGAGGACGCGATCAATCAGAAGGAAGGGATAGCGATGCGGCAGATATTCGAGGATGCCGCGAACGTCGATGGCTGTCATGAAGGATCCTTGGGTAATCCGATGCGTGCGGCGAGCGCACGCAGGCGCTGGCGCAACTGAGGAAGCTGCTTGAGGGTCGCGGCGGTGCGCTCCCACTGCATGTGGGTCTGGACCGGCCAGGCCCCGGTATAGAAACCGGGCGTGTCGATGCTGCGCTCAACCAACGTCATGCCACCGATGATGGCGCCATCGCACAGCGAGATATGACCGGCAATGCCCACGCCACCACCAATCATGCAGCGCTCGCCGATCACCGCGCTGCCGGCAATGCCCACGCAACCGGCAATGGCTGTGCCGGCGCCAATGCGCACGTTATGGCCCACCTGCACCTGATTGTCGAGTTTGCAGCCTGAGCCGATTGTCGTGTCGTCGAGCGCGCCGCGATCGATCGTGCAATTGGCGCCGATCTCGACATCGTCCCCAATCCTCACCGAGCCCAGCTGCGCAATCTTCACCCAACCCTGCGGCGAGGGCGCAAACCCGAAACCATCGGCGCCAATGACCGTGCCGGCATGCACGATGGCGCGCGCCCCCAGCTTCACGCCCGCATAGAGGGTGACGCGCGGATGCAGCACACTGCCCTCGCCCACCTGCGCCCCGGCACCAATGCTCACGCCTGTACCCAGCACGCTGCGCGCGCCAATGACGGCACCCGTCGCCACCACAACCCCCGCGTCGATCCGGCAATCGACACCGATCTGTGCGTCGGCTGCCACCACCGCCAAAGGATGGATCTGAGCGGCGACCGCAGGGCCAGCCAACATGGCCTCGAACCACTGCGACAGTTGCGCATAGGCGAGATAAGGATCGGGCGTGATCAGCTTCAGGAGACGCTCGGGCAACTGATCGGCCAACGCCTGCGTCACCAGCATGGCGCCCGCATGACTGGCCTGCGCCGCGGCCAGATACTTGCGTCCGGCCAGAAACGCGATGGCATCCGGGCCAGCGGATTCCAGCGACGCCAGCGACGCAAAACGGCGCTGCGGGTCGCCCCCCTGGCACTGGGCACCAGTGCGGGCGGACACTTCGGCTGCGGTGACAGGGCGTGGCAGCGGCGCGTGCATGCCTTAGCCCCGCTTACTTGGCCGCATTGAGCGCGCGCAGCACCTTGTCGGTGATGTCGATGCGCGGCGAGGCGTAGACCGCTTCCTGCAGGATGAGGTCGTACTTCTCCTGCTCGGCCATCTGGCGGATGACCTTGTTGGCCCGCTCGATGACCGCAGCCAACTCCTCGTTGCGTCGCTGGTTCAGGTCTTCGCGGAACTCGCGCTGCTTACGCTGGAAGTCCTTGTCCTGATCGGCAAATTCACGCTGACGGCGCTGTCGGTCGGAGTCGTTCAGCACGGAAGCGTCTCGATCCAGACGTTCGGAGAGTTGCTTCAGGCGCGCCGCAGCCTCCTGAAGGTCTTTCTCGCGGCGGGAAAACTCCTGCTCGAGTTTTTGTTGAGCCGCTTTTGCCGCGGTGGATTCGCGCAGAATGCGCTCGGTGTTGACCAAGCCGATGCGCAAGGTTTCCTGGGCCTGCACCGCGCTCATCGACACCCCAAGCAGCGCAACCGCCAGCAGGCACGCAAGGCAGAGCCGCGCCCATGCCTGGGCGCAATGTGAAGCGCACAAGCCGGTCCATCGGTCTTGCGAAGCAACCCTTGCCGCGGCGATGATGTGCTGGGTCATAAGCATTCTTCCGATCAGAAACCAGTCCCGATCTGGAACTGGAAATT
>JBIKKG010000061.1:0-14827 GCA_044360485.1 Burkholderiaceae bacterium | reverse complement strand
ATGTGCGGCGTGACGGGCATCAAGCCCACCTACGGGCGCGTCTCGCGGTTCGGCATGATCGCCTTTGCCTCCAGCCTCGATCAGGGCGGGGCATTTGGCGCATCCGCCACCGACTGCGCGACCCTGCTGGGACCGATGGTGGGGTTCGATCCCCGTGATGCCACCAGTCTGCAGCACCCAGCGGAAGACTTCAGCGCAGGGATGCGTGCGTCGCCCGTTCCCGCAGACCGATCAGCCCGTGCGACCGAGTCGACGCCTCTGGCCGGGCTGCGCGTGGGTGTGCCGCGCGAGTTCTTTGGTGAGGGTTTGGCGCCTGACGTCGAGCGCATCGTGCGCAGCGGTCTGCAGGTCCTGGAGTCGCTCGGCGCCGTGCTGGTCGAGGTGGCACTGCCACGCACCCGGCTGGCCATTCCCGCCTACTACGTGATTGCCCCGGCTGAGGCGTCGAGCAATCTGTCGCGCTTCGATGGCGTGCGCTACGGACACCGTGCGCAGGACTACACCGATTTGCGAGACCTGTACCGCAAGTCGCGTGCCGAAGGGTTCGGAGCCGAGGTCCGTCGTCGGATCATGGTGGGCACTTATGTGCTGTCGCATGGTTACTACGATGCGTATTACCTGCAGGCCCAGAAACTGCGTCGCCTGATCGCCGAGGACTTCGCCACCGTCTTCACCCAGGTCGATGTCATCGCGGGCCCGGTCTCGCCTACTGCGGCCTGGAACCTGGGCGAGATCGTTGACGATCCGGTGCGCAATTATCTTGCCGACATCTACACCCTGGGTGCTTCGCTCGCGGGCCTGCCGGGTCTGTCCATGCCCGCTGGCCTCAACGATGCGCACCGCCCGGTCGGGCTGCAGCTCATCGGACCGCGCTTTGCCGAGTCGCGCCTGCTGGCCGTGGCCGATCGTTTTCAGCAAGCCACCGACTGGCATTTGCGTCGGCCGCCGGAGTAAGGCCCTGTGCACTCCTGCGCCCGAATCACTGTCTGGGCGTTCGCGTCCCTGCTCGCGGGCTGCGCCGCCACTTCAGGGCCTGGTGCGCCGGGTGCCCTCCCGGCTGGCCCGGATCTGCCGATCGCGCTGGCGGCACAATGTGAACAGACCGAAGAGGATGGCTTTCGTGAACGGGCTCGACTGGTGGTCGTCGACAACCAGGTGCGAGAGCTGTCGTGGCAGATGTGGGTCGGCAAGAAAGGCGGCTGCACCTTCGAGCTTGAACAGTTTCGCCAGACACGCGCTCGGCCCTCCATTGAACTGGCCGAGCGCGGCGGCTCGGCGTGCCGACTGATGGTCTGGCGCGTTCCGGCTCGTGTGACGCTCGCGCATGCGGGCTGCGAGCAGCATTGCTCACCCGGCATTTACGAAGAAGCCTGGCCGGTCATGTTTGATCCCGGTACAGGCGGGTGTGCCACCCGATGAAGAGGACACGATGAAAGGCTGGGAAGTTGTCATCGGGCTGGAGACGCATGTCCAGCTCGCCACACGCTCGAAAATTTTCTCGGGCGCACCCACGACATTTGGCGCTGCCCCGAATACCCAGGCCAGCCCGGTCGATCTGGCGCTGCCGGGTGTGTTGCCGGTCATGAACGCCGCAGCTCTGGAATATGCCGTCCGGTTCGGCCTGGCCGTGGGAGCGCAGATCGCACCTCGGTCGGTATTTGCCAGAAAGAATTATTTCTACCCGGATCTGCCCAAGGGCTACCAGATCAGCCAGTATGAAATTCCTGTGGTCAGCGGCGGGACACTGACGCTGGTTTGGCAGGAAGGCAACGAGCCCCGCCACAAGGTGGTGAATCTCACCCGTGCGCACCTCGAAGAAGATGCCGGCAAGTCGTTGCACGAAGACGCCATGCGAACGCTGGGCGGCAGCGAGCTGGCTGGACTGTCCGGGATCGATCTGAACCGTGCGGGCACGCCGCTGCTCGAAATCGTGAGCGAGCCCGAGATGCGTTCATCGACCGAGGCGGTGGCTTATGCGCGCGTCCTGCATGGGCTGGTCACCTGGCTGGGCATTTGCGATGGCAACATGCAGGAAGGCTCGTTTCGGGTCGATGCCAACGTATCGGTGCGACCGGTGGGCCAGGCTGAGTTTGGTACCCGGTGCGAAATCAAGAATCTCAATTCGTTTCGCTTCATGGAGCGCGCCATCGAGTTCGAGGTGCGCAGGCAGATCGAGCTGATTGAAGACGGCGGCAAGGTGGTGCAGGAAACCCGCCTGTACGACCCCGATCGGGACGAGACGCGTTCCATGCGCAGCAAGGAAGATGCGCATGACTACCGCTACTTCCCCGATCCAGATTTACCCACTCTGGTGGTTGAGCCCGAGCTGCTTGAGCGGGTGCGTGCGAGCCTGCCTGAATTGCCAGGAGCCATGCGAGCGCGCTTTGAACGCGAGCTTGGCCTGCCCGCTTACGATGCGGCCACGCTGACGGCGCAACGTGCCACGGCCACGTATTTCGAGGCGGTGCTGGATGGGCTGCCCGATCGTGTCGGACAGGCCAAGTTGGCGGCCAACTGGGTCATGGGCGATGTGGCGGCTCAGCTCAATCGTGACGGCATCGGGATTGATGTCAGTCCGGTCAAGGCGGCCCAGTTGGCGGTGCTCATCACCCGCATCACCGACGGCACGGTGTCCGGCAAGCTCGCGCGCGATGTGTTCCAGGCGATCTGGGACGAGCGCCGCACCGAACCGGATGCAGCCGATCGCATCATTGCCGAGCGTGGTCTCAAGCAGATCAGCGACAGCGGTGAACTTGAGCGTATCGTGGATGCCGTGCTCGCGGCCAATGCCAAGTCGGTTGAGGAATTTCGAGCCGGCAAAGAGAAGGCCTTCAATGCGCTGGTGGGACAAGCCATGAAGGCCACCCGCGGCAAAGCCAACCCGCAGCAGGTCAATGACCTGCTCAAGCGCAAGCTGACTGGCTAAGCTCCAACCCGGCAGGCTCGAGGCGCTGCCGGTCAGTCCTGCACGCCATAGCGAGCACGGTAGGCCCTGATGGCGTCTTTGTGGTGCGCCATGTCAGCGGCCTCCTGAGCGCTGACGCTGTCGGACTCGGAGAGGTACGCCAGCAGGTCTTCGAGTGTGCCGATGGCATACACCGGGATGCCATATAGCGCGCTGACTTCCTGTGTGGCCGAGCGACCGGCCGGGTGGTCGGCTGTGCCACCGCGTTCCTGCCGGTCCAGTGCAATCAGCACTGCCGCAGGGGTGGCGCCGTGTGCGCGGATGAGTTCCACCGACTCGCGCACTGAGGTGCCTGCCGAGATCACATCATCAATGATCACCACCCGTCCCTTCATGGGCGCGCCGACCAGCGTGCCGCCCTCGCCATGATCCTTGGCCTCTTTGCGGTTGAAGGCGAACGGGATATTGCGACCCGCGCGCGCCATGGCCACCGCGGTGGCGCTGGCCAGCGTGATGCCCTTGTAGGCAGGTCCGAAGAGCAGATCGAAGCGCTCCCCCGAAGCCGCCTCAGCCTGCATCAGACGTTGCGCGTAAAACTGCGCCAACCGCCCCAGCCGCTCGCCGTCATCGAACAGGCCCGCATTAAAAAAATACGGGGAATCCCGGCCGGCCTTGGTTCGGAACTGGCCGAATTTCAATACGCCGGCCCCCAGCGAGAAGCGGATAAACTCGTGTTGATCATTCATAGCGGTCGACTATACCAAGATGCTTCGTATCGTTTCGCTCAACCTCAATGGCATTCGTTCGGCCTTTCGCAAGGGCGCCTACGACTGGCTGGCCGCGCAGCAGGCCGACGTGATTTGCGTGCAGGAAGTCAAAGCCCAGGCAGACGACCTGGACGAGACCATGCGGGCGATCGACGGGGCCACCGGTCACTTTCATTTCGCGCAGCAAAAGGGGTACAGCGGCGTGGGGGTGTATTGCCGCAGACAGCCTGATGCCGTGCGCATCGGCTTTGGCAGCGAGGAGTTCGATGCTGAAGGTCGCTATGTGCAGGCCGACTTCGGTGCGCTCTCCGTGGTCTCGGTGTACGTGCCCTCGGGTTCGTCATCCCCCGAGCGGCAGGAGGCCAAGTTTCGCTTCATGAGTCAGTTCGACGCCCATCTGAAGGCCTTGCGCGCCACGGGTCGTGAAGTGGTGTTGTGCGGAGACTGGAACATCGCACACAAGGAAATCGACCTGAAGAACTGGCGCTCCAATCGCAAGAATTCAGGTTTTCTGCCTGAAGAGCGCGATTGGCTCTCGCAGCTGTTTGATGGGCACGGATTCGTCGATGTATTCCGTACACTCGATCCGAATCCCGATCGCTACACCTGGTGGAGCAATCGCGGCCAGGCCTGGGCGAAGAACGTGGGATGGCGCCTCGACTATCAGATTGCCACGCCGGGCATTGCCCAGGCAGCAAGACGCAGCGACATCTACATGGCACAGCGCTTCAGCGATCATGCGCCGCTGACACTCGACTATGAGTACACACCTTAGGCGCGGCAACACGGCTGACGCGCCTAAGGCTCACCGACACCATACCCACGACACTCACCACATCCAAGACGGTGACCAGGAGACCTTGATGACACGCCCCCCCTTTTCTCATCGCCGTGCGCTGCTTGGCGCTGTGTTCGCCTCCTGCGTCATGGCGCCGGTTTCAGCGATCGCCCAGGATGCATGGCCCAGTCGGCCGGTCAAGCTGATCGTGCCAGGAGGCGCTGGCAGCGGCACCGACATCGTCGCGCGTGTGTTTGCCGAGTCGTTCAGCACGACGTTCAAGCAGCCGTTCATTGTCGACAACAGAGCAGGTGCCAATGGCATGCTCGGCTCCCAGATAGCCGCCAAGGCGCCGGCAGACGGATACACCTTGCTGTTCACCTATGCAGCGGCGCAGGTTGTGAATCAGAGCCTGTATGAGAAAGCTGGCTACGATGGCGCCAAGGATTTTGCTGCCATTGCGCAAATTGGTTCGGGCGGCAACTACCTGGTCGTGCCGGCTGCGTTCCCGGCCAACGATCTCAAGAGCTTCATTGCACACGTCAAATCCCGCCCGACTGACGAACTCGCTTATGGGTCATGGGGCATCGGTTCAGGAGGGCACCTGAGCATGGAGGCCCTCAACCAGCAGGCGGGCATCCGCATGCGTCATGTGCCCTACAAGTCCACGGCAGCGGCCAATCAGGACCTGCTCGCCGGGCACATTCAGGTGGCGTTTTCTGCCACCGCCTCGGCGTTGCCGCTGATTCAGGCGGGCCGCCTCAAGGCGCTGGCCGTGAGCGGCCCCCACCGCGTGCCGCTCACCCCGGAGGTGGCCACCATGTCCGAGCAAGGCGTGAAGTTCGATGTCGCCGCCTGGTATGGCGTTTTTGCGCCTGCGGGCACACCGCGTGCCATCGTGGATCGGATGAACCGGGAAATCAATCGCATCATCGCCGACCCCGCTAATGCCGAGCGCTGGAGGACCATGGGGTTTTCTCAGATGCCCTTGCGCACGCCCGAGGAATTTGCAAGGCAGGTGCGCGACGACATCCGCGACTGGGGCGATGTCGTGCGCAAAGGTGACATCAAGCCGGAGTGATCAAGGGGCCGCTGCGAGCCGCTTATTTCCAGGACGGGCTGCCGGTAGGACCCGTATCGCTGCGTGAGTCATCTGCCGGCGCACGTCGGGTCCGCTCATAAAGAGGCATCACCTTGGATTGGGCCTCGCGCAATGTGTCGATGCGCGTGGAATGCGAAGGGTGCGTCGACAGGAACTGTGGCGGCTCGCCCTTGGAGGCGGCGCCCATCTTCTGCCATAGGCTTACCGCTGCGCGGGGGTCGTAGCCTGCCCGCGCAGCGATGTCCATGCCGACCAGATCGGCCTCCGTTTCGTCACCACGATTGAATTTCAGCAGCGTGAGCTTGGAGCCCTGCGAGGCAATCACGCCGCCCAGATCACCGTAGCCGAGGATTTGCGAAAAGACCGATGCACCAATGGTGATGCCTTGAGCCAGCTTTTGCTGGCCAGCCCGCTGACGCGAATGCTCGAGCAATGCATGCGCCATTTCGTGACCCATGATCATGGCCACTTCGTCATCGGTGAGCTTGAGCTTGTCCAGAATGCCCGTGAAGAAAACGATCTTGCCACCGGGCATGACGAACGCGTTGACTTGCTGTGACCCGATGAGATTGACTTCCCAGCGCCACGCATCTGACCGATCACTGAAGCGGTGCGTGTAGGGAATCAGGCGCGAGGCAATCGCTTGCAGTCGCTGGCGCTGAGGAAAATCCTCGGGCGCGAGTGCGCGCTGTGACTGTGCCTGCTGGAGCAGCTTGCGGTACTGCAGGACGGCATCTTTCTCAAGCTGCTCGGACGAAGCCAGCGACGCGAGTTTGCTGCGCTTGGGCACCGCAATGCCCTCGGGCTCCGACAGGGCCTGCCTGCGCCGCTGCTCGGCTTCGTCGGCGCGTTCCTTAGCCAACTGCTGCTGTGCATGGGCGGCGGGTGCGTACAGCGTGAGTCCCGGCACCACGGCACCGAACATTGTTCCCCAGCATGCAAGAGCGAATAGCAAATGTTTCATGGGCGCGAGGGTAGCAACGCGGTGGGGATGGGGCAACCATCCCCGCTGCTACACTCGCCCGACCCGTGATGACCGATGGTCGTCGTTCGCCTGTCGGCCTGACTTGGCCTGATCGCCCACATGACTCATCCCACTCCCCGCGTGTCCCTCGCCCAGATCTTCGCTTCGCGGCGCATGGCCGCCATGCTGGGTCTGGGGTTTGCCAGTGGGCTGCCGCTGGCGCTGTCCTCCGGCACGCTGCAGGCGTGGCTCACGGTCGAGGGAGTCGACATCAAGACGATCGGCTTTTTCGCCCTCGCCGGGTTGCCGTATACGTTCAAGTTCGTCTGGGCACCGCTGCTCGATCGGTTCGAGCCGAAAATGCTCGGCCGCCGCCGCGGCTGGTTGCTCATCACGCAACTGTTGCTGGCCGGCGCCTGCTGGGCCATGGCCAGCGCCGACCCGCGTACCTCCATCGTGGCTCTGGGCGCGCTTGCCGTGGCGGTGGCGTTTCTTTCGGCCTCGCAGGACATCGTGTTCGATGCCTATCGTGCCGATCTGCTCGATGCACCTGAGCGCGGGGCAGGGGCTGCGGTGTCGGTGCTGGGCTATCGGCTGGCCATGCTGGTGTCTGGCGCACTGGCACTCATTCTGGCCGACCAGTGGTTGGGCTGGCCAGCCACCTATCGGCTGATGGGGGCGCTGTTTCTGGTGATGGCGGGCATCACGCTTCTGGCGCCCCGAACCGCCCTCGATGCCCAACCGTTGCGCAGCGATGCCCGCAGTGAATGGACCGGGTTCCTTTCCTTGCTGGTGGCTGGCGTGGTGGCCTGGTACGTTTGCCAGACCGTCTTTGCGTGGCTGCTGCCGGCCAAACCCGATCGTTTCGTCAAGCTGGCCGCCGACACCATCACGCTGCTGACGGCCTTCGGCGCAGGCCTGTGGGCGGCGCGTCGTGCGGGCTTTCCGTCCTTTGTCGAGCCTTGGGACGCCTTCTTCACCCGCCGCCGTGCGCTGGCCCTGCTGGGCCTGATCGTGCTGTACAAGCTGGGCGATGCGTTTGCCGGCAGTCTGTCGACCACCTTTCTGATTCGCGGCGCAGGGTTCACCGCCACCGAGGTCGGGGCGGTCAACAAGGCGCTGGGTCTGATCGCCACGATCATCGGCGCGCTGGCGGGCGGGGCCTTGCTGGCCCGCACTGGCCTGTACAAGGCGCTCATGCTGTTCGGCATCCTGCAGGCCGTGTCGAATTTCGGCTACTGGCTGATTGCCGTGAGTCCGAAGAGTCACACCCTGATGGCTGCGGCGATCGGGGTGGAAAATCTGTGCGGCGGCCTCGGGACGGCGGCCTTCGTTGCTTTCCTCATGGGACTGACCGACCGGCGCTTCTCGGCGGCGCAATACGCGCTGCTGTCGGCGCTGGCCGCAGTGGGCCGGGTGTACGTCGGACCCGCCTCCGGTGTGCTGGTCGAAGCCTTCGGCTGGCCGACCTTTTTTGTGCTGACCGTCTTCGCCGCTCTGCCCGGACTGGTCCTGCTATATTGGCTCAGGAAAGAAGTGATCGATATCGACGCCACGCAATCTGCGCGTGATGCAGATCAACCCCCGAAGGACACTGTATGAACGACATGGCCCGCGCCCAGGATCTTCTGCAGGATGCTTCCCGCACCGCCGCCGGTGCCGGTCTGGAAGCGTTCTGGATGCCTTTCACCGCCAACCGGCATTTCAAGGCTGCGCCCCGCATGCTGTCCCGTGCCGAGGGCATGCACTACTACACACCCGAAGGCCGCCAAATTCTGGATGCAGTGGCGGGGCTGTGGTGTACCAACGCCGGGCATTGCCGCACACCCATTGTTGAGGCGATTCGCAAGCAGGCCGGCGAACTCGATTTCGCTCCCACCTTTCAGATGGGTCACCCGCTGGGGTTTGAGCTGGCCAACCGCCTGATGGCCATCCTGCCGGATGCATTCGGTCAGGCCTTCTTCTGCAATTCCGGCTCCGAGGCGGTCGACTCTGCGCTCAAGATCGCGCTGGCCTACCACCGCATGCGCGGAGAAGGCCAGCGCACGCGCCTCATCGGGCGCGAACGCGGCTATCACGGCGTGGGGTTCGGCGGCATCTCGGTGGGTGGCATCTCCGGCAACCGCAAGCATTTCGGCGGACTGCTCGCAGGCGTCGATCATCTGCCTCACACCCACAACCTCGAGCACAACGCCTTCACAAAAGGCCAGCCAGCCTGGGGCGCACATCTGGCCGATGAGCTGGAAAAGATTCTCGCTCTGCACGATCCGTCCACTGTGGCCGCTGTCATTGTTGAGCCGGTGGCCGGGTCCACTGGGGTGCTGATCCCGCCGGTGGGTTATCTGCAGCGCCTGCGCGAGATCACCGCCAAGCACGGCATTTTGCTGATCTTCGATGAGGTGATCACGGGCTTCGGTCGCCTGGGTTCACCCTTCGCTGCGCAGCATTTCGACGTCGTACCCGATCTGATGACCGTGGCCAAGGGCATCACCAGCGGCACGGTCCCGATGGGCGCCGTGTTTGCACGCAAGGGCCTGTACGAAGCCTTCATGCAGGGCCCCGAGAAATCCATCGAACTCTTTCACGGCTACACCTATTCCGCCCATCCGCTGGCCTGCGCCGCGGCACTGGCCACACTCGATGTGTACGAAGAAGAAGGGCTGCTGACGCGTGCAGCCACGCTCGCCTCGCATTGGGAGCAGGCGGTGCATTCCCTGCGCGACTGCCCTCACGTGATCGACGTGCGCAATATCGGACTGGTGGGCGCCATCGAACTGGCTCCGCGTGCTGGCGAACCCGGCACTCGGGCCTTTGATGCCTTCATTCGCGCGTTCCAGGACGAACATCTGCTGATTCGTGTGACCGGCGACATCATCGCCCTGTCGCCTCCGCTCATTGTCAGCGCCGACCAGATCGACGATATCGTGGCCCGCTTGCGCCGCATCCTCACCCGCCTGGCGTAATCGCCCCTTCGCTGTCTGCATGAATCAACCGGGGCCCTCGGCGGACCCCAGTGGACGAAAACATGATTGATAAGACGGTCAGCTCCATGGCACAGGCCTTGGCTGGCGTAAAGGATGGCTCGACCGTCCTGGTGGGGGGGTTCGGTGGGGCAGGGCAGCCCATGGAACTCATTCACGCGCTGATTGAGCAAGGGGCCACCGACCTCACCGTGGTGGCCAATAACGCCGGCAATGGCGAAACCGGATTGGCAGCACTGCTGGCCGCAGGCCGAGTGCGCAAGCTGATTTGTTCGTTCCCGCGCTCGGCTGACTCGCAGGTCTTTGACAGCCTGTATCGGGCCGGTCGCATCGAACTCGAACTCGTGCCTCAGGGCAATCTGGCCGAGCGGATGCGAGCGGCAGGCGCAGGCGTCGGGGCGTTCTACACGCCCACGGGCTTCGGGACCGATCTGGCCACAGGCAAAGAGACACGTCGCATCGACGGTCGGGACTACGTTCTGGAATTTCCGATCCGCGGGGACCTGGCCCTGATCAAGGCGCGCCAGGGCGATCGATGGGGCAACCTGGTCTATCGCAAGGCCGCACGCAACTTCAACCCGATCATGGCCATGGCCTCATCGTGTACGGTGGCGCAGGTCGAAGAGATCGTGCCGCTGGGCGCACTCGACCCCGAAGTGATCGTGACGCCGGGCATCTTCGTCACGCGAGTCATCCAGCTTCAACCGTCCGCCGAAGCCGCAGCCTGACCCGTTTCGCTTCGCACGCCGGCGGCTTTTGCGGCGGGCGCACGACGCACCTCGCTCTTTTCACGCCACCCCTTTCTCACAGCAGACCGACATGGCCTACGAAAAACGCTCCCGTGATGCGATCGCTGCGCGGGTTGCCCGCGACATACCGGAAGGCGCCTACGTCAACCTCGGTATCGGGTTGCCCACGCTGGTGGCCAACCATCTGCCCATCGATCGCGAAATCGTCCTGCAAAGCGAGAACGGCATCCTCGGCATGGGGCCTGCACCCGCGGCGGGCGCTGAAGACTGGGATCTCGTCAATGCCGGCAAGCAGCCGGTGACCTTGCTCAGCGGGGGCGCCTATTTCCATCATGCCGACTCGTTCGCGATGATGCGTGGCGGTCATCTCGACATCTGTGTGCTCGGTGCGTTTCAAGTGTCTGCCGCTGGCGACCTCGCCAACTGGCATACCGGAGCTCCGGATGCGATCCCCGCCGTGGGTGGGGCCATGGATCTGGCCATCGGCGCCAAGCAGACCTTTGTCATGATGGAACACGTGACCAAGTCGGGAGAAGCCAAGATCGTTGAGCGCTGCACGTATCCGCTCACCGGGATCGGATGCGTCAAGCGCATCTACACCGATCTGGCCACGATCGAGGTGTCGCCCGCGGGGCTCGTGGCGATCGACTGGGTTGAGGGGCTGTCGTTCGAGGAGTTGGCCCGCCTGACCCAAGCGCCACTGAGCCGTCGTCAATGAGCCGTCCAGTCGTATTCTCAATCACAACACCCGGGAGACCCGCATGAGCACCACCGCTGAACTGATTGCCGAACTCAATGCCCTGGACGACCACCGTGCCCAGGTGACCATCGCCAAAGACCGTGCGGCGATGGAGGCGTTGTTTGCCGCCGATCTGCGCTATGTCCATTCATCCGGGACCGACGAAGACAAGGCGACGTATATCGAGCGTGCCTGCACCGGCTGGTACGACTACCGGGGGCTTCAGGCGCTTCGTCGCGAGTGGCGCGTCTATGGCGATGTCGCGCTGTGTCATGGCGATGTGAAGATCGATGTCGTCGCGCGTGGTACGCCCAAGCAGTTCACCAGCCGTTATCTGCAGGTCTGGCGCCGCGAGGCCGGCGCATGGAAGCTCGCAGCGCTTCAGTCCACGCCACTGCCCCCTGCAGCCTGATTCCTCTGTCTTTCTTGTGCCGACCATGATCGATTCCCACGCGCTCCAAACGCTCTTCACTGCCGCACGCACCCAAAACGGATGGCTTGACCAACCTGTGAGTGATGCGCAATTGCGTGAGGTCTTCGACCTCATGAAAATGGCTCCGACCTCCATGAATACGCAACCGGCGCGTTTCGTGTTCCTGCGCACGGCCGCGGCCAAGGAGCGCCTGCGCCCGGCCCTGTCCCGAGGCAATGTGGACAAGACCATGTCGGCACCGGTCGTGACACTGATTGCACACGACCTGCAATTTCAAGAGCATCTGCCGCGCGTGTTTCCGCACGAACCCAACGCCAGGAACATGTTCGAGGGCGACGCGAACCGCGACTTCCGCTCCACGTTTGCGTTTCGCAACGGATCGCTGCAGGGCGCCTACTTTATGATGGCCGCGCGAGCGGTCGGTCTGCAAGTCGGGCCGATGTCCGGGTTTGATGGTGCAAAAGTCGATGCGGAGTTTTTTCCGGACGGACGCTACCGGATCAATTTTCTGTGCAACCTCGGCTATGGCGATCCGTCCAAAGTCATGGAGCGTTTGCCGCGCTTTGCCTTTGAAGACGTCTGCAGTCTGCTATAGCGCCACGCTTTCAGCGAACAGCCTGCTGCCAGGCATGTCGTTCGGACAATCTGTATAGCCGGTCGCAGCATCGGAAGGCTCTTGAATTCCCGCTGCGCGTGCCCTATCTGCGGAGTGTGGCTGCCTGACAGCCGCCCTATCACCCCTCAGGAGTGCGCAAATGACCAAGATTTCCGTATACGACCCGTTCGCTGAAGTATTTCCGTCGATATTTCGCAGCATGTTCGCCACTGCTTCCGAACCGCAAGCGAGTGCTGCAAGCGCAGCGCCCACCGTGCCAACCGTGGCCATGCGCGTCGATGTGATTGAGACAGCTGAAGGCTATGTGCTGCGCGCCGACCTGCCTGGCGTGCCTAAGGAAGCCATCCAGATCGACATTGATGCCAATCGCGTGACCTTGCGTGCCCAACCGGTGCGTGATGCCGAACCTAAAGCCGAGGGGCGCGTGCTGCGCAACGAGCGTTTCGATGGGCACTACGCCCGCAGTTTCGCGCTGCCCGACGAGATCGACGAATCTCGGGCGAGCGCACGGGTTGACCATGGCGTGCTCGAACTGACGCTGCCGCGCAAGGCGGGTATCGGACCGACCAGACTGACGGTGCAATAACGCATCTGACGAAAAATTTCCGTGACGAAATGCACAATCCCCGCATGGCGACATGCGGGGATTTTTTTATGCGACCCCTATCACCGACTAAGTGGGTACTAAGGGGTCGATGCAGACCAGCGGTCGGTATGTCTTGATGAAAGGTGTTTAACTCTTTTTACAAAGGGTCTGTGCGATGTGAATAAAGTCACAACCATCAGGAGGTTGTGATGAAAATCACTGGAAATTCGAGAAGTACCGCACGCCTTTTCAGATCGGCGGATGTACAAAGCCGATCGGCGCGTCGCATGACGTGCGCGCTCGCCCTGGCTGCTGCGATCGCGAGCGCCCCGGCGCATGCCGATGGATCGACGGATTCCTGGTTTGGTCAGGACAAGGCGATGCACTTCGGCATGTCGGCACCGCTTGGCATGCTGGGTGCCTCGGTGGCCGAGAAGCTCGGCTACACCGGCAAAACCGAGCGTCTGGTAGTGGGCGCGGCGCTGGGCATGATGCCCGGGCTCGCCAAGGAGTGGGCCGACCGCTATAACCCGCGTGCCACCGCCTCGGTCAAGGATATGGCCTTCAATGTCTTGGGCGCCATGCTGGGTGCCGCTGTCGTTGATTGCTGCACGGTGCGAGCACTGTCCTCGCGTCGAGACCGTTTCGACGGATTGGCTGTGGAGTATCGGATCGAGTTCTGATCGCGCCGCAGCGGCTTACGCTGGCGCAGCCACCAGGGCTTAGGCCACAGGCCATACCGCCCACGAGCGGCCCGTGTCACACCGCTCGATACGGATCGCGCCATCAAAGACGGCTTCCAGCTCGCGGTGCACATGGGGGTCATTCACCGCACCCTGCGCCCTGACGGTTCCGTCTGCCAAGACGACCAGCCGATCGGCCTGCAAGGCGTGGGTCAGATCGTGCTCGGCCGTCAGTACCGCATGCCCCGACTGGGTGATGAAGCGAAGGGCCCGCACCAGCTGGCGCCGATACTGAGGGTCCAGGTGCGCGCAGGGCTCATCCATCAGCGTCACGGCTGCCTGCGTCGCCAGTGCGCGTGCGATCAGTACCCGCTGTCGTTCGCCGCCCGACAATGCCGACAACCTTCGGCAGGCCAGGTGCGTACAACCGGTGGCAGCCATGGCCGCGTCTGTGGCCTGATGGTCCCGACGATCGGGTGATCCGGTCAGCCCGTGATGGGGCAGTCGACCCAGCATCACCACTTCGCGGGCGATGAGATCTGCGTCCATGGGCCCCTGCTGAGCGAGCCATGCCACTTGACGTGCCCTGTCGCGGCGCGGCCATGCCGACAAGGCTCGGCCGTCTAAAGACACGTTGCCGGACCGCACTGCAAGCACGCCTGCAAGCGCGGCCAACGCGGTGCTTTTACCCGCACCATTGGGTCCGACCAGCGCCGTCCAGGTGCCTGGAGGCACGTCAAGCGATACATCTCTCAGGACGGCTCGACCATCACGTTCGACATGAAGCCGATAGGCCTGTAGGCCGACTGGATCACTCATGCGACATCCTCGCGGGTGGTGCGTCGACGCAGCAGTGCCAGCAGATACGCGCCGCCCAGGATGGCGGTCAACAGGCCGACGGGTAACTCGCCCGGCGCCCAGACCGTGCGAGCGATCACATCGGCCAGCAGCAGCAGGGTGGCTCCGCACAAGGCGCTCAGCATCAGCAGCGGCGTGTGGGTCAGTGACACCGTGCGGCGGACCAGATGCGGGGCGGCCAGACCGATGAAGCCAATCAGTCCGGCTTGTGCCACGGCGGTGCCGGTGGCCAGGGTCATGGCAGCGATCAGGACCAGTCGGTGTGTTGGGATATCAATGCCCAATGATCTCGCCGTCTCATCGCCCAGCACCAGGGCGTCCAGTGCGCGCGCGCGCCGAATCGCCACGCCCAGGCTGAGCGCAAGACTCAGTCCCAGCACGAGGACTCCCGTCCAGTCGATCAGGCTGGTGGACCCCAGCAAAAAGGATTGACGTGCGCGCAGCGCCTGCGGTGCGAACAGTGCAATGAGGTCCGACAGTGCACCCAGGAGCATGCCCACCACGACGCCCGCCAGCAGCATGGCCACCGGCCGGTGCGTGCTGCCAGCCAACAGCAGCGTGAGGGAGGTGCCAAGTACGGCGCCCAGAAACGCGGCGCCTGACAGGCCGACAGCCGAACCCGTGGCGGCCCACTCCGCCCACTCCGCCCCAAGTGGCCACACGCTG
>JBIKKG010000282.1:0-4279 GCA_044360485.1 Burkholderiaceae bacterium | reverse complement strand
ACAGGCTAGCACAGGCCCGTAGACGCTCGGCAGGATATCGATCTGCAACAATGGTCCATCAAGAAAAGGGAGACGCCATGAGTGCCATCGCTTTTGAACTGCCGGCTGATGTGCTCACGGTGCGCGACGCCGTCCTGGGCTTCGTGCGCGCCGAAGTGTTGCCGCGCATGCAACGGCACGCCGATCTGTTGAATGATGCGCGCAAGCTCTATGGCGAAGATGGCGCCTACAGCGAACCGGTGGAGCATCTGATCAAGGAGATCCGCATGGCCTCGGCGCGAGCGGGATTTTACGGCATGTGCGTTCCCACTGAACTGGGTGGTGGCGGACTGGGTCACCTGGCCTACTACACGGCCTGGGAAGCCATCTATCGCACCGTGGGCGGCAATGGTGTGATCACGCCGTGGGTGATTGCGCATTGGGCCATCGGTCCGAGTCGGCTGCTTGAGCACGTCACACCCGAAGCCCGTGAACGTGTGTTGACAGGATTGATGACCGGCGAGACTTCGATGTGCTTCGGGTTGTCCGAGCCCGGCGCAGGGTCCGACGCGTCCATGATTCGCACCCGTGCTGAGCGCACCGAACGCGGCTGGCGCATTGTGGGTCGCAAGCTGTGGACCTCCAATGGACCGAACGCCGACTGGTGCATCGTCTTTGCCATCACCGACCCCGAGCGTGCAGCAAGGAAGAAAGGAGGCATCAGTGGCTTCATGGTGCCCACTGATGCGCCAGGCTTTGAAGTGGAAAGTGTGGTGAAGCTGTATGGCGCACCGGGCGGTCATGAAGGCGCCCTGCTGCTCGACCACATCGACGTCGAGCCCTGGCAACTGGTAGGCACGCTGCACGAGGGATTCAAGCTCGCGCTGTACGGCGTGTCATTAGGGCGGGTCTACAACTCGGCCCGCGCGGTCGGCCAAGGCCGCTGGGCGCTGGAAAAAGCGCTGGACTATGCCAAGCAGCGCGAGGCCTTCGGGCAAACCATTTCAAACTATCAGGGCGTGGCCTTTCCTTTGGCCGACTGCGCCACCGAACTGCATGCCGCGCATCTGATGGGGCTGAACGCCGCGATGCTGCTCGATCAAGGCAGCCCGGCCATCAAGGAGCTTTCGATGGCCAAGTCGTATGCCGTTCAGGTGGGGCTGCGCGCCGTGGACCGTGCCATGCAAACCCATGGCGGCATGGGCCTGACCAATGAAGTGGGCCTGGTCCATGCCTGGCACGACCTGCGCACCGTGAATATTGCCGACGGGACGAACGAAATCCTGGCGCGCACTATTTCGCAACGGCTGCTGGCTGGGGATACCGAGTTGTAGGCCAAGCGTCGTACTGACGAGCGGCGTCAATGCTCCTAAGCTTCGGCGATGAAGCCATTTCGCTGGAGCGAATCAAAGCATGCACAACTTAGGAGGGATCGTGGTGTATCGTTTGAAGAGGTCGTCATTGCCATGGCGAGCGGTCACCTCGTTGACGTCCTGCCACATCCGAACACGGCGAAATACGGCCACCAACAGGTTTTTGTGGTGATCCTTCGTGGCTATGCGCATCTCGTTCCGTTCGTTGATGCGCCCGACCATGGCGCCTCACGCCACCTGAAGAAAGCCTGACGCGGTCACGCGGAGCCGCAAGCCGCTATACCGTCAGTCTTCTCGCCCGCGCGGTGACCGGCCACGCTTCCTGTGCGCGGCCATCGCGCACCGCCCAGACCTCGGTGTGCAGCGCCATGGTCGGGCACACGTGAAAAGGCAGTCCATACAGCACGTCACCCACGCGGTACTCTGCGGCGCGCGGAGTCTGCAGCACCAGGTGCTCTTCGCTATGGCCCACTGCCACGGCATCTTCCAGCCCGAAGATCGTCACGCGCGGATGCGGCATCTCGGAGGCCACCGACTTATGCCCCAGATCCAGACACAGTCGATCTGAGGTGGGCTTGCTGACGATACGCGTCATCAGCACCGCTGCGTGATGCATCTGGTGTGAGGCGCACATGTTCTGTTCGCGCACATCCCAGAGCGCAACCGTCCCGGCGCCCACTTCCACCCCTGGCTCCTTGGCCAGCAGTGCGAACGTGGGTGTGCCGCTAGCCACCATGCCCGGTACGGGCAGACCCGCTGCACGAAGGCGATCACGCAGCGCCCACACCGGCGCGAAGGCCGTGCGCACACCCGCCTGCAGCGCTTGCGGGTCGGCGATGTGCAGGTGTCCGTCATAGGCGTGCAAACCCGCCGCCGACACGCCCGGCGTGCGACAAAGTTCGCGATAAAGCGCAAAGGCGGAATCGTCAGGGGCAATCCCTGTGCGATGCATACCCACGTCCAGGTCCAGGTACACCGGCAGCGTCATGCCCGCGGCAACGGCCGCCGCACCGAGCGCACGCAAGATGCCGGCATCATCCGTGATGGTGGCAAAGCGCACATGCGGAAATCGTTCCTTGAGTGTGAGCAGACGCGTGATGTTGGGGCCGCTGGGCTGATGCGCCAGCAAAATGTCCTCGCCGCCGGCAGCAGCCGTCATCTCCGCTTCGGCGATGGTGGCCACCTTGAACTTGGTAATGCCCGCGTCGAGTTTCATCTGCACCACCTGCGCCAGCTTGTGGGTCTTCACATGCGGGCGCAACTGCTGCGGGCCGCCAGCCAACTCCACCATACGGGCGATGTTTTGACGGATACGGTCGGGGTAGACCAGCACCGTGGGGGTGGGGATGTCGTGGGCGTTAGACAGGGCGTACCAGGCGTTCATCACGTGCTCACTTCTCTGATGTCATCGATTTCAAGGCGCTAAAGATATAGGCCGCAAGGCGCATTGACCAGACTTGAACGGCCGAGCCATGCTCAGACGGCGCAATTGCCCTCAGGGCCATTGGCCAATTGAAAACGTCAAAGACCTGATGGCGATCGTAGCCTAGACTGTTCGTCTTTCGTTCCCACCGCACCGCTGCGTTGTCCTCATTTACCTTAGGTACTCACTGGTCGCGCGTTGACTGGGTCCTCACCGACGTCGACGACACCATCACCTTGCACGGCCGCCTGCCACCCGAGGCGCTGCGCGCGCTCGAGCAACTGCAAGAGGCCGGCATTGGTGTGGTGGCCGTCACGGGCGCCTGCGCCGGTTGGTGCGACCATATTGCGCACGCCTGGCCGGTGAATGCTGTACTCGGAGAAAACGGCGCATTCGTGCTGGAAAAGCACAACGGCCGCATGACGCTCACCAGCGCGCGGCCGCTCGCTGACATCCGCGCTGATCAGGGGCGCCTGCGCGCGCAGGTGGAAGCCATGCTCGTCGATGCGCCCGACCTGACGCTCACACTGGATCAACCCTACCGTCTGTGCGAAGTGGCGATCGACATTGGACAGAATCGTGAACGCGTTGATCCGGAACGGGTGGCCGCGCTACTCGAACGCCTTCATGCGCTGGGCGCGCACGCCACCGCCAGCTCCATCCACATCAATGCCTGGTACGGCGAACACTCCAAGCGAACGACAGCACTGCGCTATCTGGCGCAGCGTGGCCTGTCAGGCAACGCACTGCATCATCGTGTGGGCTGCATCGGCGATTCACCCAATGACCAGGCGCTCTTCGAAGCACTGCCCTTATCGGTGGGCGTGGCCAATATCCGGAAATACTGGGACCGTCTGCAGCACCGCCCTTCCCTGGTGACCGAGTTTGAAGGGGGCTACGGGTTTGCGCAGTTTGCGCAGGCTTTGCTGTGCGCGCGTAAGGCCCGCGACTGAGGGCTGATTCAAGCCGAGGCTTTCGGTCCCCATCGGGTCAATTTGACGGACAAGGCCGTGGCCAGTCCGTAGAGCACCATGGCTGCGCTGACCAGTGCGAACAGTTGCCAGGGCGGGGCGCGCATCGAGGCAAGCCATGCGCCCACACCGGCCACCAGCAGCAGACGCACGCTCGCTGCCAAGACCGGTCCCAGGATGCGTCCAGAGCCTTGCGACGCGAAATACAAGGTCAGCCCCATGCCGAAGAAACCGAACGCAGGCCCCGCCCAGCGCAGGTACTGGGCCGCATAGTCCAGCACCACCGGATCGCTGCTGAAGAAATGCGACCACGCGCCGGGGAATATGGCGACGAGCAGACCCAGGCTGCCCAGGTTGATCGCTGAGAGCACGCCCGCCGTCCAGGCCACCTTGCGCGCCCGGGCTATGTCGCCCGCCCCAATAGCCATGCCGACCATGGGCACCGAGGCCACGCCAATGCCAAACGCAATGGGGACCAGCATGAATTCCAACCGCTGGCCGATGCCGTAGCCCGCAAGCGGCGCCACGCCCAG
>JBIKKG010000060.1:0-14915 GCA_044360485.1 Burkholderiaceae bacterium | reverse complement strand
GCCTGATCGTGCGCGACGCAGCCCACGTCGCCGCCGATTTCGCGGGCCTGGCGGCCAAAGTCGAAGCCGCGCATCCGGCGGTCAACAGCGCCTTCCTGATCGGGCATTCCACCTTGCGGCTGGCGGCGATGGGCGAGGATCTGAACCGGCCGGCCACCGACGCCGAGATCGAACGGATGCGCACACTGCTCGATACCTGTCTGGAGCAGGGCGCCATCGGTCTTTCAAGCGGGCTCTTCTATCCGCCGGCTGCCGCGGCCACGACCGACGAAGTGGCCCGCATCGCCGAGCCGCTCGGCCGCCATGGCGCGCTCTACACCGCCCACATGCGTGACGAAGGCGCGCACATCCTGGAAGCGCTGGATGAAACCTTCGAGATCGGCAAGCGTTCAGGGGCGGCGGTGATCGTGTCGCATCACAAGTGCAGCGGACGCCCCAACTTCGGTCGCATGCGCGAGACGCTGCCCAAGATCGACGCTGCGCGCGCCACCCAGGACATCGCCTTCGATGTCTACCCCTACATCGCCAGCTCCACCGTGCTGCTGCGCGCGCGCATCGACCATGCCGAGAAAGTGCTGGTGACCTGGTCCGATGCCGTCCCCGGTGTAGGCGGAAGAGACCTGGCCGACATCGCCCGAGAATGGGGCGTGAGCGTCTACGACGCGGCCGATCGCCTGCAACCGGCCGGCGCAATCTACTTCACCATGGACGAGGCCGATGTGCAGGCCGCGCTCAAGCACCCCGCGGCAATGGTCGGCTCCGACGGCCTGCCGCTGGACGCGCATCCGCACCCGCGGCTGTGGGGCACGTTTCCGCGCGTACTGGGTCACTACTGTCGTGAGCTGAAACTGTTCCCGCTGGAAGAAGCCGTGCACCGCATGACCGGACTGTCGGCACAGCGTTTCCGCTTGCACGATCGCGGCGCAATCCGAACCGGCGCCTTCGCCGACCTGTGCCTCTTCGATGCCGACACCGTGATCGATACCGCCGACTTCACGCATCCCACGCGCCCGGCGCGTGGCATTGACACCGTGATCGTCAACGGTGAGCCGGTGTGGCGCAACGGTGCGGCCACCACGGCACGCCCCGGGCGTGTGTTGCGTCGGCAGAACTGATGTCCGCCTCCGCCCTGTCTGATTTCGACTACGCGTTGCCAACGGAGCTGATCGCCCAGTTTCCGGCTGCGCAGCGCAGCGCCTCGCGCCTGCTGAGGGTGCTCCCTCGTACGCCGGGCGGCGATACCGTGACCGCTGACCGCGTGGCGTCGCGACCCGAGCTGCCCGAGCCCGTGCTGACCGACCACGTCTTTGCCGACCATGTCTTTGCCGACCTGCCCGCGCTGCTTGAGCCCGGCGACCTGCTGGTGATGAACGACACACGGGTCATCCGGGCGCGCCTCTTCGGGCACAAGGCCAGCGGCGGCAAGGTCGAACTGCTGGTCGAACGGATCGAATCTGAATGCGAGGCCGTTGCCATGGTCCGCGCCAGCCATCCGCCTGCCATCGGCTCCGTGCTGCACTTCGAGGGCGCACAAGTGACGGTCCGCGCGCGCGAGGGCGCCTTTTTTGGACTGCACTTCGACACGCCGGTGCTGGCCCTCCTGGAGCGCCACGGACGCCTGCCGCTGCCGCCCTATATTCACCACACGCCTGATGCGCAGGACGACGAGCGCTATCAGACCGTGTATGCCCGACACCCTGGCGCGGTGGCCGCGCCCACCGCGGGTTTGCACATGGATGCCGCCGTGCTCGAGGCCCTGGCTGCACGCGGCATTCATACGGCCTGGCTCACCCTGCATGTGGGGGCGGGCACCTTTCAACCGATTCGCGACGACGACCCCGAGCGTCACGTCATGCATACCGAGCACTATGACATCAGCGCCGACACCGCTGCCGCGATCGCGCAGGCACGCGCCCGCGGCGCCCGCGTGGTGGCGCTGGGGACCACCACCCTGCGTGCGCTGGAATCAGCCGCCACCGACACCGGAACGGTCCACGCGGGCCGTGCCGAGACCGCGATCTTCATTCGGCCCGGCTACCACTTCAGGGTCGTCGATGCGCTGGTCACCAACTTTCACCTGCCGCGCTCCACGCTCATGATGCTGGTCAGCGCCTTCGCTGGCCTGTCGACCATCCGCAGCGCCTATGCGCATGCCATTGCGCAGCGCTACCGGTTCTTCAGCTACGGCGACGCGATGCTGCTGGAGCGCAGGCCTTGACACCGTCAGCGCAGGACGGCGTGACGCAGCCGGATCCGCACGCCCCAGGCCGCCCCTTCAGCCCGCCCGCCAACGGTCTGGACTTCAGCGTCCATGCCACCGATGGCCATGCCCGCACGGGGACGCTGCGCCTCAATCACGGCGAGGTGCCGACCCCGATCTTCATGCCGGTGGGCACCTACGGTGCGGTGAAAACCATGGCCCCGCGGGACCTGCGCGAGATCGGTGCGCACATCATTCTGGGCAACACCTTTCATCTGTGGCTGCGGCCCGGTACCGCGGTCTTTGACCAGCTGGGCGGGCTGCATGGCTTCAACAGCTGGCGGGGCCCGATCCTCACCGACTCCGGCGGCTTTCAGGTCTGGAGCCTGGGCAAGCTGCGCAAGATCACGGAAGAAGGCGTGCGCTTCGCCTCACCCATCGATGGCGCCAAGCTGATGCTCACGCCCGAGGAGTCGATGCGCATTCAGCGCTCGCTGAATTCCGACATCGCCATGGTGTTCGATGAGTGCACGCCTTACGAAATCGAAGGGCGGGCCGCCACGGTGGACGAGGCCGCGCAGTCCATGCGTCTGTCCCTGCGCTGGGCGCGACGCTCGCGCGATGCCTTCGATGCCCAGGCCAACCCCAATGCGCTCTTTGGCATCGTGCAGGGCGGCATGTTCGAAACCCTGCGGGATGAATCGCTCGCAGGCCTCCAAGAAGTGGGCTTTCACGGGTACGCGATCGGCGGGCTGTCGGTCGGTGAGCCCAAGGCCGACATGATGCGCATCCTGGACCATGTCGGGCCGCGCCTGCCTGCCGACAAGCCGCGCTATCTCATGGGCGTGGGCACCCCTGAAGACCTGGTGGCGGCCGTGGCACGCGGCATCGACATGTTCGACTGCGTCATGCCCACCCGCAATGCCCGCAACGGCTGGCTCTTCACGCGGTTCGGCGACATCAAGATTCGCAACGCCAAACACCGCAGCGACCCGCGGCCATTGGATGCCACCTGCACCTGCCATACCTGCGGGCAGTTTTCGCGCGCCTACCTGCACCATCTGAACCGGGTCGACGAAATCCTCGGGGCCCATCTCTCCACGCTGCACAACCTGCACTATTACCTGGCACTGATGGCGCAGATGCGTGAGGCCATCGCCAGCGGCAGCTTCGAGGCCTTTCGCGCCCGATTCGCCAGGGAGCGCGCGCAAGGCACGGACTGAGGGTGACGCCGCGCCTGCGCCCTCCCCTGCGCTGCACATCGGGTTTTTGGCCACGCTCGCATGCCCGGTCGCGGCGCGGGCGCAAACCGTGTGCGGTCAAAGGCCGCTGTTACAATCCCGCGCTGATCGGGGGGCCCACGCAGCCGCCCGCGGCATTCCCGCCCTGACAACAAGCCCGAGAGGACCCGGACGTGTTCATTTCAAACGCTCATGCTCAAGCCGCCGCTGGCGGCACCGAACAGCAATTGCTCGGCTTTTTGCCGATCATTCTCATGTTCGCCGTGCTCTATTTCCTGATGATCCGCCCTCAGATGAAGCGCGCCAAAGAGCACAAGACCATGCTCGAAGGCCTGTCCAAAGGCGACGAAGTGGTGAGTGCAGGCGGCATCATCGGACGCATCACCAAGGTCGGCGAAACCTATGTGACCCTCGAGGTCGGCCAAAAGGGTGACCAGGCGGTGGAGATGCAGTTCCAGAAGTCTGCGGTGCAAACCCTGCTGCCCAAAGGCACGCTGAAGTCGATCTGATCCCGGCCACCTGAGGCGCGCGTGAACCGATACCCTGTCTGGAAATACGTCGTCATCGCTTTGGCGGTGCTGTTCGGGCTGCTCTACACCCTGCCCAATTTCTTCGGCGAATCGCCAGCAGTGCAGGTCTCCAGCGGCAAGGCCACGGTCAAGGTCGACGCGCCCCTGCTCGGGCGGATCGAGCAAATTCTGTCTGCCGCCCAGGTCTCGCACACGGGTATGCAGCTCGATGGCCCCTCCATCAAGGTGCGCCTCAAAGACCCGGACACTCAGATCAAGGCCAAGGATGCACTGGCCCGCGCACTGAACCCCGATGCCGCTGATCCCACGTATGTGGTGGCGCTGAATCTGCTGTCGTCCTCGCCGCAGTGGCTGACCGCCATGCACGCGCTGCCCATGTACCTGGGGCTGGACCTGCGGGGTGGCGTGCATTTCCTGTTGCAAGTCGACATGAAAGCCGCGCTGACCAAGCGCATCGATGCCACCGTGGGCGAATTGCGCTCCCTGCTGCGTGACAAGAACGTGCGCCATGCGGGCATCGTGCGCAACGGCAACGCGGTGGAAGTGCGCTTTCGCGATGAAGCCACCGCGGCGCGCGCACGCACCCTGATCAGCGACGCCAATGCCGACCTCGCGCTCGCCGATGTGCCTGCCGACGCCGGCGAGTTCAAGTTCGCGGTCACCCTCAAGCCTGCTGCGGAAAAGACCCTGCTCGAGAATTCGGTGCGCCAGAACATCACCACGCTACACAATCGCATCAACGAGCTCGGCGTATCGGAACCTGTCATTGCCCAGCAAGGCGCCGACCGCATCGTGGTCCAGTTGCCGGGCGTGCAGGACACTGCACGTGCCAAGGACATCCTCGGTCGCACCGCCACACTGGAATCGCGCCTGGTCGACCTCAGCCAGGAAGCCCAGGCAGCCGTGGCCGAGCAGGGCCCTGTGCCCTTCGGCTCCGAACTGTTTCGCCAGGGACGTGGTGCGCCGGTGGTGCTGCGCAAGCAGGCCATCTTCACCGGCGAACAGTTGACCAGTGCCGCCGCCACCTTCGACGAGAACCAGCGGCCCGCGGTGGCCATCAGCCTGAACGATGCCGCCGGCCGCGTGCTGCGTGAGGTCTCGCGCGAGAACATCAAGAAGCCGATGGCGGTCGTGCTGTTCGAGCGTGGTCGTGGCGAAGTGCTCACCGTGGCCACCATCCAGTCGGAATTGGGTTCGCGCTTCCAGATCACCGGCATGGAGTCGCCCCAGGCCTCCAACGATCTGGCTTTGCTGCTGCGCGCGGGTGCGCTTGCCGCCCCGATGGACATCATAGAAGAGCGCACCATCGGGCCCAGCCTCGGTGCCGAGAACATCCGCAAGGGCTTCAATTCGACCCTCTACGGATTCATTGCGATTGCCATCTTCATGATCGCGTACTACCTGCTGATGGGCGTGTTCTCCACGCTCGCGCTGGCGGTCAATCTGCTGCTGCTGATCGCCTTGCTGTCGCTGCTGCAGGCCACGCTCACCCTGCCCGGCATTGCCGCCATTGCGCTCACGCTGGGCATGGCCATCGACGCCAACGTGCTCATCAACGAGCGCATCCGCGAAGAACTGCGCAACGGCGCAACGCCTCAGGCGGCCATCTCCACCGGCTACGAGCGCGCCTGGGGGACCATCCTCGACTCAAACATCACGACCCTGATTGCAGGCGTGGCGCTGTTGGTCTTCGGTTCAGGGGCGGTGCGCGGCTTTGCTGTCGTGCACTGCCTGGGCATCCTCACCTCGATGTTCTCGGCGGTGGTGGTCTCGCGCGGCCTGGTCAACCTCTGGTACGGGGGGCGCAAGAAACTCTCGTCGATCTCGATCGGCCAGGTCTGGAAAGCCAAGGGAGCCTGAGGTCATGGAATTTTTCCGGATCAAGCGTGACATCCCGTTCATGCGCCATGCGCTGGTGCTGAACATCATTTCGCTGGTGACCTTTTTGGCCGCCGTGGCCTTCCTTGCCGTGCGGGGTCTGCACTTCTCCATTGAATTCACCGGCGGCACGGTCATGGAAGTGGCTTATCCGCAGGCGGCCGACATCGAGCAGGTGCGCAGTACCGTCGGCGGGCTCGGTTTTTCCGAAGTGCAGGTCCAGAACTTTGGCACGGCCCGAGACGTCATGATCCGGCTGCCGGTTCAGAAGGGCGTGACCTCGGCTCAACAGAGCGAGAAGGTCCTGACCGCCCTCAAGGCGGCCACGCCCGGAGTCGAGCTGCGTCGGGTCGAATTCGTGGGGCCACAGGTGGGTAAGGAGTTGGCGACCGATGGAGCGCTTGCGCTGCTCTTTGTCGTGGTCGGCATCATGATCTACCTGGCGTTTCGCTTCGAGTGGAAATTTGCGGTGGCCGCCATCATCGCCAACCTGCACGACGTGATCATCATCCTGGGGTTTTTCGCAGCGTTTCAGTGGGAGTTTTCGCTGTCGGTGCTGGCCGCCGTGCTCGCCGTGCTGGGCTACTCGGTCAACGAGTCGGTGGTGATCTTCGACCGGATCCGCGAAACCTTCCGCGGCAAGCGACGCATGGACACCGTGCAGGTCATCGACCATGCGATCACCAGCACCATTTCGCGCACGATGATCACCCACGGCAGCACCCTCATGATGGTGCTGGCGATGCTGTTCCTGGGTGGCCCCACCCTGCATTACTTCGCACTGGCATTGGCCATCGGTATCTGCTTTGGCATCTATTCCTCGGTATTCGTCGCCGCGGCCATTGCCATGTGGCTGGGCGTCAAGCGCGAGGATCTGATCAAGCCGGTCGTCAAAAAGGAAGGCGCGGAAGCCGAGCTGCCCTGAAGCGCCGGCACGATGCCATGACGCCAACCGCTCCCATTGCCCATCGCCCCGAGCTGTCACGGTTCGACACCCGCATCGAGGGGCATCTGTGTCGTCTCGACTATCGGCTGCAAGGTGCAGTGATGGCGATCCATCACACCGAAGTCGCGCCGGCACTGGAAGGCCGAGGCATCGCCAGCGCGCTGGTGCAGGCGGCGGTGACTCATGCGCGCAGCGAAGGCCTGAAGATCCGGCCGCTGTGCTCGTATGTGAGTACCTGGATGCGTCGCCACCCCGAGCACACCGACCTGCTCGCCTGAGCCACACCAAGTTCACCGCAGCCCGCCGGACCCACCTATCCCTTCGCCCACCGGAGTCCGATCGCCATGACGCAGTCGTCCGCCCGCAGGCCTCTGGCTGAGCAACCTACCCGGATCTGGGACCTGCCCCTGCGGCTGTTTCACTGGCTGCTGGCCGCCACCGTACTCGGGTCGTTCATCTCGGCCAAGATCGGCGACATGGTGTGGCACGAGCGACTGGGTTGCGTGGCCCTGGCGCTGCTGGCGTTTCGGCTGGTCTGGGGCTTTGCCGGAAGCCGTTATGCGCGCTTCTCGGCCTTTGTGCGCGGCCCGGGTTCGGTCAGAGCCTATCTGAGAGGCGAATGGCGCGGCGCCGGACACAACCCACTAGGCGTCCTCTCGGTGCTGGCCATGCTGGCAGCCCTGAGCTTTCAGGCGGTCTCAGGCCTCTTCACCAACGACGACATCGCCTTCGAGGGGCCGCTGGCGCATCGGGTCTCAGGCAGCCTGACCAGCCTGCTGACGACGCTGCACCGGGGCAACGAACCGGTACTGCTGGGGCTGATCGGGCTGCATGTGGCAGCGATCGTGTATTACCGCGTGGCCAAGCGCCACGACCTGATCGGCCCGATGCTTCACGGCAACGCCAACCACCCCACGGGTGTTGAAGGGGCACAAGACAATCTGCGCACACGCGGGCGCGCGCTCATCATTGCCACCCTGTGCGCTCTGGCAGTGGCCTGGCTGGTGCGCCACTAAGTCGCGCGCACCCGCCCAGGCCACAGCCCTCAACGGATCAGCAAGACTCAGTCGCGACGGAAGTCGTCGTGGCAGCCCTTGCAGGTGGCGCCCGTGGCTGCAAACTGGGTCCTCAGCGTGGCGGCATCAGCCGCTGCTGCCGGCAGCTTGGCGGTTTCGGTCAGCATCTTTTCATAGGCCGCCTGAAACTTGGCGCTGTCACGCCAGATTTCCGGCTTGGCCCGGGTGTTCAGACCCGTCTCGGTGCCTGCGCCAAAGGCCGCGCCTGGCAGCTTGGCCAGGGTGGCGACCAGGTTGGCGTTGTCGGTGGCGACTTTCGCGTCAAAAGGCACACGGTTGTTGGCCATGGCACCCAGACGCCCGAAATGGGTGCCCAGGACGGAGTACGCCGACTGGCGGTATTTGATCGCGTCTTCAGGCTTGGCAAACTGCGCCTGTGCGGCCAGCGGGGACAGGGCGGCGGCGGTCGCCACAACGGCAAACAGGGTCTTCATAGGGATGCACTCCAGTAAAACATCGGGTCAGATGAGCGGCGTCGTCAAGAGCAAGCGGCCGCTGTCTCCTCAGGATGAGGGCACTGCAATCAGCACTGTATCAGCGAGCCTGCGGGCGGGTCGATAGCCCGACCGGCATTCAGGGGCGACTGACGAGGCAACTGACGGCGCAACTCAGGCAACGGCCAGCCGAGCAGCCCCTCAGACCCGCAGGGCCAACTCCGCCGCTTTACCGATATAGGTCGCCGGGGTCATGCCGCGCAGCCGCTCACGCTCCAACGGCGGTATGGGCAGCGCGTCGACAAAGCGCGCCAGCGCTTCAGCACTAATGCCCTTGCCCCGCGTCAACTCCTTGAGTTGCTCGTACGGATTGGGCACGCCGTAGCGGCGCATCACGGTTTGAATCGGCTCGGCCAGCACTTCCCAGCAGGCATCGAGGTCCTGGGCCAGGCGCAACTCATCGACCTCCAATTTGCCCAGGCCACGCAGGCAGGCGTCCCAGGCCAGCAGAGTGTGGCCGAACGCCACGCCCACATTGCGCAGCACCGTGGAATCGGTCAGGTCCCGTTGCCAGCGCGACACCGGCAGCTTGTCGGACAGGTACCGCAGCAGCGCATTGGCAATGCCCAGGTTGCCTTCCGAATTTTCGAAGTCGATCGGATTGACCTTGTGCGGCATGGTCGACGAACCGATCTCGCCTGCCTTCAGCCGCTGCTTGAAGTAGCCCAGCGAGACATAGCCCCAGATGTCTCGGTCCAGATCGAGCAGGATCGTGTTGACCCCGGCCATGGCGTCGAAGAGCTCAGCCATCCAGTCGTGCGGTTCAATCTGAATCGTCCACGGGTTGAACTCCAGACCCAGCGCGCGCTCGACCACGCCGCGCGCAAAGCCTTCCCAGTCGACCTCGGGATACGCCGACAGATGCGCATTGAAGTTGCCCACCGCGCCGTTCATCTTGGCGCGGGGCCTGACCGCCGCCAGGCGCTCGCGCGCATGCTTCAGACGCGCCACCACGTTGGCGATTTCCTTGCCCAGCGTCGAGGGGGTGGCGGGTTGCCCGTGCGTACGCGAGAGCATCGGACGATACGCATGCGTATGCGCCATCGTGCGCAAGGTCGTGACGATCGCATCGAGTGCGGGCAGCATGACCTCATCACGCGCCGCTCGGAACATGAGCGCGTGCGACGTGTTGTTGATGTCTTCAGACGTGCAGGCGAAATGAATGAACTCGGAGGCGGCCTCGAGCTCGGCATCGCCCTGCACACTTTCCTTCAGAAAATACTCGACCGCTTTGACGTCATGATTCGTGACAGCTTCGATCGCCTTGACCCGAGTGGCCTGTGCCGCACCAAACGTCTGCACAATGCCACGCAAGCGCTCACGCGCACGCGCCGAAAAGGGCGCCAGCTCCGGCAATCCCAGATCAGAGAGCGCCACTAGCCATTCAATCTCGACCCGAATACGGTGTCGCACGAAGGCCGACTCGGATAACAACGGCCGCAGCGCATGCACTTTGGCGGCGTAGCGCCCATCGAGCGGCGAGAGCGCCTCGAGGGCAAAGTCTTGGGCCGCGTGGGCGGTATCGGTGGGGGCAGAAGGTGTACTCATGGGCGCAAATGATAGCGCCCGGATCGAGCCACCCAAGCACCCCGGAGCCTTTGCGCTATATTGGCGGCCTCTTCGACCCCTCCCGCAGCCCCGAAAGATGAAGCTGATCGGCTCAGACGGCAGTCCCTATGTGCGCAAGGTTCGGGTAGTGCTGGCGGAAAAGAAAATCGACTACCAGTACGTGCGCGACGATGTCTGGTCGCCGCAATCCGTGGTGGCGCACGCCAATCCCTTGGGCAAGGTGCCCACGCTGGTCACCGATGACGGCGCCGCTGTCTTCGATTCCCGCGTGATCGTCGAATACCTCGACACTGTCACGCCCATTGCCCGCCTCATTCCGCCCTCCGGGCGTGAACGCGTGGAAGTGCGTTGCTGGGAAGCGCTGGCCGATGGCCTGCTCGATGCGGCCATCCTGATTCGCATCGAATCCACCCAGCGGCCAGAAGCGCTGCGCAGCGCAGACTGGGTCGCACGTCAGACGGGCAAAGTCGATGCCGCGCTGGCCTCCATGGCCAACGGCCTCGAAGACAAAGCGTTTTGCAGCGGGGGCAAATATTCACTCGCTGATATCGCCGTGGGATGTGCGCTCGGCTATCTGGACTTTCGCTTCCCCCAGATCGATTGGCGAACACGCCACGAGAACCTCTCGCGCCATGCCGACAAGTTGCTGGCGCGCCAATCGTTCCTGGACACTGCGCCACCCAAGGTCTGAGCCCGACCTCAGGCCGGCGCAAACGACTCCGCGCGCGCCCGTTCCCAGAAACCGGCGTGAATCGGCCAACGCGACAGATCGCCCTCCAGCAGGGCGCCTGCGCGCATCGGAGGGTAGAGCGTGGCCAGCGTGCGCACTTCATTGCCGTTGACGCGTCGCACGATGTGCTCGCGCCGAAACTGCGAGGGATGCGTGAGCCCCGCAGCCGCCACCATCTCGGCCACTGCCTTGAGCGTGTTCTGATGAAAGTTGAACACGCGCTCGGCTTTGTCGGGCACGACCAGCGCTCGCTGGCGCACCGGGTCCTGCGTGGTCACTCCCGTGGGGCACCGTCCGGTGTGACAGCTCATCGCCTGAATGCAGCCCACTGCAAACATGAAACCGCGGGCACTGTTGCACCAGTCAGCCCCCAGCGCCATGGTGCGCACCACATCGAATGCGCTGATCACTTTGCCGGCTGCCCCCAGACGCACACGATCGCGCAGGTTCAGCCCCACCAGCGTGTCATGCACCAGCATGAGTGACTCGCGCATGGGTGCGCCCATGCGATCGATGAATTCGACCGGCGCAGCCCCCGTGCCTCCTTCCTTGCCATCGATGACGATGAAGTCCGGGGTGATCCCGGTCAGGTGCATGGCCTTGGCGATGGCAAACCATTCCCAGGGATGGCCGATGGCGAGCTTGAACCCGGTGGGTTTGCCCCCCGATAGTTCACGCAAGCGCTGTACGAACTCCAGCAGCCCGATCGGCGTGGAAAACGCCGAGTGCGCAGCGGGCGACACGCAGTCCTCCCACGCGGGCACACCACGTGCCTGAGCAATCTCGGGCGACACCTTCGGGCCCGGCAACACGCCGCCATGGCCTGGCTTGGCGCCCTGCGACAGTTTGATCTCGATCATGCGCACCTGAGGGTCGCGCGCGTTGTCGACGAAGCGCTGCGCATCAAATGCGCCGTGCGCATCCCGGCATCCAAAGTAGCCCGACCCGATCTCCCAGATCAGATCGCCACCGGCTTCACGGTGATAGGTCGAGATCGAGCCCTCGCCGGTGTCGTGTGCAAAGCCGCCGCGTTGCGCGCCCTGATTGAGCGCACGAATGGCGTTGGCCGACAACGCCCCAAAACTCATCGCCGAAATGTTGAAGATCGAGGCGTTGTAAGGCTGCGTGCAGGCGGCGCCGATGGCCACGCGAAAATCATGCGAGGCCTCTGGCGCCGGGGCCAGCGAATGGCTGATCCATTCGTAGCCGGTGGCATAGACATCGAGTTGCGTACCGAAGGGCCGCTTATCGAGTTCCTGTTTGGAGCGCTGGTACACGATGGCGCGCTCGTTGCGAGAAAACGGGACCGCCTCGGTGTCAGATTCGATCAGGTACTGTCGAATCTCGGGGCGAATCTCTTCGAAGAAGAACCTGAAATGCCCCACGATCGGGTAGTTGCGCAAAATCGAATGGCGGGTCTGCGTCAGGTCATGCACGCCGATGATCGTGAGCATCAATGCAGCCAGCGGCCAGATCCAGGCGATATGGCCGACGAGCCAGGCAGCCCCCAGAACCAGCATCGCCAGTGCCGCAGCGCCCAGCGCCCCATACCGTGCATATCCGCTCATCTCGATTCCTGCCGCGCAAAGAACGGCGCAGTTTATCTGTCGACCGTGCGCACCGGCATGACAGTCCGTTCGGGCCGATACGCTGTGGCCGCCGATGCGATGACCCCTCCGCCCAGACAGACCTCGCCCTGGTACAGCACAGCCGACTGACCGGGCGTGACTGCCCACTGCGGGGCGGGGAACACCACGGAACAATGCGTCGCATCCGCCGGGTCGGTATGCAGGACGCACGGCGCATCGCTTTGCCGATAGCGGGTCTTGGCGCTCAGCAGGGCACCGGAGGATGCCAGGCTGTGCGCGTGCGGGGTGCCCGCAATCCAGTGCGCATCCTGCGCACGCAGCGCGCAAGACTGCAGCCACGGATGATCATGGCCCTGCACCACGTACAAGGTGTTGGCCGCCATGTCCTTGCGGGCCACATACCAGGCCTCGCCCGAGCCGGTACGCTGGCCGCCCACCCCGATCCCCTTGCGCTGGCCCAGCGTGTAGAACGACAGGCCGACATGCTCGCCCACATGCTTGCCGGTATCGGTGATGATCGGGCCCGGCGCCGTGGGCAGATAGCGCGACAGAAACGCTCGAAACGGCCGCTCACCGATAAAGCAGATGCCGGTCGAATCCTTCTTGGCATGGTTCGGTAAGCCGATGCGCCGCGCAATCTCGCGGACCTCGGACTTAGGCAGCTCACCCACCGGAAACAGCGTGCGGGCCAGCTGGGCCTGATTCAGCCGATGCAGAAAATAACTCTGATCCTTGGTGACATCGGTGCCGCGCAACAGTTCATGGCGCAGTCCGCCCGGGTACTGCGCATCGGTCACGCTGCGCACGCGCGCGTAATGCCCGGTGGCGATGCGCTCAGCGCCCATGCGCATGGCGTGGTCCAGAAACGCCTTGAACTTGATCTCGGCATTGCACAGCACGTCGGGGTTCGGTGTGCGTCCAGCCGAGTATTCACGCAGAAATTCGGCAAAGACGCGGTCCCGGTATTCGGCTGCAAAATTGACCGCTTCCAGTTCAATGCCCAGACGGTCGGCCACGCTTGCCGCATCAATCCAGTCTTGGCGGGTCGAACAGTAGGCGTCGTCGTCGTCGTCCTCCCAGTTCTTCATGAACAGGCCAATCACCTCCCAGCCCTGTTCACGCAGCACCCATGCCGACACCGCTGAGTCGACCCCGCCTGACAAGCCCACCACGACGCGCGGCCGACTCATGCCGTGGGCCCAGGCTCGCGCGACAGGGCGCTGGGGTGCGTCCAGATGACATCCAGCGGATAACGTCGGCCGGCGAGATAATCCTCAACGGTGCGCGAGACCAGCGGGCTGCGGTGCCGCTCGGGGCACGCGAGCACCGCCTGCGGGGCCATCCAGACCACGCGCTCGATCCCATCGTCAAGCACGCGCCCGGGCATCTCGTGCAGTGCACGACAAATGAAGGCATGGCGCAGATACGTCACGTCGGTGCCTGACGCGGCATGCATGTAACGTGACATGTACATTCCGAGCAGTGCGACCGGCTCGACATGCCAGGCGCTTTCCTCGAGCGACTCACGCACCACCGCCTGCTGCAGGCTCTCGCCCGCATCCAGGTGACCGGCAGGCTGATTCAGCTTCAGGCCCTCGGGCGTGTGCTCTTCGATCATCAGCAGCAGGCCTTGACGCTCGATCAGCGCGGCCACTGTGACATGAGGCTTCCAGTCATCCATGACGCATTTTAGCCTTCAGCTACCTGAGCCCCGAGGTGGGAATAAGCGGTGCTGCATCACAGTGCGGGTTATCCTCGACGGTTTGCAAGCCCCACCTTTGGAGCGTCAAGCATGAAGATCGGAGTGCCGGCCGAGACGCGGCCCGGCGAGGCCCGCGTCGCCGCAACGCCTGAAACCATCAAAAAACTGGTGGCCAGCAAGCACGAGGTCGTTGTTCAGTCGGGCGCAGGTGTGGGCGCCAGCGTACCTGACGCTGCCTTCGTCGCGGCCGGTGCCAGCATCGTCGATGCCGCTGGCGCATTGGCTGCCGACATGGTGCTCAAGGTGCGTCGCCCTTCCACCGAAGAGCTCGCCCAGATGCGCCCCGGCACTGCCGTGGTCGGCATGCTCGAACCCTTCGATCGCGCGGGGCTGGAGCAGCTCGCGCAGGCCAGCACCATTGCCTTCGCACTGGAAGCAGCGCCACGCACCACGCGTGCTCAGAGCATGGACGTGCTGTCCTCGCAGGCCAACATTGCCGGCTACAAGGCCGTGATGGTGGCTGCCAACACGTATCAGCGCTTCATGCCCATGCTCATGACGGCGGCCGGCACAGTCAAGGCGGCGCGCGTCGTCATCCTGGGTGTAGGTGTGGCAGGCCTGCAAGCCATTGCCACCGCCAAGCGCCTGGGGGCAGTCATCGAAGCCTCCGACGTGCGTCCGCCCGTGAAAGAGCAGGTCGAGTCGCTGGGCGCCAAGTTCATCGACGTGCCCTACGAGACCGACGAAGAGCGCGAAATCGCCAAAGGCGTGGGCGGCTATGCCCGCCCCATGCCCGAGAGCTGGATGAAGCGGCAGGCGGCAGCGGTGGCCGAGCGTATTCGGCAGGCCGACATCGTCATCACCACCGCACTGATTCCTGGTCGCAAGGCTCCGGTACTGGTCACCGAAGAGATGGTGCAGTCCATGAAACCCGGCTCGGTCATCATCGACATGGCGGTC
>JBIKKG010000059.1:0-14938 GCA_044360485.1 Burkholderiaceae bacterium | reverse complement strand
TCCCGAACTGTGGCAGGCCATCGAGGCCGAGAACCGTCGCCAGGAAGCGCACATCGAGCTGATCGCGTCGGAAAATTACGCGAGCCCGGCGGTGATGGCGGCCCAGGGCAGCCAGCTCACCAACAAGTATGCCGAGGGCTATCCCGGCAAGCGCTACTACGGTGGCTGCGAGCATGTCGATGTGGCCGAGTCGCTGGCCATCGAGCGCCTCAAGCGGCTCTATGGCGCCGAGGCTGCGAACGTTCAGCCGCACTCTGGCGCGCAGGCCAACCAGGCCGTGTTTCTGGCGTTTTTGAAGCCCGGCGACACCATCATGGGCATGAGCCTGGCTGAGGGCGGCCACCTCACCCATGGCATGCCGCTGAATCTGTCGGGCAAGTGGTTCAACGTCGTCTCGTACGGCCTGGATGCCAACGAAGCCATCGACTACGACGCGATGGAAAAGAAGGCCCGCGAAGCGCGTCCCAAGCTGATCATCGCCGGGGCCTCAGCCTATTCGCTGCACATCGATTTCGAGCGCTTCGCTCGTGTGGCCAAGGAGATTGGCGCAATCTTCATGGTCGACATGGCGCACTACTCGGGTCTGATTGCCGCGGGCGTTTATCCGAACCCGGTGCCGCATGCCGACATCGTGACGTCCACCACCCACAAGAGCCTGCGCGGTCCGCGCGGGGGCATCATCCTCATGAAGGCCGAGCACGAGAAGGCGATCAATTCGGCCGTCTTTCCGGGCCTGCAGGGCGGCCCGCTCATGCACGTGATCGCCGCCAAGGCCATCGCCTTTCATGAAGCGCTGCAGCCCTCGTTCAAGGATTATCAGAAGCAGGTGATCGCCAACGCTCACACACTGGCCGAAACGCTGATCGCACGCGGTCTGCGCATCGTGTCAGGCGGCACGCAAAGCCACGTCATGCTGGTGGACCTGCGCCCCAAGCACATCACGGGTAAGGAAGCCGAGGCCGTGCTGGGGCAGGCGCACATCACGGTCAACAAGAATTCCATTCCTAACGATCCTGAAAAGCCACTGGTGACCAGTGGCGTGCGACTGGGCTCGCCCGCCATGACCACGCGTGGGTTCAAGGAAACCGAGGCCGCGCAGGTGGGTCACCTGATTGCCGATGTGCTGGATGCGCCGCGTGATGCGGCCAACATCAGCAGCGTACGCGCGCGCGTCGAAGCCCTGACCGCACGATTCCCGGTTTACCGGTGATCGTGACTGTCCCGCGCTTGCGCTGAGCCCGTCGCCGCATGCGCTGCCCGTTTTGCGATCACGCGGATACGCAGGTGATTGAAACCCGCGAGGCCGAAGACGGGCTGGCCTTGCGCCGCAGACGGCGCTGTGCGCAATGCGACAAACGCTTCACCACCTACGAACGCGTCGAGTTGTCGATGCCATCGGTGGTCAAGAAGAATGGTGTGCGGGCTGAGTACGATCGACGCAAGCTGCGGGCATCGCTGGCGCTTGCGTTGCGCAAACGCCCCGCCACCTCGGAAGCCATCGATGCAGCCATCCTGCGCATTGAGGAAGAATTGCTGGGGCTGGCCGCGCGCGAGGTGCCGAGCGAGCGCATCGGTGAACTGGTGATGCGCGAACTGAAAAAGATCGACAAGATCGCCTATGTGCGCTTTGCGTCGGTCTACCGCAATTTTGAAGATGTGGACGAGTTCGCCGAGGCGATCGAGGAAGTGCAGCCGCGTCGGCGGCCGCGCCCCAAGCCCCAGGCCTGACACGCACCGATGTTCAATTCCGACGATCATCGGTTCATGAGCCGCGCGCTGGAGCTTGCGCGTCAGGGTTTGAACACGACAACACCCAACCCGCGGGTGGGCTGTGTGCTCGTGAAAGATGGGGTGATTGTTGGCGAGGGCTGGCATCGGCGCGCGGGCGAAGCGCATGCCGAAGTGGGCGCGCTGGCTCAGGCAGGCGAACATGCACGGGGCGCTACGGCTTATGTCACGCTCGAGCCGTGTAGCCATTTCGGTCGCACTCCGCCGTGTGTGGATGCGCTGGTGCGGGCACAGGTCGCGCGGGTGGTCGCTGCTATGGAAGACCCTAATCCCAGTGTCAATGGCCGGGGTCTGGCGCGGCTGCGCGAGGCTGGCGTCGATGTGCGTTGTGGTCTGTTGCGTGATGAGGCCATCGAATTGAACATCGGCTTTGTCGCACGCATGACGCGGGGCCGGCCCTGGGTGCGTCTGAAGCTGGCCACCTCCCTGGATGGCCTGAGCGCCTTGCCCGATGGCACGAGCCAGTGGATCACCTCGCAGCCGGCGCGCACCGATGGCCATGCCTGGCGCGCGCGTGCGTGCGCGGTCCTCACCGGCATCGGTACGGTGCGTGACGACAACCCCCGACTGGACGTGCGTCATGTGCCCACGTCACGCCAGCCCATGAAGATCGTGGTCGATTCGCGCCTGGAAATAGACCTCGATGCGCAGGTGCTGCAGGGCGCACCCACCCTGATCTTCAGTGCGGTGGAGCGTCCCGATAAGGTGCGGGAACTGCATGATCGCGGCTGTCGCGTGGTGTGTTTGCCCGACCCCCGCGGCAAAGTTGACCTGCCCGCCTGTCTGGCCTACCTGGCAGGCGAAGGTCTGAACGAGATTCACGTGGAGTCGGGTCACAAACTCAACGGGTCGTTGGCCCGAGCAGGGCTCATTGATGAGTTGCTGCTGTACCTGGCGCCTTCGCTGCTGGGCACTGGCCTGCCCGCGCTCGACTTGCCTGCCCCGGTTTCGCTTGCGCAGCGCACCCGGCTGCACTTTCATGACATTCAGCGCATTGGCCCCGACGTGCGGGTCATGGCGCGTTTTGATCGCACGCCTGCGGCCGATGCCGCGGACGCTTCTTGAACCTCACTTATCAGGACTGCCCCATGTTCACCGGTATCGTCGCCGCAGTTGGCCGAATCGAAGCTGTCGAGTCTTTAGGGGCTGATGCAGGCCTGCGTCTCACCGTGGATGCGGGCGCACTCGATCTGAGTGATGTGGCCATCGGCGACTCGATCGCGATTCAGGGCGCCTGCATGACCGCGATCGTCGTCGAGGGCTCGCGATTCAAGGTCGAGGTCTCGCGTGAAAGCCTGGACAAGACGACTGGCTTAGGCGCGCCGGGTGAAGTGAATCTGGAAAAAGCCCTGCGGCTGGCCGACCGCCTGGGAGGTCATCTGGTGAGCGGGCATGTGGACGGGCTGGGCGAGGTGGTCCACTTTGCCCCGGTGGGCGAGTCGTGGCGACTGGACATTCGCGTGCCGGCACAGATCTCGAAGTATCTGGCCTACAAGGGTTCAGTGACGATCAACGGCACCAGTCTCACGGTCAACAGCGTGAGCGATTTGCCCGAAGGCCCCTGCGTGATCAGCATCAACCTGATTCCGCACACCATCCAGGCCACCACGCTCAAGCATTTGAAGCCTGGCGCACACGTCAATCTGGAGATTGATCTGATTGCACGCTACGTGGAGCGCATGCTGGCAGACAGCACCCGCTCACACTGAGGGGTTGAGCGAAGCGTATCGGTGCGCGGCCTTCCCCTGCAGCGCATTGCGCGTGCGCACATAGCTCGCCACATCGCAGGCTGGCATCGGTTTGGCCACGTAATAGCCCTGAATTTCGTCGCAGCCCATCGCTGCAAGACTGCGCAATTCGGCGACGGTTTCCACGCCTTCGGCGACCACACGCAGACCGAGTTGCTTACCCAGCTCGATGGTCGAGCGCACGATGGTGTGGCTGCCGCGGTTATCGTTCATGCCGCTCACGAATGAGCGGTCAATCTTGAGCTCATCGACCGGCAGGTTCTGCAGCTGTTTGAGTGTGGCGTAGCCCGTGCCGAAATCATCGACGGCCAGTCTGACGCCCAGTGCGGCGAGGGCTTGCAGGTTGGCCACGGCCACGTCGGTTTCGCTCACCAGGCCGCTTTCGGTGATTTCCAGGCATAAGCCGCCAGGGGCTGGCTGGATGCGTCGCACGATATCGGCGACGCCTTCGGCAAATGCCCGATTTTCAATATCCTGCGCCGACACATTGACCGAGATGCAGACGTTCAGACCTTGCAGGGAGAGGTCGCGCGAAAAGGCTGCGCCTTGAGCGACTACCCATTGCGTCATCTCACGAATGAAACCGCTTTGCTCAGCGAATTGCACGAATTCGCCGGGCTGAATGGTGCCCCGTTTGGGATGCTTCCAGCGCACCAGACCTTCGAAGCCCACGATCATGCCACTGCTGACCTCAAGCTTGGGCTGGTACTCCAGTACGAGCTGTCCGCTTTCAAGCGCTGTACGCAACTCGCCCAGCATCGACAGATAGCTGCGCCGCACCTCGTGTGATTCGCCGTTGAAAATCTCAAGGCCTGCGCGCTTGCGCTTGGCGCGGTACATGGCGCTGTCGGCGTGACGCATGAGCGTGCGTTCGTCGCCACCATGCTGCGGGTGCAGCGCGATCCCGATCGACATGCCGATGTCGATGCGCTGATCCAGATGCACCATCGGCGCTTGCATGGCATCGAGAATGCGCGACGCCACTTCGCGTACGGTGTGCTCACCACCGGAAAGCAACAGCACGAACTCATCGCCACCGAGCCTGGCGACCGTGTCGCTCTCCCGAACGGTCTTGCGCAGCCGCCGCGCCACTTCCAGCAGTACTGAGTCTCCTGCCGCGTGCCCCAAAGAATCGTTGATGAATTTGAAGCGATCGAGGTCGATCACCGCGACAGCGAAGGGAGTGGCTTGCCGCTTCGAGAGTGCCAGCAGGTGGCGCAGGCGTTCGGTAAGCAGGGTGCGATTGGGCAGGCCGGTCAGCGGATCGGCCAGAGCCGATTCGAGGATGCGTTTCTCGCGTCGGGCCGAGGTCGACACCAACCGATTCACGCTCTGGGCGAGTGCACCCAGATCGTCCCGGTGCCGGGTATCGATGCGCAAGGAATAGTCGCCCGACTTGGTGCGCTCCAGCACGTCGCGGATGTCGGCCAGGCGTCGGTTCAGGCGCAGGCCGGCTGCGTGCAAAGCGATGGCCAGGACCACCGCCGTGGCGAGTGCAGCCAAGCCGACTGCCACCGATGGCTGCGCACGCCAGCCCGGCGCGAGCCACGTCAGCGCCGCGATCAATGCACCGCTTGTGCCCAGGATCGTTGCAACGCCGAGTGCCGGCAGCAGCGTCTGAAGGGGCAGACGAGGGGCGTTGGTGACCTCCTGCCTGTCGTCCTCGGCCCCGCTGTGCAGCCGGTCAGACGCGCGCCGTTTGGGCGTCGCCCCGGGGTCAGCTGCCAGCGCCAACGCGGGCCCGTTTGCAGGGCGCGAAGGGGGCAAGGCTGTGGCGCAGGCAGGTGTGGGCATCAGGGCGGGCAGGCGGAACCGATTGGCAAGCAAGAAGTAACCGGCCAAGCATAGGCAGACGACGGCCACGCTGAGCAGACTGACCGGTGAACGGTTGGCATGGCGCGACCGATGCTCGCAACCCGCTTTCAGTGAACCCGGCAGGGCGCAGGCGGGGTCAGTGGGCGCATCCGGTACACTCAAACCCCCTTCGAGCCGCGATCCATTCGATGACGCCTCCGACCTCTTCTGTGGACGCTGCCCGCAGCGCTCCCTCTGCCGCGGCTCCCGAGCCGGCCCGTACTGCGTTGCCCACCGACGCCATTGCATCGACCCTGGAGATCGTCGCCGAGCTCAAGGCCGGTCGCATGGTCATCCTGGTCGACGAAGAAGACCGCGAAAATGAAGGCGATCTGGTGCTTGCCGCGGATTTCGTGACGCCGGAGGCCATCAATTTCATGGCCCGGTACGGCCGTGGTCTGATTTGCCTCACGCTGACCGAGCAGCGCTGCCGACAGCTCAACCTTGCACCGATGGTGCAGGTCAACGGCACCGCGCACGGCACCAATTTCACGGTTTCTATTGAGGCCGCCGAGGGCGTCACCACTGGCATTTCCGCCGCCGACCGCTCCCATACGGTGGCGGTCGCGGTGGCTGCGCAGGCCAAGGCGGACGATCTGGTGCAACCGGGGCACATCTTTCCGCTCACGGCTCAGCCAGGTGGCGTGCTGATGCGCGCCGGACACACCGAGGCCGGTTGCGACCTGGCCCAACTTGCTGGTCTGACGCCCGCTTCAGTCATCTGCGAAATCCTCAAGGACGACGGCACCATGGCGCGGCTGCCCGACCTGATCGAGTTCGGTCGTGAGCATGGCTTGAAGATTGGCACGATTGCCGATCTGATCCATTACCGCAGCGCCAACGAGAGCCTGATCGAGCGGCTGGGGGAGCGCACTGTGCGGACCACCGCGGGTGAGTTCCGCATGATCATGTTCCGCGACAAGCCCAGCGACTCCACCCACATCGCCATGGTCATGGGGCAATTCTCTGCGCAGGACGAAATTCCGGTGCGAGTGCACGAGCCGCTGTCTGTGCTTGATTTGCTTGAGGTGGATCGCGGCCGCCATGCCTGGTCGGTGCCTCGTGCCCTTCAAGCCATTGCCGAGCATGGCGCAGGCGTGCTCGTGATGCTCAACTGCACACAGGATGCCCAGGCTCTGCGACGTCAGTTCGACGTGCTGGCCGGTACGGCGCCGCTTGAATCGCGCCTGCGTGGCAAAGGCAAGATGGATCTGCGTTCCTACGGGGTGGGTGCGCAGATACTGCGCGATCTGGGCGTGGGACGCATGCGTGTGCTGTCGCAGCCGCGGCGTATTCCGAGCATGGCCGGGTACGACCTGCAGGTCGTCGGGTACGAATCACAACCTTAAGGATCTTTCTTGGACATCGAAATTTTCAACGCCGAAGTCAACGGCGAAGGCCTGCGCATCGGCATCGTACAAGCCCGATTCAACGAGCCGATCTGCAATGCGCTGCGTGAGGCGTGTCTGGCCGAACTCGAACGCCTTGGCGTCAGCGAGGAAGACGTGCTGGTGTGCACCGTGCCTGGCGCGCTCGAAGTCCCGCTGGCGCTGCGTCAGCTGGCCCACACCGCCGAGTTTGATGCGCTCATCGCACTGGGCGCCGTAGTGCGCGGCGAGACCTATCACTTCGAGGTCGTGTCGGACCAGAGCGCAGCCGGCATCATGCAGCTCACGCTCGATTACGGCGTGCCGATCGCCAATGCCATCCTCACCGTCGACACCGACGAGCAGGCCCATGCACGCACCCGCGAGAAGGGTACGGATGCGGCCCGTGTAGCGGTCGAAATGGCGAACCTCTCGGCATCGCTTTCGGGTCTGACGGAAGACGATGACGACGAAGAAGACGATGACGAGTGAGCGGGCGTGACCGGCCCTTCCGATCACTCCTTGCCTGCAAAGGCCACCACGGGCGGTGCTGCCCACGGTGGCGCAGCGGGCTTTGAGCGCACGCCACCGAAGAGTGCGCGGCGCCGCTCGCGTGAGCTTGCGATGCAGGGCCTGTACCAGTGGCTGGTGTCGGCCGATGATGCCGGCGCCATTGAGGCGCACCTTTATGCCACCGCGCCCCATGTCGACAAGATCGACCGTGAGCATTTCGCAGAGCTGCTGCACGGCGTGATCCGTGACATCGATGCATTACACGGGCAGATCGCGCCTCACCTCGATCGCACCGTCCAGGAGCTGTCGCCGGTTGAGCATGCGGCCTTGCTGATTGGCTCGTTCGAACTGACGAGCCACCTCGAAATCCCGTACCGTGTGGTGATCAACGAGGCGGTCGAACTGACCAAGACCTTCGGCGGCACCGACGGCTACAAGTTCGTCAACGGCGTGCTCGACAAGGTGGCCTCGCGGGCGCGCAGCACCGAATTCCGGCCGCGCTGAACGCAGGGCAGGGCATGTCGGGCCTGGGCGAATTCGACCTGATCCGGCGCTATTTCAAGCGCTCTGTCGGGCCGCGGCGGGCATTGCTCGGCATCGGCGATGATTGCGCATTGCTGTCTGCCCCGAGCGAAGGGGCGCTGGCCGTGTCCACCGACATGCTGGTGGAAGGACGTCATTTTTTCGCCGATGTGGATGCGGCAGCGCTCGGGCACAAGGCGCTTGCAGTCAATCTCTCCGATCTCGCGGCCATGGGCGCAAAACCCATCGGCTTCACACTGGCGCTCGCCCTGCCGGATGCAGACGAGCGTTGGCTGGCGGGCTTCAGTGCAGGGCTTTTTGCGCTGGCTGATGCGCATGATTGCGAGCTGATGGGTGGTGACACCACGCGCGGGCCGCGCACGATCAGCATCACGGTGTTGGGCGAGGTGCCCCCGGCGCTGGCCTTGCGTCGTGACGGGGCGCGCGCTGGCGACGACATCTGGGTGTCCGGCTGCCTGGGCGCAGCGGCCTGGGCGGTCGAAGACCGCGTCGGCCGTCAGGCTGCGGCAACGGATGAGTCATCGGATCAGGCGTCGAATGTGGCATCGAACGCGAGGGGGAACATGCCCGTCCGTGCCGCCGCGCGGGTGGATGCGAGCCTGCGCGCCCAGGCCTGGCAGCGACTCGAACGGCCTGAGCCGAGGCTGGCACTGGGCCTGGCCTTGCGGGGCGTGGCCACCGCTGCCATCGATCTGTCCGATGGGCTGATTGGGGACCTGGGGCATGTGCTGACCCGCTCGAGCGAAGCTCTGCCTTTACAGTCTGGGCAGTCCGATGCAGGGGCGCCGGCTGTGCTGGGCGCGACCCTGGCCTGGAGCGCCATCCCGTTTCACGCTGTGCTCCAGACAGTCGCTTTCGAGGGCCGGATCCGCCTGGCGCTGGCCGGTGGCGACGACTACGAACTGCTGTTTTGCGCGCCTGCGTCATGCCGTGCGACCATCGATGCCCTCGGTGCGCGGCTGGGATTGACCCTCACCCGGGTCGGTCAGATCGATGCCACGCCTGGCGTTCGGATCCTCGACGCCGACCAACAACCCCTGACCATCCATGTCCGATCCTTTGACCACTTCCGGTGAGTCGTCCTCCCAGCGTGATGGCCGCGGGCGCCCCGGGGCGCCACAAGGTGCCGCCCTGCGCGTCGATGCCGAGGCGGTGGATCGTGGCGATCGGCCCGCGCGGCCTGATTTCGCCTTCATGCGCCCACGTCTGTCGCGCTGGATCGCCTTCGGATTCGGCTCGGGGCTGGCGCCGTTCGCCCCGGGCACGTTTGGCACCTTGTTTGCCTGGGCCGTATTCCGAGTGCTCGACCCGGCACTCTCCGATAGCGCCTGGTGGATCGTGCTGGCGCTCGGCTTTGCCTTGGGCTGCTGGGCCTGCGAGCGAACCGGTCGCGACCTGGGTGCGCCCGACCACAGCGGCATGGTCTGGGATGAGGTCATTGCCTTCTGGCTGGTTTTGCTGGTGGTCCCCGCGACCTTCGCCTCTCAATTGGCTGCGTTCTTCGTCTTTCGATTTTTCGACGTGATCAAGCCTCCTCCCATCCGTCTGATCGACCGTTCGGTCAAGGGCGGGTTTGGCGTCATGGCCGATGATCTCCTGGCGGCGCTCTATACGCTGCTCGTGGTGGCGCTGTGGACCGGGTGGCGTGCATGACCGCTCCGCCCTCATCTGCCTCAGGCGGCTCTGGCGAGTCGCATCGCAACGATGCCGACCGCGCCCGCATTGCATTCGAACAGGAAGCGCAGGTGATGGCTGCGGGCGAGCGACTGGGTCGACTGTTGCAGTCGCTGGGTCTGATGGCGGTCAGTGCCGAGTCGTGCACCGGCGGGCTGGTGGCGCGCGCGCTCACCGAAACTGCAGGCTCATCGGCCTGGTTCGACCGCGGCTTCGTCACCTACACCAATGAGTCCAAGCAGGATGCGCTGGGCGTGTCCGCTGACACCTTGCAGGCGCATGGTGCGGTGAGTGAAGCGGTCGCCGCACAGATGGCTGCGGGCGCGTTGCGCCATGCGCATGCCGGCTTGGCGATGGCGATCACCGGCATCGCCGGTCCTGGTGGTGCGGTGCCCGGCAAACCTGTCGGCACGGTGTGCTTCGGCTGGGCCGTGCGGGCAGGGGCAGGGCAAGGCGATATGCCCCTGGTGTGGACCGCCACGGTCCGCTTTGACGGCGACCGGGCGGCAGTCCGCCGTCAAGCTGCCTGGCATGCGCTCGACGAGGCAGCTCGCGGCGTCCGGGCCGAGCGTCTCGACCGACCCGACCTGGCCTGAGTCGTACCGGCAGTCGTCCGCTGCAGCCTCTGCCCAACGGTCTAGGCCAAAAGACTGGTTGTGCGTACAGTATTTTGGCCCCATAATTCGCTCATCCAACCCCTGAAGGACACTGACATGGACGAATCTAAATCGCGCGCCGAGAAGGCAAAAGCCCTTGCTGCCGCCCTGGCTCAGATCGAGAAGCAGTTTGGCAAGGGGTCGGTCATGAAGCTGTCGGACGCCGAGGTGGCGGAAGACATTCAGGTCGTTTCTACGGGCTCCCTGGGGCTGGATATCGCTCTGGGCGTCGGTGGTCTGCCCCGAGGTCGGGTTGTCGAAATTTACGGGCCGGAGTCCTCTGGCAAAACCACACTGACGCTGCAGGTCATCGCGGAAATGCAGAAGGTGGGCGGCACCTGCGCCTTCATCGATGCCGAGCATGCCCTGGACGTCCAATACGCCTCCAAACTGGGCGTTCAGCTTGAAGATCTGCTCATTTCCCAGCCCGATACCGGCGAGCAGGCTCTTGAAATTGCTGATGCACTCGTGCGTTCGGGTTCGGTCGACATGATCGTCATCGACTCAGTGGCCGCGCTCACCCCCAAGGCTGAAATCGAAGGCGAAATGGGCGACTCGCTGCCCGGTCTTCAGGCCCGCCTCATGTCGCAGGCCCTGCGCAAGCTCACGGCCACCATCAAGCGCACCAATTGTCTCGTCATCTTCATCAACCAGATCCGCATGAAGATCGGCGTCATGTTCGGTAACCCGGAAACCACCACGGGTGGCAATGCCTTGAAGTTCTATGCCTCGGTTCGCTTGGACATTCGCCGTACCGGTTCCATCAAGAAGGGCGACGAAGTGATCGGCAACGAAACCAAGGTCAAGGTCGTCAAGAACAAGGTGGCCCCGCCGTTTCGCGCTGCCGAATTCGACATCCTGTACGGCGAGGGCATCTCGCGCGAGGGCGAAATCCTCGACCTGGGTGCCTCCAGCAATGTCGTCGAGAAAAGCGGTTCCTGGTACAGCTATAACGGCGAGCGTATCGGCCAGGGCAAGGACAATGCGCGCGAGTTTCTGCGTGAGCGCCCCGAAGTGTCCCTAGACATCGAAAACAAGGTGCGCGCCCATTTCGGTGTCAAGCCCCGGGGTCTGAAGGTCATTGAAGGCGGCAAAGGTGCGGTCGAGGCGGCCTGATCGGGGCACGGCAGGTGCAGGCACGGACTCCTGAAGAGCGCCCGATGCAGCCGCGCGCCAGTCTGGCAGGGCTGTCCTTGAAGGGCCGTGCCCTGCGTCTGCTCAGCCAGCGCGAACACAGCCGGCTCGAATTGAGCCGCAAGCTTGCCGCGCATGCTGATTCTCCGGAGCAGCTTGAAACCCTGCTCGATGCGCTTGAGCAGGAGAAATGGCTATCCGCCGAGCGATTCGCCCAAAGCGTGGCGCACCGGCGTGGCGAACGCTTCGGTGTGCGCCGGATTCAGCAGGAACTCCAGGCGCACCGGCTTGAGTCGGGCGCGACCGCTGAAGTGCTCGACGCGCTCAGGCAATCCGAGCGTGAACGGGCCTTCGCGATCTGGGCCAGACGCTTCGGAGTCCTGGCGACCGAACCGATGGAGCGGGCTCGCCAGCAGCGGTTTTTGCTTCAACGAGGCTTCTCGGGTGACACCATTGCCTGGGTTCTGCGTCGTGCCCGAGACATCGCGCAAACCGAGTCCTGAAGCTTGCGCCTGAGGTCGGCAGGTGCTGAGCGCAGGGCCCTCCTGCTAGGAGGTCGCTGTGATAGAGTGCGCGCCTTGCAACGGTCGTTGAATGCGTCGTCGTCGGGGTGTTAGCCGACTTGCGCAGACTGCCCGGGTCCTGTGCTATCTGTCCGGGTATTACCGTCCGATGCCACTGCGCCAAGCGTCTGGCGTCCTGATCCGGTGCCCCCGAGATGGCCCGGCAAAGCATGCAGCACATCGAGGTTCAAGATGAAAATCCATGAGTACCAGGGCAAGGAACTCCTGAAGCGCTATGGCGTGCGGGTCCCGCGAGGCATCCCCTGCTTCTCGGTCGACGAGGCGGTCAAAGCCGCTGAAGCCTTGGGCGGCAAGGTCTGGGTGGTGAAGGCTCAGATTCACGCGGGTGGCCGCGGTAAGGGTGGTGGGGTCAAAGTCGCCAAATCGATCGCGGAGGTTCGCGAGAACGCGAGCCGTATCCTGGGCATGCAACTGATCACGCATCAGACCGCTGCGACCGGCCAGAAGGTGCGCCGGCTGCTGATCGAGGAGGGTGCCGATATCCGCAAGGAGCTGTACGTCGGTCTGGTCGTGGATCGGGTGACGCAGCAAGTGACGATCATGGCCTCTAGCGAAGGTGGGATGGACATCGAAGAGGTGGCTGAAAAGACCCCCGAGCTGATTCACAAGGTGTCGATTGATCCGGTGGCCGGGCTCTCCGATGCCGATGCAGATCAACTCGCTCGCAAGATCGGTATCCCTGATGAGTCGGTAGCTCAGGCCCGAGCGGTGTTTCAAGCCCTGAACAAGGCTTTCTGGGACACCGACGCCAGTCTGGCCGAAATCAATCCGTTGATCCTGACTGGATCGGGCGATGTCATCGCTCTGGACGCCAAACTGAACTTCGACTCCAACGCGCTCTTTCGGCATCCAGAGATCGTCGAACTGCGCGATTTCGACGAAGAAGACCCAGCCGAAATCGAGGCTTCCAAATTCGATCTGGCTTACATCCAACTCGATGGCAACATTGGCTGCCTGGTCAATGGTGCGGGCCTGGCCATGGCCACCATGGATACCATCAAGCTGTTCGGTGGTGAGCCTGCGAACTTCCTTGATGTGGGCGGCGGGGCCACGGCTGAGAAGGTGACTGAAGCCTTCAAGATCATGCTGCGCAATCCGGAATTGAAAGCGATTCTGGTCAATATTTTCGGCGGCATCATGAAGTGCGACACCATTGCCGAAGGCGTGGTCACCGCCTCGCGTGCAGTCGGACTGAAGGTGCCGCTGGTGGTGCGCATGAAGGGCACCAACGAGGATCTGGGCAAGAAGCTGCTCGCAGAGTCCGGCCTGCCCATCATTTCTGCCGACACCATGGCTCAGGCGGCTGAAAAAGTCGTCGCCGCGGCTTCGGCTGCGCGTTAATCCGAATCCGGAGCGAAACACCATGTCGATCCTGGTCAATCGTCACACCAAGGTCATTACCCAAGGCATCACCGGCAAGACCGGGCAGTTCCATACCCGCATGTGCCGCGAATATGCCAACGGCAAGGAGTGCTTCGTGGCTGGGGTCAACCCCAAGAAGGCCGGTGAAGACTTCGATGGCATTCCGATCTTCGCATCAGTCAAGGACGCCAAGGCCCAGACGGGTGCGACCGCATCGGTGATTTACGTGCCGCCCGCTGGCGCGGCCGCGGCGATCTGGGAAGCCGTCGAGGCCGACCTGGATCTGGTGGTCTGCATTACTGAGGGTATCCCGGTGCGGGACATGATTGAAGTGCGTGACCGGATGCGAAAGCAGAACCGGCGCGCCATCCTGCTCGGGCCCAACTGCCCGGGCGTGATCACGCCCGATGAGATCAAGATCGGCATCATGCCCGGCCATATCCACCGCAAAGGTCGTATCGGCGTGGTGTCGCGTTCGGGGACGCTCACCTACGAAGCCGTCGGCCAACTCACCGAGTTAGGTCTGGGGCAGTCATCGGCGGTTGGCATTGGTGGCGATCCGGTCAATGGACTGAAGCACATTGATGTCATGCGCATGTTCAACGATGACCCGGAAACCGATGCTGTCGTCATGATCGGTGAGATCGGGGGTACCGATGAGGAAACCGCCGCCCTCTGGATCAAGGACAACATGAAAAAGCCTGTCGTCGGCTTCATTGCCGGCGTCACAGCGCCACCGGGCAAGCGTATGGGCCATGCCGGTGCCATCATTTCCGGTGGCAAGGGGACCGCTCAGGAAAAGCTCGAAGTCATGGCGGCTTGTGGCATCAAGGTCACCAAGAATCCGTCTGAAATGGGCGCGCTGCTCAAAGCAGCCATCTGATGGCTCCGGGGGCCCTGGCGCCCCCACCTGGCGCCCCCATCGGGCGCCCCCCACTGACGTCCCCCACTGACGCCCCGCTAAAGCAGGCGCCGGAGCCAGGTCCCGTTGGAGCAGGCTGGGATACCGCACCGGATGCAGACCGGATGCGTTGGTCGCAGCGTCCTTGCTTCATCGGGTCAGAAGAAGCAGGGACCTTCATCGTCACCTCTGCGTCCGATCACGTGATGATCACGGCAGATGGCGCCTCGCCGACGAGAGCGGCAGGCGGTGCGAGCGCTCCTTTTGAGGTAAGCGCAAAATAGCCGCGAAATAGACACAAATCAGAACCATTCCCGGCCGTGCAACGCAGGCCCCCGACCCCTGAACCGTCGAGCGGGTTAGGCAAGCCGTTCGCACAATGTGGCTTCAGAGCGGGTCGCAGCCGCCGATAGATTGCCGGTCATGGCGCAATTACTGACCGGAAAACGGACGCATTTCAATCGATCGCCGATCGTTGCGTCAGTGCATGCACCGACCCTTTTGCCGTTTGGGGTTTGCTCCGATCCCGGTCCCGCCCGCACCTGCAATGAAGATCGTTGGCAGGCCGACCCTGCTCAGGGGCTCTTTGTTCTGGCCGATGGCATGGGCGGCGCGGGCGCAGGCGAAGTGGCCAGTCAGACCGCCTTGTCGGGCTTCTCGGGCGATGTGCGTACGGGTCTGCATGCAGGCATGACGCCAGCGGAATCGTTGGTGCGAGCTGGCGTTCAGGCGCATGCGCGGGTTCTCGCCGCAGCACGGGCGCGACCCGAGTGCCTGGGGATGGGGACGACGCTGGTGGCCGCGATGCTGACCG
>JBIKKG010000281.1:0-4335 GCA_044360485.1 Burkholderiaceae bacterium | reverse complement strand
TGCTGCCAGGCCAGATCATGATTGGCCTTGAATTCGCTCAGCAAACGCAAGGCTTGCCGCAATTTGGCAGCGTCTGCGGGCTCACTCGCCTGGCCTTCCTGCTGCCGCAGCACATCGACCACCTCGCCCACCGCAGCGCTGAACGCCAGTGGCGTCACGGCTTCCATCGACGATCTGGGTGCCGATGCCCACTTGATCTGCTCGGCCGAGATCCGGCTGGTGCTGATGTAGGGATCGAGTCTGGCCTCGTTGTCCATGTCCGAGGCGCGGCCCGACTTTTCACCCAGGCCCAGGATGCTGCCCAGATCGAGGCTTTCAGCCCAACTTGGTTTGAGATAGCCGATGTTCAGGCTGTACAAGCTGGCCATTTTCGAAAACGCGTCAATTGCCATGGGCATTCCGTTCGGGGTGGATGTCAGTCATTGCGCCCGGTCGCATCGCGCCAGCTGCGCTGCCAGGTCTGCAGGCGATCCACGGCGGCTGCGATCTCCTGCCCGGTGAGGCGGGGGCGTGAAAGCCGCGTGGCGCAGATGATCCGGGCATCGCTGCCGCTGCCCTGCAGGGCAGCACTGACAGGCGGGGAGTTCGATGGGCGGCGTGCATCGCATGATTGCAGTGCGATCAGCAGTTCAGAGGCGGTGACGAAGGGAGCAGGTCGGGAGATCGACACGACCAGACCGTCTTCATCGCAGGCATCGGTATCGATACCGATTTCGGCCTCGTCGGCGCAGGCCAGCGTGCAATGGCCGACCGGGTGCAGGCTGAGGTCGTCAAGCCCCATGATCCGGCCGAAGTCCTCGACCGCTTGCGACGCGATCATCCCTGGGTCTCCTCGAAGTCGATGGCATCATCGATGGCGCCCTGGGCTGCATCAAGCAGGCTCTGGCGCGCTTCGGGTGCAGAAAAGACCTGCTCGGGCAGGGTCTTCACACAGTTGCGCACCCCGGTCAGGAAGTCCACCCGGCAGGCAGCCGGCAGGCTCACCTGGTGGCGGTCGGCCAGCCGGCTAAACCGCGAGGCATCCACCCACCGCTCGCCACTGATCTGGACCAGATCGCCTGTCAGTTGGGTGGCGACGACAGGCGCGACCCCGTGGCGGGACGCCAGCGTTGCGCCCAGTCGCTGCGATTGATCAACCACCGTGGCGATCACTTTGAGCTGGAACAGATCCGAGACCAGGTTCTTGAGCCGGACCGGGTCGCCCGAGGGTCGTTCGGCCGCAATGTCCAGGCCCAGTGCGGTTCGCAGTTTCTCGACTGCCTGGGAAAAGTCTTCCCCTGAGCCCCCGTCGACGAGCTTCAGGATGTGGCCCAGGGCTGCGGTGAGGGAATCCGCCCCGATCACAGAGTCCTTGTAGGCCGTTCTGAAAGCGGCGGCTTGCGCAGCGCTGCCGCCTTGCGCGGCCAGCTCGAAGGTATTGAGGTCGGCCCGAATCGATTCACCATGCAGGGCCATCAATTCTTCGGCCGCCTCGCACGCGGCCGCCTCGCCGCGTCCGCCCGGGTCCGGCCCGGCCTTGCCCTGTGCGATCAGGTCGGCAGCTTCGAGCAGCCTCAGGAATTGCTCGGTCGGATCATCCGACCCGCCGCCGCCGCCGCCGCCCTGCGAAAACGAGTTCGCGGCATGCGGGTTGCCGGCGATGTCCCTGGCCAGCGACGTCATGTCTGATTCCGACTCATCGTCCGACTCGCTGCTCTTTTTTGCATCGCGAATCTGGTGCAGCAGTGAATGAACTTTTTGCTTCGGAATGAAGGCCAGCGACGAACCAGGCGTGATCCGCCTTTCTTTCAGCGCCCGCTCCATCACCCGTCCGGACAGACTTTGCGTGAGTTCCTCGCTCGCGTTTTGCAGGGCTGAGCCCGCATGCTTGAAGGTCAGCGCCGAATCACCGGATGGGCGTGCCCCATCCTGTGCCCTGGCATGACCGGGCTGGATCGACGGTTGAGCGAATTCCCGGATCTGCATGGTTTGAGTCTAGCCTGTTGGCGTCTCGGGACTCGTTAACAAATAAGAAACTTTTTTTCAGACAGAGCCCGACCTGATGATAGCGTCCTCGGTTTATTTATATGCCTAAACGGAGCTTCCTGACATGAGCGACTTCGACCCCGAACTACAGGCCCTGATCGATGCCAACGATCAGTTGATCGCCGAGGCAAGCCGCGACTCGATCGAGGCGGTTGCTGAGGGTGCAGGGCTTGATATGAATACCGTGAACAAGATTCTGTCTGTGGTTCAGGGCAATGAAAAGGCCCGTGAAATGAGCCGGGAGGATTCCCGCGCCCAGATCGAGGCCGATGCAAACGATCTCAAACATGCGATTGACGCTGAAGTCCAGCGTCGTGGTCTTCGACGTCCGGGCGCTGCGCCGGCCCGGCGAACCATGCGCAACATGGTCTGAGGGCTGTCTCGCGGCCTGTCATTTCGCCCCGGGCTGATCACCAGGGCTACTGCACTCCATCCAATACCAAAGAGGCTTATCCATGAGCGGCGTCAACATCACACCCACCACCGGTACCTTCAAGGCCGAGGGTGCCTACCTTCAGGGCATCGGCGACCTCGACAGCATGACCGTCGAATCGGCCATGATGTTTACTCTCAGCGACCGGCACGCGATCTTCACCAACGATGTGAAGAACCGCTTGAAAGAGATGCAGGACATCAACAACAAGCTCAAAACCATCGGTCAGGACATCGCCACGATGACCGCAATGGCCAAGAAGGTCGACGGTGACAAGGGCACCGACCATATGAGTCATGCCGCCGACGGTAATCAATATGCGGCGCGCCGCCAGAAGCTGCTCGACCTGCCGGGCACACCGGGCACCGCCGAGTGGAACGCAGCCGCCAAAAAGGAAGTCGCCTCCTGGGGTATGTCCAAGTCCGATACCGAGCGGTGGAACACGCAGATCGACATGGGCGGCAAGATGTATGCGGCCGGCTTCAATAACGGAGCAAACCAGGACCCGCTCGGTGCTGCAGTCGGTGACCTGAGCAAGGACGGGATCGATTCCTGGACCGCGCAGCTGAATCAGCAAAAAGATGCCTTGGCCAATGATTCGTCGCTCAAGCAGATCGAACTGCAGCAGGCGATGACCAAGCTCAAGGGGATCGAAGAGTTGTTGAGCGGACAAGTTCGCGCCTTCGGCGAGAAGCACGCCACGATCATCAGCAACATGAACCGTTGAGTTCGCCGTTCATGGACGAACGCAAACCGGCGCAGCCGCGCGAGAGCGCCACCGACAACCCGGCCGGTGAGGCCCTCTGGGACCAGGTGGTCGCACACATTGCCCAGGGCGGTACCCTGGGCGAGTTGCGCGGCCTGACGCCCCAGCACTACGAAGCCATGTACTTCATCGGCCACAATCTGTATGGCCAATCGAAGTTCAAGGAAGCGGCCACCGTGTTTGCCTTCCTGGCCATGAACAATCCCTACGATCGGCGCTTTTCGCAGGCGCTCGGCTCCTGCAAGCAGATGCTGGGCGAATACGCGCAGGCGATCACCTGGTATTCGGCCTCATCGGTGCTCGACATGACTGATCCGGTGCCGACCTTTCACACCGCCGAGTGTCTGGCTGCCATGGGGCAACTTGATGATGCCCGGGATGCGCTCGACATGGTCGTCAAGCATTGCCGGACCGCGAAACATGATGCGCTCAAGGCCCGTGCGCAAGCGATGCTCGAGATCGTTCAGAACGCTCTGCAGACACAATCGGCTGCCGGTCAGTCGGCCGACACCGGTTCGGTGGCCGGCGCATGAGCGCCATTGGCGGCCCAGTCAATCCGGCCCTGGATGCCCTGCGGGCCGCGCTGACGGGCCAGAGCCCCGAGACGCAGATCGAAGGCGGCGCTGCCCTGCCCGCACCGGCACCCGGCGTGCTGGGTGAACTCGATCGCAAGAACCTTGAGAAGGCACTGGCCGCCCTGGGTGTCGGCACCGGGGGTGAAGAGGGCGCCAAAGGCCCGGATGGTCGTCCCCGCCCGACGCTGCCCGAAGTCTTCACCGACCTGTTTGGTAAGGACCTGGGTTCTGAAAACGCCATGGTGCTGGCCACCCACCTCTTCACTGAGGCCATGGATTCGGTGAGCAAAGGGACCATGGGCCAGATCCGCATGCGTAAGGACGAACAGGCCAAGGTCAACGAAGAGCAGCTGAAGGCCATGCTCGAGGCCCAGAAAAAGGCCAAAGAGGCCGAGCCGGGTTTCTGGGGAAAGTTGTTTGGCTGGGTGTCCAAGGTGGTCAATGCGGTGGTGGGTGTCGCCGCAATGGTGGCCGGCGCAATGGCGATGGCCACCGGCGTCGGCGCACTGGCTGGGGTGGGGCTGATGGCGGCTGGG
>JBIKKG010000280.1:0-4347 GCA_044360485.1 Burkholderiaceae bacterium | reverse complement strand
CGAAGCGTCTGCTTGTCGCACAGAGTGCAAGACGCCATCCGCAGTGGCTGATGCGTTCAGGATCGTCACGGCAGATTGGTGGCAAAGCCTACGAGCCGCGACAGCCGCACCCGCGCCCCTTCGGTCGGATACACACTGATTTCCACACGACGAAATTGCGGATTCGGTGTGGCAAACACATCTTCGTCGCACACCATCTGCACTTCGGCTTGTGTGCAATCGAAGCTGCGTCGGCCCTGGTTGGGAAACTCACCCTGAATGCGAATTTGAGCCAGCCGGTTTTCTGCGCTCCAGAGCGCGAGCGTGCGCTGCCGCAAGTCGAGTGCGCTGGTCGACATCGACGCCGTGGCGCGTAAAGAGGCCATGAGGGCCACAGCCACAATCGTGAGGGCGACCAGGACCTCGACCAGCGTGAAGCCACTGCCCGCCCGACCACCGCCCTGCGGGACGTGTGGCCTGCGTGCGCGCTCAGTCAACGACTTCAAAGGCGCCCAGACCATTGGCCACGATGCTCACGGCTGCCTCGGGTCGCTGCAGCACCACGCGATACGGTGCTTCGACGAGATCGCGGCCGAACTCCAGCACCCTTCGTCCGTCGGGACGATCGACCGCGACGCGCGTTTCCGAGGCCCAGGGCCGTGGCCGCAGGTCGCGGTCATCCGTGATCGGTCGCCACTCGCGGTCGCGAAAGACCACAAACCGAAAGCCGCTGCCGTCCGCCTCAAAGCGAATCGGTGCGCCACGCACCTGCGCTTCTTCACGCGCCAGGGACAACAGCTGAGCCAGTCGATCGGCATCGGCGCGCAATTCACGCTGAGGGCTGGGAGCAGCCGACATCGTGACCATGCCGGCCACCACGCCAATCACCATGAGCACGACCATCAGTTCGATCAGCGTGAAACCGGCCGTGCGGACCAGCGAACGGCCTGCCCGTCGATACTCTCGACTGACAGCCCTGGACCCGTACGGCGCACGCGAGCGGAGCATGCCGCCGCACACGGTGTGCTGCCCGATCAGAGGGCCCACGATCCGATGTCAGACTCGACACCGGAGCCACCGGCCTGCCCGTCGGCGCCCAGACTGAACACATCGATCTCGCCCCGCACACCGGGGTTGAGATACTGATAAGGACGGCCCCAGGGATCATTGGGCACCTTGTCCAGATAAGACTTCCAGTTCGCGGGCACTGGCCCGGCGGTGGGTCGCACGACCAGCGCCTGCAAGCCCTGCTCGGTCGTGGGATAGCGGGAGTTGTCCAGCCGATACAGCTTGAGCGCCTGCATTACCTGAGCAATGTCCTGGCGCGCAGCCACGACCCGGGCCTCGTCAGGACGACTCATCACACGCGGCACCACCAGAGCAGCCAGTACACCGAGGATCATGATCACCACCATGAGCTCGATGAGCGTGAAGCCGCGCATGCTGCGCGAAGTACTTGCCAAAGCGGCCGTCCGTCCTGTCTGCATTGTCTGTTCGCCCCGCCGCGTCACCCGAGAATCAGGAATCTATGATAACAGTGGGCATTGACGGCACTTTTGCCAAGCTCTGACGCCCATCGGCCTATTTCGACCATGCGACTCCGCGTTCCTCTGGCTCCGCTGGCCTCGGTGCTGCTGTTTGCCGGCCTGTGCGCTATCTGCGCCGCCTGGGCACTGACGCTGCTGGCGCCGCGCTCGCCAGTCACGCCCGCCGGAACCATCGTGCAAAGCGGCGCACCAGTCGATCTGCGCCAGGCCTCCGGGCTCTTCGGCGCGCAGGCGGCTCAGGAGGTCAGCGCTGCAGCGGCGGGACCTGCAGACATCCAGGTCGTAGGGGTCATGGCAGCCGGTTCTCGAGGCGTGGCGCTGCTGGCCGTGAACGGTCGTCCAGCCAAACCCTTTGCCGTGGGCGAATCAGTCGATGCCGAGACCACCGTGGCCGCAGTGTCGGCAGACGCCGTGACCCTGGAGCGTCGTGGCCAGCGCGTGAAGGCGCCAGCACCGAAGCGCCCCGACCTGGCTGTCCTCACCAGCGGACCTGCACCGGGCGCCGCTGCGGCAGGTACGGGTCCGCAAGCGGCACCCGGTGCAGTCATCGGCAGCCTGCCCGCCCCGGGCATGCCTGGCACTGGCTCCCTCATGCCGGGTGGTGGGCGCCCGGCGAACGCACCACCGCCCCCCCCAGCCCCCCTCGCGCCCGCGTTGGCTCCCACCGATCCGCCGCTACCCCAGCAAGACCCGATGCCGCCCGGCGCCGCCGTCATGCCGGGCACCGGACTGCCTGGGGCCACTAACCGGCCATAGGGTCGCGGCGACCCCCTGAACGGGGCACGATAAGCGGGGCGTTACAATGTGAGGGTATCCGCCCCGGGCGGTTCTCACCGCCTTGCCCCGTGCCCGACTCCCCACCACGCAAACGTCTGCGCCAGTCTCAGTTTGAGCAGCGCGAAGCCGCCATCCTCGATGCCACGAACCGGCTGCTCGCCGGTCGCGGGTACGACGCCATGGCAATGGACGATATTGCCGCCGAGGTCGGCATTGCCAAAGGCAGCCTCTACAAGCACTTCGAGTCCAAGGAAGCCCTGGCGGCAGCAGTCATGGTCCGACTGTTGACCCAGACCGAAGCGGCGCTGGGCGAGGTGCCTGAACACACCCCTGCCATCGATCAGCTCAAGGCGCTGTTGCGCTGGACGCTGCACCAGCGTCTCGCGGGTGGCGTGCCGCACCTGCCCTCCACCAGTCCAGCCCTGCAGCAGGCGCTGTTTACCAGCCGGCCATACATGGACCACCTCACTCGCCTGTCCGACCGGATCGGTGCGATCATTCTGCAGGCCCGCGCCCAGGGCAGTTTGCATGCCCAGCTGCGCGACGAATTTGTGCTCTATACCCTCTACGCCCGCACTTGCGACCCGACCCTCGACTTTCTGAAGGCCGGCGGCTCGATGGACGATGCAGCCATCGTCGATCAGATCGTTGCGGGCTGCTTTCACGGGCTGGCTGCCTGATTTTCCAGGAGACCTTCTCATGCGCACTTACCTGGACCTGATGCGTCATGTGCTGGAACACGGCACACCGAAGTCCGACCGCACCGGCACCGGCACCCGATCGGTCTTCGGCTGGCAGATGCGCTTCAATCTGGCCGATGGTTTTCCCATGGTCACCACCAAGAAGCTGCACCTGAAGTCGATCGTCCACGAATTGCTCTGGTTCCTGAGCGGATCGACCAACGTGGCCTATTTGCGTGAGCATGGCGTAAGCATCTGGGACGAGTGGGCCGACGCACAGGGCGAACTCGGCCCGGTCTATGGTCATCAGTGGCGTTCGTGGCCCAACCCTGAAGGCGGCCACATCGACCAGATCACTGATCTGATGAAACGCCTGCGTACCGACCCCGATTCACGCCGGCTGATCGTATCGGCCTGGAACCCTGCCGACCTGCCCAAGATGGCCCTGTCGCCCTGCCATGCGCTCTTTCAGTTCTATGTGGCCGACGGGCGTTTGTCCTGTCAGCTCTATCAGCGCAGTGCAGACATTTTTCTGGGCGTACCGTTCAACATCGCGTCTTATGCCCTGCTCACCGAAATGGTGGCCCAGCAGTGCGACCTGAAACCCGGCGACTTCATCTGGACCGGCGGCGATTGCCACCTCTACAACAACCACCTGGACCAGGCCCGCGAGCAGCTTGCGCGTGAACCCTATCCCCTGCCTCGCCTGGAATGGCGGCGCAAACCAGCCTCGATCTTCGACTACCGCTTCGAGGACATTGCCATCACCGGCTATCAGTCCCACCCGCACATCAAGGCCCCGGTCGCCGTCTGATGGCAGCGCCCCGCATCACTCTGATCGTGGCGCGCGATCGGCACGGCGGCATCGGGCGCCAAAACGCCCTGCCCTGGCATCTGCCCGAAGACCTGCAGCATTTCAAGGCGACCACGCTTGGCCATCCCATCCTCATGGGACGCCTCACCTTCGAGTCGATCGGCAAGCCATTGCCGGGGCGACGCAATCTGGTCGTGACGCGCCATCCGCACTGGGCCCACCAGGGCTGCGAACGGGTCGATTCGCTCGATGCAGCACGCGCCCTGTGCAACGACGCTCCTGAACTCTTCGTCATCGGCGGCGCGCAGCTCTACGCCAGTGCACTGCCTCAGGCTGACCGGCTGCTGATCACCGAGGTTGACACCGACGGACAGGCCGATGTGTTCTTTCCGCCGCCCGACCCCGCCCAGTGGGAGCGCATCACGCTGGAGCCTGCGGTCAGCCGCACCGGACTGCACTATGCGATTGGCACCTGGGTGCGTCGACCAAGGGTCGGCGCGACGGCCTAAGGGTCTCGGCCTAAGGGGCGCTTCAGAGGCCACATGGACTC
>JBIKKG010000058.1:0-15050 GCA_044360485.1 Burkholderiaceae bacterium | reverse complement strand
GCATGCTGGCCTTCGAATTCGGCGAACAGGTCGGCCGGCATCTTGCCCAGCGTGTTGACCAGCACATTGAGGCGCCCTCGATGCGCCATGCCAATCACGAACTCCTGAATGCCCTGCGTGCCGCCGTGCTGAACGATTTCGTCCATGCAAGCGATGAAGCTCTCGCCACCCTCGAGCGAAAACCGCTTCTGACCCACGTAGCGCGTATGCAGGTATTTCTCCAACCCTTCCGCAGCCGTCAGGCGATCGAGGATGCGGCGCTTCTTTTCGGGGCTGAAATGGTCCTTGGCCCGGGTGCTCTCCAGGCGCTCCTGAATCCAGCGCTTCTGAGCGGGGTCGCTCAGGTACATGAATTCAGCGCCAACCGTGCCGCAGTAGGTTTCGCGCAGCAGTCGCAGGATCTCGCGCAACGGTGCGCTTTCCACGCCAAAGAACGTGTTGGCCGCAGAGTAGATGTTGGCGTGATCGCCCTCAGTGAAATCGTAGAAGGCGGTTTCGAGCTCGGGGATCGCTGCACGTTCCTGGCGCTTGAGCGGATCCAGATCCGCCCAGCGCGACCCCAGGAAGCGGTATGCGGCGACCAACTGCTGGACATAGACCTGCTGGCGCGCCGTGGCAGCGTCGCCGCCCATCACACGCGGCTGCAGGCTGCCCGCCCGGGCACGCTCGGCAAAGGACTGGACGATCGGCGCATGCGCGACGTCGCGGGTCTGCTGATTGCCATCGGCGGCCGGCACCAGTTGCATGGTGTCGAAGTAAGCCCGCCATTGCTCAGGCACTGAGCCTGGGTTGTTCAGGTAGCTCTCATAGAGCTCTTCCACATACGGGGCATTGCCGCCGAACAGGTACGAGTTACCCTGAAATGACTTCATCATGGCGCTTCACCTTTTCTGAACGAGTTTCTCGCCGAGAGTGACGGAACCGGGCTGCGCTGCCGCGTTCCAGTCCGCTACCCGGCTCCGACCGGTTTGCGAACGCTGGCGCTTGTCGGAATCTGCCTCCGTCCCGTCGCCGGGCGCGAGGATAGCACGCGGTATGCGCTCAGCCCGACGAACGGCTCGGTGCCAGGCATGAATGGCCATCGCACCCCTCAAGCACCGCGCGCCACACTCCGATAAACACACAGGAGGCCTGCGCGACCTGGCGCAGTGCTCCGCCGGAGCCCGCCTTTGTGATGACGCCAACCGCCCTGCACGCCCTGTCCAACCTGCCGTCCGTTGTCTGCGCAGGAGCGGTCAGGCCAATCAGCGGTGTGAGGGCGACAAGCGTTGCATGGCGGCCGCCCACGGGATCGAAAGCCTTGCCGCTGATGAGTCTGGTGCGCGCCGCAGTGAGCTCACTCGCGCGGCCCAATGCCCAGCGTCAGATCGATCTGGATGTACAGCCAGATCATGCATGCCTGCGCCCGCCGGTTCAGCCTGAACCGATTGCACACGCACTGCTCAACCTGCTGAGCAACGCCTGCCGGTATTCGTCGACCGAATCACGGATTCGGGTGCGATCGAGTCTGCAGTGGGCCGACGGCGCGCAGCATGTGGTGCTGACTGTGTGCGACCGAGGCATCGGCATGAGCCGCTCTCACCAGCAGCGGGCCTTCGAGCCATACTGGCAGGCACCCGGCGTGAATGCCGGGCCGGGTCGCGGCCTGGGCCTGAGCGTCGCCCGAGAACTGACGGATGCGCAGGGCGGCTGGCTCGAACTGCGCAGCGCCCTGGGCATTGGTACTGAAGTGGATCTGTGGCTGCCGATGCCGCTCAGCGCTGATCGATCGGCTTGACGTCGCGCCGGGTGGGGCCCACGAAGAGCTGACGTGGCCGGCCGATTTTCTGGTCGGGGTCCGAAATCATTTCGTTCCACTGGGCAATCCAGCCAACGGTTCGGGCCAGCGCAAAGATGCAGGTGAACATCGAGGTGGGGATGCCCAGCGCCTTCTGAACAATACCCGAGTAGAAGTCGACGTTCGGGTACAGCTTGCGCGACACAAAGTAGTCGTCCTCGAGCGCAATTTGCTCAAGCTTCATTGACAGCGCAAACAGCGGGTCATTCTGCAGGCCGAGCTCACCCAGCACTTCGTAGCAGGTCTCGCGCATGAGCTTGGCTCGCGGGTCGTAATTCTTGTAGACCCGGTGACCGAAGCCCATCAGCTTGACCGTGGAGTTCTTGTCCTTCACCTGCTTGATGAACTCGCCGATCTTGGCCACGCCACCTTGCGCCTGGATGTCATCGAGCATCTCCAGGCAGGCCTCGTTGGCGCCACCGTGAGCCGGGCCCCAGAGTGTGGCGATGCCGGCCGCGATACAGGCAAATGGGTTCGCACCCGAGGAGCCGGCCAGGCGCACCGTCGAGGTCGAGGCGTTTTGCTCGTGATCGGCATGCAGCACCAGGATGCGATCGAGTGCCCGCACCAGCACATCGTTGACCTTGTACTCCTCGCACGGTGTTCCGAACATCATGCGCATGAAGTTGGCCGTGTAAGACAGGTCGTTGCGCGGATACAGGAACGGCTGGCCGACCGAGTACTTATAGGCCATGGCCACGAGCGTGGGCATCTTCGCGATCAGTCGGATCTGCGAGATATGCCGATGCTCCGGGTTATTGATGTCGAGCGAGTCGTGATAGAAGGCCGACAGCGCACCGACGCAGCCCACCAGCACGGCCATCGGGTGTGCATCCCGGCGAAATCCCTGGAAGAAGCGGGTCATCTGTTCGTGAACCATCGTGTGATGGACCACGTTGTAGGAAAAATCCTTCATCTCGGGGCGGCTTGGCAGTTCGCCTTTGAGCAACAGATAACAGGTCTCGAGGTAATCGCAGTTTTGCGCAATTTGCTCGATCGGGTAACCGCGATACAGCAACTCGCCCTTGTCACCATCGATGTAGGTGATCTTCGAGTCACACGAGGCCGTCGAGAGGAACCCCGGGTCGAAGGTGAATTTCCCCGTCTGGCCGTACAGTTTGCGGATATCAACGACGTCCGGGCCGACCGTGCCTTCGTAGATCGGCAGATCGATCGACGGCGTACCGTCAGAGAAGGACATCGTGGCTTTCTTGGTCGAGTTCATCGGGGTCACCCTGTGTGGTTCGGTCGGTGGGGGCGGCGGTTCAAAGGCGAAAAGGTTGAAACGGAAGTGACTGCGCCAGGCGTCGTCACGAAACGGGCAAGGCGCTCGGCATCTCGTCAGGCGTCACGCAAACGCATCAGCACCGAACGAATGGCAGGCTGGTCCAACTCAGCGTCAGGCTCCACCCGCCCCAAAATCAGATCAAGCAGCTCATTGTCGGTCTGATCGAGCAGATGATGCAGGCCCAGAACGTCGGCATCGGTCAATGATGCTTCATGCCGGTCCAGAAACCGGGTCAGGACCAGGTCGTTTTCCAGCAATCCGCGACGTGCACGCCAGCGCAGACGACGGCGTCGCGCTTCATCAGCCTGATGCGCGCTCAGCAAGGATGCACCAGGCTGGTGGCCCATCGCCGGTCCGCCCACAGAATGGTCGCCCTGCATCATCATGTCGGCTCTAAGCTCAGACCGCACGGCGAACCATCAGGTCCTTGATCTTGCCAATGGCCAGCGTGGGATTGAGGCCCTTGGGGCAGACATCCACGCAGTTCATGATCGTGTGGCATCGGAAGAGCCGGTACGGATCTTCCAGATCATCCAGACGCGCACTGGTGGCCTGATCCCGGCTGTCCGCAATGAAGCGGTAAGCCTGCAGCAAGCCTGCAGGGCCGACGAACTTGTCGGGGTTCCACCAGAACGAGGGGCACGAGGTCGAACAGCACGCGCACAGAATGCACTCGTACAGGCCATCCAGCTCATTGCGCTCTTCCGGACTCTGCAAGCGCTCCTTCTCGGGGGGCGGCGTGTCGTTGATGAGAAACGGCTTGATCGAGTGGTACTGCTTGAAAAACTGCGTCATGTCGACGATCAGATCGCGGATGACCGGCAGACCCGGCAGCGGCTTGAGCACGATCGGCTCTTTCAGGTCGCGCAGATTCGTGATGCACGCCAGGCCATTTTTCCCGTTGATGTTCATGGCGTCCGATCCGCACACGCCTTCCCGGCAGGAACGCCGGTAGGCGATCGAGTCATCGGCCACCTGCTTGATGCGCATCAGTGCATCCAGCAGCATCTTGTCGGTTGGCAGCAGCTCGACCTCAAGATCCTGCATGTAAGGCTTGGCGTCCTTGTCCGGATCGTAGCGATAAATGGAGAAACGAACTTTTCTGGTAGCGGTCATGGTGTCGCGTCGGTAAGGGCGGTCAGAACGTACGAACCTTGGGTTCGAAGGACTCTACAGTCAACGGCTTCATGTTGACTGGCTTGTAATCCAGTCGGTTGCCATCGGTGTAATAGAGCGAATGCTTGATCCAGTTGGCGTCGTCGCGATCCGGAAAATCGCGATGCGCATGCGCGCCACGACTCTCCTTGCGCGCCTCGGCCGACACAATCGTGGCTTTGGCAGTCTCTACCAGATTGTCGAGCTCGAGCGCCTCCACCCTTGCGGTATTGAAGACCTTCGACTTATCGTTCAGATGCACCGACTGAGCCCGCTCGGCCAGTTCCATGATCTGCTTGACGCCTTCCTTGAGGAGGTCTGCCGTCCGGAACACGCCGCAATGCGCCTGCATGCTGCGCCGGATGTCGTTGGCCACATCCTGGGTGTTCTCGCCTGATTTGGAGCCTTCCAGACGGGCCAGCCGAGCCAGCGTCGCATCGCCGGATTGCTCCGGCAACGAGCGGTGCCCCATGTTCTTAAACTTCGCGTCAACGATATGGTTACCGGCAGCCCGCCCAAACACGACCAGATCAAGCAGTGAATTGGTGCCCAGACGGTTGGCGCCATGCACCGACACGCAGGCACACTCGCCTATGGCGTATAGGCCTTCGACCACGGTGTTGGGGTTGCCGTTCTTGGGCGACACCACCTGACCGTGGATGTTGGTCGGGATCCCACCCATCTGATAGTGGATGGTCGGCACGACCGGAATGGGGTCGCGAATCGGGTCGACGTTGGCAAACTTGATCGCGATTTCGCGAATCGACGGCAGCTTCTTGGTGATTTTCTCAGCGCCCAGGTGATCGAGCTTGAGCAGCACGTAATCGCCATCGGGGCCGGCACCACGCCCCTCCTTGATTTCCTGGTCCATGCAGCGCGAAATGAAGTCGCGCGGCGCCAGGTCTTTCAGCGTGGGCGCGTAACGCTCCATGAAGCGCTCGCCATCCTTGTTGAGCAGAATGCCGCCTTCGCCGCGCACGCCTTCGGTGATCAGCACACCGGCCCCGGCCACGCCCGTGGGATGGAACTGCCAGAACTCCATGTCTTCCAGGGGAATGCCCGCCCGGGCCGCCATGCCCATGCCGTCGCCCGTGTTAATGAACGCGTTGGTGGAGGCAGCCCAGATCCGTCCGGCGCCACCGGTGGCCAGCACCGTGACCTTGGACTCAAGGATCATGACCTCACCGGTCTCCATCTCGAGCGCCACCACACCCACCACGGCGCCCTCGGCATCGCGCACCAGATCGAGTGCCATCCACTCCACGAAGAACTGGGTGCGCGCGCGCACATTGCGCTGGTACAGCGTGTGCAGCAAGGCATGCCCGGTACGGTCGGCCGCAGCGCATGCGCGCTGGACCGGCTTTTCACCGAAATTGGCAGTGTGACCACCGAACGGACGCTGGTAGATCGTGCCGTCTTCGTTGCGATCGAAGGGCATGCCGAAGTGCTCCAGCTCGTACACCACCCGCGGAGCCTCTTTGCACATGTACTCGATGGCATCCTGGTCACCCAGATAGTCCGCCCCCTTCACGGTGTCGAACATGTGCCAGTACCAGTTGTCCTCGCTCATGTTGCCAAGCGACGCGCCAATCCCGCCCTGCGCGGCAACGGTATGCGAGCGTGTAGGAAACACCTTGGACAACACGGCGACGTTGTAGCCCGCTTCTGCCAGTTGTAATGAGCAGCGCATACCGGAGCCGCCCGCCCCCACGATCACGGCATCGAACCTGCGCCTGGGCAACCCGTTGGCCAACTGCTTGACGATCTCAACCATCTTCAGACTCTCCAGAGGATGATGACCGCCCAGCACGCGTAACCCACCAGAGCCAACACCGTGGCAACCTGCAGGAACAGCCGAATGCCGGTCGGCTTGATGTAATCCATGTAAATGTCTCGCACGCCGACCCAGGCATGCCAGATCAGCGCGATGACGGCGAGCAACGAGAACACCTTCATCCAGGCGCTCGAGAACAGCGTGGCCCAGGCACCGTAGCTGAGCGGCGGCCCAAAGACCACCGCTCCAAGCAGGACCAGCGTGTAGAGCAGCAGGACCACCGCAGACACCCGCTGCGCGAGCCAGTCACGCAGCCCGTAATGGGCTCCAACGACAATGCGACGAGTGGTCATCTCAGAACGCTCCAAACAGCTTCAGACCAAGCACGGCCGTGAGCAGCAACGAAGTCACCAGCACGATTTGCGCGGACAGACGTGAAGATTCCTTGAGAATGCCCATATGCCGATCAAGCAACAGGTAGCGGATCCCGGCGATGGCATGGTGCAAGAACGCCCACAGCAGAACCAGCAGCACCAGTTTGCCGGGGATGCTGCCCACAATGGCACGATAACTCTCGAAGCTGATTTCGGAGGTCAGGCTCTGCTGCAGCAAATACAGACAGAACGGAATGCCCACCAGAAACAGCAGCACGCCGCTGAGTCGATGCAGGATGGAGACGATTCCGGCCGGCGGCAGCCGGTAGGAGAGGATTTGGGATATGTGGATGTTGCGAAACTCTGGTCGCACCTTCCGGGCTGCGATATCGGCCATGGACGCCTCGTTATTCTCGTTCTGGAATGCGTCGGGGGCGGCCAGACCACAGCACGTGGGGTTCGGCCTCCCTTCCGAACCTGTCTATTCTGACGCAAATTTCGCGCCGCACCAAAATCAGTTCAACTCATTGAAATAATGATGCCCGCGGGTGACATACCAACCGCGGCGCACTTCAACCGGGCGCCCGGTGTAGGTGGTGGAAATGCGCTCGGCCAGCAGTAACGGCTCGCCCGGCTGCACATCCAGCCATTTGGCCAACTGCGCTTCGGCCGCCACCGCACGCACGCGCTCCGAGGCGTGAATCATCCGTGTGCCAAATTCGGCCTCGAGCAACCCGTAGAGCGGGCCGCTGTAGGCATTGAGTCGTTCCGCGGTCAGCCCCTTGAATCGGTTGCCCGGCAGCCAGATTTCGTCCAGCACGAGCGGCACCGACCCGAACTGCAACTGGCGGCGGATCATCACGACGCCCTCACCCGCCTTGAGTTCGAGCGCTCGCGCGATTTCGCCAGGCGCCCTCATCCGGCGGCACTCGACAAAGCGGCTGGTGGGCTGCACCGGCTCGCCCTCATCGGGCCGAAGCCGCAAGAAACGGTACTGGGCGCGCTGCTCCAGGTGGCTGGCCACAAAGGTGCCGCGGCCCTGACGACGGATCAGCATGTGCTCGGTGGCCAGCGCATCAATGGCCTTGCGTACGGTGCCCTGGCTGACGCCAAAGCGCGTGGCCAATTCGATCTCGCTGGGAATGGCCTCTCCTGGGCGCCATTCGCCGCCCTGAAGGCCCTGCACCAGGCGCTCCCGGATCTGCAAATAAAGGGGGCTGAAGGTCACGCGCGTCATGTCACAGATGTAACCATGCCGGCCGCCAGCGTGTCTACTGTTAGACGTCTTATATAAGATATATCAGTAAGTTGACACGCTCCAAACGCCCTCCTACACTGCCGGCGCCGCGCTCGCGACGCACGCGGGCGACCGATCACTCAACGACCGACGCGGCCCGCTGCCGCAGACCCTCCGAGGAAGACCATGACGAAAGCCCCGAAACGAGTCACTGTCACTGGTGCCGCCGGCCAGATCGGCTACGCGCTCCTGTTTCGCATTGCCAACGGCGACATGCTCGGCAAAGACCAGCCAGTGATTCTGCAGTTGCTCGAGATTCCCGACGAGAAGGCGCAAAAAGCGCTCAAGGGCGTGATGATGGAGCTTGAGGACTGCGCCTTCCCGCTGCTGGCCGGCATGACAGCGCACGGCGACCCCATGACGGCCTTCAAGGACGCGGACTACACCCTGCTGGTCGGCGCCAGGCCGCGTGGCCCCGGCATGGAGCGCAAAGACCTGCTCGCCGCCAATGCGCAGATCTTCACGGCGCAAGGCAAGGCCATGGATGCCGTGGCCAGCCGCAACGTGCGCACGCTGGTGGTGGGCAATCCGGCCAACACCAATGCCTACATCGCCATGAAATCCGCACCGAGCCTGCCGGCACGCCATTTCACTGCCATGCTGCGCCTGGACCACAACCGCGCGCTCTCTCAGATTGCCGCACGCACCGGCAAGCCCGTTTCGGCTATCGAAAAGCTCTGCGTCTGGGGCAACCACTCGCCCACAATGTATGCCGATTACCGATTCGCGACCATCGGTGGTGCTTCGGTCAAGACCATGATCAACGATGACGCCTGGAACCGCGACACCTTCCTGCCAACGGTGGGTAAGCGCGGAGCGGCCATCATCGACGCCCGCGGATTGTCCTCGGCCGCGTCTGCGGCCAATGCCGCCATCGATCACATGCGCGACTGGGCACTGGGGACACAAGGCAAATGGACAACGATGGGCGTGCCTTCCGACGGCTCTTACGGTATCCCGGAAGGCATCATGTACGGCGTGCCCGTCACCTGTGCCAATGGTGAATACGAGGTGATCAAAGGGCTGGAAATTGATCCCTTCAGCCGCGAGCGCATGGACCTGACCCTCAAGGAGCTGCTCGAAGAGCGCGACGGCGTGCAGCATCTGCTGCCCTGAACCCGGAGCAGACCATGATGACCCCCGGACAACGATTCCGTCAGGCCCTCAAAGACGAAAAGCCTTTGCAGATCCCTGGCGCCACGACTGCGCAGCATGCGCTGCTCGCCAAGCACGCCGGTTATCACGCCCTCTATCTGTCCGGGGGCGGTGTGGCCGCCGGCTCACTGGGCCTGCCTGACCTGGGCATCTCGGGCCTGGAAGACGTACTGATCGACGTGCGCCGCATCACCGATGTCTGCGATCTGCCCTTGCTGGTCGATGTCGACACGGGCTTTGGTTCTTCCGCCTTTAACGTCGCCCGCACGGTGCGTTCACTCACCAAGGCGGGGGCCGCCGCGATGCACATCGAGGACCAGGTCGGTGCCAAGCGCTGCGGCCATCGCCCCGGCAAGGAAATTGTCTCGCAAGACGAAATGGTCGACCGGATCAAGGCTGCGGTGGATGCACGCACCGATCCGTCGTTCTTCATCATGGCGCGCACCGACTCGTTGGCAGTCGAAGGGTTTGATCGCGCAGTCGAGCGGGCCATGGCCTGTGTTGAAGCGGGTGCCGACGGCATTTTCCCTGAAGCGCTCACTGAACTCTCGATGTACCAGCGCTTCACGTCCGCCATGAAGGTGCCGGTGCTGGCCAATATCACTGAATTCGGTCAGACCCCGCTGTTCACGGTAGACCAGTTGGCGTCGCAGGGCGTGGAGATCGTGCTGTACCCCTTGTCAGCCTTTCGCGCCGCCAACAAAGCAGCCGAGAACGTGTATCAGGCGATCCGGCGCGACGGATCGCAACAGGCCGTGGTCGACAGCATGCAAACTCGCCAACAGCTCTACGACACCATCGGCTACTGGGACTTCGAGCGCAAACTCGACCAGTTGTTTGCAGGAAAGAAATAAGGCATTACCTTCAGTGATCCGCGCCAGTCGGACAGACGCCCGCAGAGGCCACCGGCTGGTGCAATCGATCTAGCACTATTCATAGGCATCCAGACTCAGGAGAGGTCAGACGATGAGCAGTTCTGCACCCGCCACCAGCGGACCCAAGCCCAAGAAATCCGTCGCCCTGTCGGGCGTCACTGCAGGCAACACCGCACTGTGCACGGTGGGTCGCACAGGCAACGACCTGCACTACCGCGGTTATGACATCCTGGAATTTGCCGACAAGGCCGAGTTCGAGGAAATCGCCCATCTGCTCGTGCATGGCAAGCTGCCGAACAAAGCCGAATTGAAGGCCTACAAAGCGCGCCTGAAATCGATGCGCGGCCTGCCGGCCAATGTGAAGGCAGTGCTGGAATGGCTGCCGGCCTCCAGCCATCCGATGGATGTGATGCGCACCGGGGTATCCGCTCTGGGTTGCCAATTGCCCGAAAAAGATGATCACAACACACCCGGAGCCCGCGAGATTGCCGATCGGCTGATGGCGTCGCTCGGTTCGATGCTGCTGTACTGGTACCACTACGCGTACAACGGTCGGCGCATCGAGGTGGAAACCGATGACGACTCCATCGCGGGGCATTTCCTGCAGTTGCTGCACGGCACCGCCCCCTCCGATCTGTGGGTGCGTGCCATGCAGACCTCACTCATTCTTTACGCGGAGCATGAGTTCAACGCCTCGACGTTTGCCTGCCGGGTGGTGGCGGGCACCGGTGCCGACATGTACTCAGCCATCACGGGGGGCATTGGAGCGCTGCGCGGACCGAAGCATGGTGGCGCCAATGAGGTGGCCTTTGAGGTGCAAAAGCGCTACGAGACTCCCGACGAAGCCGAGGCCGATGTTCGCCGGCGCGTGGAGGCTAAGGAAGTTGTGATCGGCTTTGGGCACCCGGTTTACACCACGGGCGATCCGCGCAACCAGGTGATCAAGGAAGTCGCCCGCCGACTGTCCAAGGACGCCGGCAACACCAAGATGTTCGACATCGCTGCGCGTCTGGAAACGGTGATGTGGGACGCCAAGAAGATGTTCCCGAACCTCGATTGGTTCAGCGCCGTGTCATACCACATGATGGGCGTGCCCACGGCCATGTTCACACCACTGTTCGTGATATCCCGCACCTCGGGTTGGTCTGCGCACGTGATCGAGCAGCGTATCGACAACAAGATCATCCGACCCAGCGCCCATTACACCGGCCCGGAAAATCTGAAGTACATCCCCCTGGAGAAACGCAAATGATCCGCATCGCAGGACTGACGACGTTTTCCGCTTCCATCCTCGGCAGCCTTGCCGCGGCCGCCTGCCTGGCGCTAAGCGCTCCGGCCATGGCGCAGACGAAACCGCCAGCCAAAGCCCCTGCCAAGGCACCCGCCAAGGCACCGGCCAAGAAGGCCGCCTTGCCTCCGCCGACCACGGCGGCGCAGCGCGCTGGTCTGCCCGAAGCCGATGATTCACAGAAATCCGCCTCGGAACTGGTGCATTACGGGAAGTACGTCTGCGACGACAAGTACGAAATCTTCGTCGAGAAGAACAAGGCGTCGCCGGCTTATGTGGACGTGCGCTATCAGAAGTCGATTTGGGTGATGAAGCCGGTGGCCTCTGCGACGGGCGCTGTCCGCCTGGAAGACACGAAGGGCTCCACGCTGCTGGTGCAGATCCCCTACAAATCGATGCTACTCAACACCAGGACCGGTCAGCGTATCGTTGACTCCTGCAAGAGTGAAGAGCAGATTCAGGCGTTCAAGGACGATGAGGCTGCCAAGGCGAATGCCGCTGCCGCACCGGCTGCGGCAGCGGCCGAATCCAAATAACCGACAGACCCGCACGATGGCGCTCGACCCCGCGTGATTCATCAGGATCGCGTGTCGGGTCAGAGCATGATGATCCATTGAAGGAGGCCGCATATGGCTCACAACGCATTCAACACGCTCAAAGATTTCAAACCCGTCGGCAACAAGAAGGGCCGCCTGTATTCCCTGCCCGCCCTGGCCAAGACCTTCCCCAACGTCAACCGGCTGCCGGTATCGGTTCGGATCGTGCTGGAGTCGGTGCTGCGTAATGTCGATGGCAAGAAGGTCACCGAGCAGCATGTCAAAGAACTTGCTAACTGGAAGCCCAATGCGGCGCGGACAGAAGAGATCCCGTTCATCGTCGCACGCGTGGTGCTGCAGGACTTCACCGGCGTGCCACTGCTGGCCGACCTCGCCTCGATGCGCAATGTGGCGCAGCGCATGGGCCGCGACCCTAAGCGCATCGAGCCCCTAGTACCGGTGGATCTGGTGGTGGATCACTCGGTCATGATCGACCACTACGGCAGCGCCAACGCGCTCGACCTGAACATGAAACTGGAATTCCAGCGCAACAAGGAGCGCTATCAGTTCATGAAGTGGGGCATGCAGGCTTTTGATACCTTCAAGGTTGTCCCGCCCGGCATCGGCATTGTTCACCAGGTCAACCTGGAATATCTTGCGCGCGGCGTGCACCACAAATCGGTAGCCCGCAAGGACATCTACTACCCCGACACCCTGGTGGGCACTGACAGCCACACCACGATGATCAATGGCATTGGTGTGGTGGGCTGGGGCGTGGGCGGGATCGAGGCCGAAGCCGGCATGCTGGGTCAGCCAGTGTATTTCCTGACACCGGACGTGGTTGGCGTGCACCTGAAAGGCCGCTTGCGCGAAGGCGTCACGGCGACCGACCTGGTGCTGCGCATTACCGAAATGCTGCGCAAGGAAAAAGTGGTGGGCAAGTTCGTCGAGTTCTTCGGCGAAGGCACGAGCAGTCTGGCACTGCCCGATCGCGCCACCATCGCCAACATGGCACCGGAATATGGCGCCACCATGGGCTTTTTCCCTGTCGACGACAAGACCATCGAATACTTCGAGGGCTCGGGTCGCACGAAAGACGAGATCTCAGCGTTCCAGGCCTACTTCAAGGCTCAGGGGCTGTACGGTGTGCCCAAGGTCGGCAGCATTGACTACTCCAACGTCGTGGAACTCGATCTCGCCACGGTCGCACCGTCTCTGGCCGGCCCCAAGCGTCCGCAAGACCGCATCGAGATCGGCGACGTCAAATCCACCTTTGCAGACCTCTTCGCCAAGCCAGTAGCCGCCAACGGCTTCAACAAGTCGGCTGCCGATCTGCACAAGGGCTACACCACCTCCAGTGGCACGACCCTGCGTAACGGCGATGTGCTGATCGCTGCCATCACATCGTGCACCAACACGTCCAATCCGGGTGTGCTGCTGGCGGCCGGTCTGCTGGCCAAGAAGGCGGTGGCGCGCGGACTGACCGTGGCACCGCATATCAAGACATCGCTCGCCCCCGGATCGCGCGTCGTCACCGAATACCTTGAGAAAGCCGGTCTGCTGCCGCACCTGGCCAAGCTCGGATTCTCGGTCGCCGCCTATGGCTGCACCACGTGTATTGGCAATGCTGGTGACCTGGCGCCCGATTTCAACGAAGCCATCGTGGCCAACGACATGGTCTGCGCAGCGGTTCTCTCCGGCAATCGCAACTTCGAAGCGCGCATCCATCCGAATCTGCGCGCCAATTTCCTGGCGTCCCCGCCGCTGGTCGTGGCCTATGCCATCGCCGGCAACGTCAACGTCGATCTGATGACCGAACCACTGGGCAAGGACAAGCAAGGGCGCGATGTCTACATCGGCGATATCTGGCCCACATCGGAAGAGGTGGGCAAGCTGATGCACTACGCCATGAGCGCGCGCACTTTCCGCAGACTCTACGGCGACCTGACCAAGGACCACACCCTGTGGAACGCGGTGCCGGCTGCGTCGGGCCAGATTTACGATTGGCCCAAGTCCACCTACATTGCCAACCCGCCCTTTTTTGCCGACTTCGACATGACGCCGGCCAAGACCGCAGCGATCAGCAATGCGCGGGCACTGGGACTGTTCGGCGACTCGATCACGACCGACCATATCTCACCCGCCGGCTCGATCACGCAGAGCTCCCCCGCAGGCCAATACCTGCAGGCCAATGGTGTGCTCAAGGCAGACTTCAATTCCTACGGTGCACGGCGCGGCAACCATGAGGTCATGATGCGTGGCACATTTGCCAACGTACGCATCAAGAACCTGATGCTGCCACTCAAGGCTGATGGCTCGCGCGAAGAAGGCGGACTGACCCTGCATCAGCCGACCGGCGCCAAGATGCCGATCTACGACGCCGCCATGAAATACGTGGCAGACGGCGTACCCACCATCGTGTTCGGTGGCGAAGAGTACGGCACAGGATCGTCGCGGGACTGGGCGGCCAAGGGCACGCAGCTGCTGGGAGTACGTGCCGTGGTGGCACGCAGCTTCGAGCGGATCCATCGCTCGAATCTGGTCGGTATGGGCGTGCTGCCGCTGCAGTTCAAGGGCACGGACTCCTGGGAATCCCTGGGTATCACTGGCAACGAGACCTTCGATATCGGTTTTCCCGCCGACATGAAGCCCCAACAGGACATCGTGCTCACGATTCGCAAAGCCGATGGCAGCCAGCGCAATGTGACCCTGCTGTCACGCATCGATACGCCTATTGAGGTCGATTATTTCCGCCATGGAGGGATCCTGCCCTTCGTGTTGCGTGAACTGATGGCTGCCTAAGTCGTCATGGCCGGCTCCTCCTCGGGAGCCGGCGCTGAAGGCTTGTCGCACCCCGCGAGGTCAGCCTCACTGATGCATTCTGTGTGCATGCAGGTACGACGGACGGCCTGAGCGGCAGGTTGACCGGCAGGTCGCCCGCGCTCGGGCCATACACCGCTGCGGTAAACTGACAAGGTCTCCCCTGCGGAATACCCGTGTGTCCACTCCTTCTGCTACAGCAGACGCAACGCTTCCGGCGACTGCTCGCGCGGTACTGGTCGCACTGCTGACCTTCGGCCTGTGCTTGCTGGCTCGTGCGGTATCGGGTGGACAAGCGCTCAGCCTGCTCCTGTGGCCTGCCCTGGGCGTGGCCTTCGCTTTCGGATGGCGATGGGGGCATCTCTGGACCTTACCGGCTGCAATCGGCGCGCTGGCGTATGGTCTGACCGTCTTCGATTCACCGACCCCGGCCGTGGCCACGGCGATTGGGACTGCACTCGGCGCAGTGGCCAGCATCGAAGTGCTGCGTCGGTTCAACGCCTGGAACCCCGCCGAATACCGCCTCCAACCCGTGCTGCGTTTTCTGGCAGTCGCGTTATTGATCGCCTCGCCGATCTTTGCGGTGATTCTTGGCCTGGGAGGCGTGTTTCATGCCATTGCGCCTAGCGACCACGCACTGCACGTGCTCCT
>JBIKKG010000279.1:0-4364 GCA_044360485.1 Burkholderiaceae bacterium | reverse complement strand
ATCGACCACCATGATCTTGAGCGCAGTGCTGGGCTGACCGCTGCCCGACGCAACGGGTCGGTCGGCTGCATGCGCGCCAAGCGGGGCTTCGGGAGCGAGGGGCTGCGACATGGGTAGTCTCAGAGCAATAGGACGCTCAGACCCCCACCGGGCGACGCGCATAGTGCGCGACACACTTGAGCAGGCTGTCCTTGGTGAACGGCTTGGTGAGGTATTCCTCACAGCCCACCATCCGGCCGCGTGCCCGGTCGAACAAGCCGTCTTTGCTGGAAAGCATCACCACGGGCGTGGCATGCAGACGGGGGCTTTTTTTGATGAGCGCACAGGCCTGATAGCCGTCCAGCCTGGGCATCAGGACATCGCAGAACACCAGATCGGGTTCGTGGTCGGCGACCTTGGCCAGCGCGTCAAACCCGTCTTCGGCCAGGATCACGCTGCAACCAGCCTGTGTGAGGAAGATCTCGGCGCTGCGCCGGATGGTGTTGCTGTCATCGATCACCATGACCTTCAGGCCGGCAATCGATTCATTCACGCTAACGGGAGTGGACACAGCCTTGCGCCTGTTTCAGTCGGAGTGGATCACCGGACCGCAGGCCTGAATCAGAGTTCCACCATCTCGAAATCTTCCTTGCGTGCTCCGCATTCGGGGCAGGTCCAGTTCATGGGCACGTCTTCCCAACGGGTACCGGGTGCAATGCCTTCATCGGGCACACCCAGCGACTCGTCGTAGATCCAGCCGCAGATCAGGCACATGAAGGTTCGGTTCGGGGTTTGCTCACTCATGCTTCGTCCGCCAGAGGTCATTAGAATTCGAAGCGTCGCATGTTACCTTCTTGCCCCGATGAGGCCCGCTTTAGGGCCGACGGGTGGATCGCCGGTTGCTTCGCCCTGGCCTATTGCGCCGCACAGCCCCTCCCGATGTGAGCCTCGTCGTGACCACCTCTCTCCCTGACCGTGATCCGCCTGTGAGCCCGCCACCCAGCCGCCAACATCCCGGTGATCCGCATGCCCAGCAGGGGACGCCACGTAGGCTCTTGCGCGGCGTCTATGCAATTACTCCCGACGAGGCCGATGCGAAGCGGCTGCTGCCGGCCGTGGCCCGCGCACTGGAGGGGGGCCTGGATGCCCTGCAGTTCCGGGTCAAGGGCGGCACACCCGCCGAACGGCTCGAACTGGCAATGGCCGTGCGCGCCCTGACCTCACAGGCAGGCGTGCCGCTCATCGTCAATGACGACGTCGAGCTGGCCTGTACGGTGAACGCAGAGGGCGTGCATATCGGACGCGACGATGGCGATCCGGTGCAGGTGCGTGAACGGATCGGGCCGCATCGCTGGTTGGGTGTGTCCTGCTACAACGATTTGCAACGCGCGCAGCAACTCAGCACGATCGCTGACCATGTCGGCTTTGGGAGCGTCTTCGCCTCCCCCACCAAGCCACACGCTGTCCGTGCGCCGCTGTCGCTCTTTGGCCAGGCGCGTGCAGCAGGCTTGCATTCGGTGGGCATCGGGGGCATCGACCGCAGCAACGCTGCGCAAGTGATCGCAGCGGGCGCTGACGCCGTGGCTATCATCACCGATATCTTCGGTGACCCCGATCCGGCAGTGGCGGTACGCCAGCTGCGCGGCATCGTGCATGAGGCACTGCGCAGTCGACGCGACTGACACGCCTCACTTACCAGGGCTGCAGCAGCAACACCTCGATCACACGGCCATCTTTGGCATCTACCAGCACGGCAGCATCACGGGCCGGCCCGCGCATCGGCAAGTAACGCAAGCCTGAAGCGCTGAGCCCACTGCGCGCCACGGCGGCATCAATCACAGCCCCATGCTGCGCATTGAGGGCGCGCAAGCGCTCGATCGGCAAGGCTCGCGTGAGCGCCACCGACGCCTCCGCGGCATAGTCGACATAGAGCTTGGGGTGATGCTGAACATCCAGCCCCTTCTCAATCGCCTCGAAAAGGATGATCTGACGCTCCTGGGCTGAGTCAGGCATGTGAGCAGCGACCCAGCGCGGACGCAGCGGGTGTCGCGCGGCAAAGGGATTGCCCCGCGCCTCGCTGAGCGCCTTGGGTCGCAACTCCGCGGGCGACACCACCTCAAACCGATCCTTGACGAACACCACGAACGCAGGGTGCCCCTGGTGAATGGTGTGCAAACCATAGGCGAGCGCTGCGAGTTGCAACGCGACAATCGCTGCCAGATCGAGTGCCAGGTGCTTCTTGCGGCGATCAAAAGCAATGAAGGTGAACAGCGGCCCGAGGATGACATCCACCGCAAGCATGATGAACAGAATGGCGTCCACACCATGAAGCTGGATCATGGGCTGCGGATACCACCCCAGAAACACGGTCAGCAGCACGGCAGCCGCCACTGTCGCGGAGAGGCCCCAATGCAGCGCTGCCGCGCGCAGTCGATCGCGCAATCCGCTGGCGAGGACGGGTTGGTGCGCAGGCGCCTTCGGCACAGGCATCGCGGGCACGATCATCGGTCGTCCATCCCCCACCGATGTGACAGGCTCGGGGAGGTCATGCGAAGGAATCGAGGGCAGCGCGGAACGAAACATGGTGTGTACGAGTCAAACCGTCCAGAACGCCTCGGGCAAAGCCACCCGAGAGCACTCAATGAGTCTATCGAGAGCGTGGCCGTGAGCGGTCGCCGGGCCGACGTGCGGCGTCGATGCAGCGTCCAAGCGTGTGCACAGTGCCCTACCCGCTTTCTGATGGCGCACTATCGACATACCGCCGGCGCGAACCGTGCGGGCAGCGTGCCGGCCGCCCCCCCACGGGAGGCTCCCTCTGCATTGCAATGCCAGGTAATCGCGTTCGCAGGGATGACCCCTGCGACCAGCCCCGATGCGCCATCACGCGGCGCGAGCACCAGCGTGCCATTGCCAGCCGAGGGGCGCATGGACACGGTGATCTCGCCTTGCGTATTCACAGACAGGGCATCGACGTGCGGTGTGCCTGCAAAGGCGGGGGTCGTGCCCACGCCGGGCGTGCCGCCGTTCAGTGCCTGACCTTCGGCCGCATTGGCGGACACTGTCTGCTTCAGGCTATCGGCCATCGTCAAACCCTCGGTCACTTTGGCGCGCACGGAGAAGTCCTGGTACGCCGGCACAGCCACCGAACTCAGGATGCCGACAATCGCCACGACGATCATGAGTTCAATCAGGGTGAAGCCGCGGTCGCGATGAGCGCACGTGCGTGATGCTGCGGAGAGGGCCATGAGGAATCCTTGCTTGGGATACGACGACACGCGCTGTCTGGCGGGTGGTGCGCAGTGCCGTGACACTTTGCGCACGAAAAAAAAGGGGGTCGCAGTGCGACCCCCTTTGGGTGAAGCGGTGTTGACAGTGTCTTGCCGCTGCATGCCCTCGCTTATCGGCACTGGGCCGGGCGGTACTTCGCAGCCAGGGTGCCGGTGCTGCAAGCCCAGGCCATGCGGTCAGTGACCGTGGTGTTGGCCACGAATGCAGGCGTCGGCACGAAGATCACGGTGCCGCCACCGGCACGTGCCGTGGTGGTCAGCGTGATGCTGCCGTTGGTGTCATCAATTGCAACCGAGGTCACGTTGTCAGTGGCGGTGGGCGACACCCAGCCGGTGCCTGCAGCCGCAGAACCGTTCATGGCGTTTTCACCCACGGTCACTTTCGCAGCCGATGCCAGGGTCAGACCTTCCGTGACGCGGGCGCGCACCGTGTAGTCCTGATAGGCAGGAACCGCCACCGCGGCCAGGATGCCGATGATTGCCACGACAATCATCAGTTCGATCAGGGTGAAACCTTTTTGCACTTGCTTGACCATCGTTGTTCTCCGGTATGGACGACCCCGCGACCACCGCGGGGGATGAGGGATTCAGAGCGAACTCCGTGCCAGACGCACATTCCATGCGAGGTCAATGCATCACGGTTGCCTTGGCCGACCAATGGTCGACAGGTCGCGTTACATGGACTCAAGAAGGAGCCTCAGTCGGCCCGTTCGTCGAAGAGGTGCCGCATTGCGTCACCTCGGCAACCTGCGGCCTGACGCAATGCGTCACCCACAGGCGTGGATGTGACGGAATGCGCACGCAACGCGCGCGCCCGACACAATCAGCGCAAAAAGTGGCGTCATGCCCATGCCGTGCGAAGCGTAGGAACGAGGCAGCGCATGGGCAGCACCGGGCCTGCGAGATGCGCGACAGATGGCGCGTGATGGCCGCTTGTCTGAGTGCTGATGAGCGCCCGTGACGGCCACGTGCAGACTCAGTACCGGCTTAGTGAGTACCAGATTAGTGCGGTCTCAGTAGCGTCTGCGCGTCATGCCGCGGCGCGGCGTACGCCGGCTTGGATGCGTGGGCTGCTCAGACCTCGAGGATCTGGCCTCG
>JBIKKG010000057.1:0-15135 GCA_044360485.1 Burkholderiaceae bacterium | reverse complement strand
GATTGTTCATCCCAGACGCTTCAGGAGCACTTTCATGAGCACACCCGACATCGCACAAAAAGCCCCTTATCCCGTGGACGTGGAGGCCGGCAAGGATTACTGGTGGTGTGCTTGCGGCAAGAGCAAGAAGCAACCGTTTTGCGATGGCAGCCACAAGGGCACGGAGTTCGTGCCGACCAAGTACACCGCCACCGAGTCGAAAAAAGCATTTTTCTGCGGCTGCAAGCAAAGCGGCAAGCCGGTGATGTGCGACGGCACACACAACAAGCTCTGAGCCTGACGACGCTGAAGTTCAGGGCGCCTGACGCTCTGAGTTCATGCTTGCCGCCGCGAACTTCCTGCTGCGTATTGGCGTTCGGGCACTTGCCTCAGCGCACTGGCGTCCGATCACCCGCTTGACTGAGCGTGCGCCTCAGAACGGCTTGATCGGCTTGATGGGGCCTTTGTAGCTTTCTGTCAGCGGCGAGCGGCTCAGCGGCGGGTAGTCGAGTGGCGTGTCGGCCACTTCGATTTCGGGCACCCGGTCGAGCAGATGACGGATCAAGGTGAGGCGGCCGCGTCGCTGGTCATTGAAGTCGACCAAGGTCCAGGGCGCATGGCGGGTGTGCGTGGCCCGGAGCATTTCGTCGCGCGCTCGACCATAGGCCTTGTAGTGCTCGCGCGATTGCAGATCAATCGGTGAGAGTTTCCAGCGCTTCAGTGGATCGTCCATACGCTCGCGAAAGCGCGCTTCCTGCTGCGCCTGGTCAACGCACAGAAAATACTTGAGCAACACGACGCCATCGTCGGTCAGCATTTTCTCGAAGATGGGCGTCTGTTTGAGAAACCGCGCGTGCTCATCCTCGGTACAAAAGCCCATCACCTTTTCGACCCCGGCGCGGTTGTACCAGCTGCGGTCGAAGAGCGCGATTTGACCTGCTGTAGGCAGATGAGCGATGTAGCGCTGGAAGTACCATTGCGTGCGCTCGGTGTCGCTGGGCTTGGGCAACGCGACCACGTGCACCTGACGCGGATTGAGGGTGGAGGTGATGGCATTGATGACCCCGCCCTTGCCAGCGGTGTCGCGCCCTTCGAAGATCACCACGACCCGTCGCCCCTCGTGTTGCACCCAACGGGCGACACGATTGAGCTCGAGCATCATTGGCTCAAGTGCTGCCTCGTATTCGCTGCGACTGAGCGTTGTGCGGGGGCCCGTTTTTTCTTTTGCCATGGTGAGTTCCTCCGGAAGCGCAAACGGCTGTACGTGCAGGCCGCAGAGTAGCTCACTCTGCCGGCACTGCGATGCCACACGCAGTGGGTCTGATCCATCGTGCGCATTCGCGTGTGGCGTCCAGGCACCCGCCGCGATCAAATACGCCGCGCGGCGCGCGAGCGCGCTGCATGCGCCCAAGAATGCTATGCGTACGTGCCGGGTCGGTCAGCGAGTCGGCAACGCGTTGCTCGACCTCGTCCTCATCAATGCGCAGCTTGCCGTCGGCATCGGTGCAGACAGCGTGTCGCCAGTGGAAGATCTCCAGACACTTGTGCTCCAGCGTGAAAGGCCGATCGCTTTGCCAGAAGTTGCAGAACTGGCCTGCCCCCAGGTAGATCACCCACGAGCCTTCGTAGCCTTCGACCTGCGCGGATGCCGCATCGGGGTTGCGAAACCAGACCCGATCCCCGGGCACGAAATAGCCCAACGGCAGCGGATGCCGCAGGGATCCGTATTCGCGAAGGTAGACCTCGTGAAACTCGCGCGATTGCACGGCGCGTCTGTGGGCCAATGCCTGGATGCGCATCAGCAACGACGGATTGCTTTGCGCAGCCTCCTGGGCGATGGCCAGCAGCATCACGTATTCGGTGGCCCGGTAACACGAGAAGGCATAACGCCGACCGGTTGAATCGGGTTGGGTGGCTTTCCTCAAGGCGTCGATCAGCTGGTGACCCGCGCGCACGGTGAACCCGGTGCGGGGGTCGTAGTCCCAGCAGTCTCCGGGGCGCTCGATGGCCTCTGGCGCAAAGTCGAGGACCGTGCGACGCGCCGCCTCGACGGTGAGCATGCGGATGCGCACTGCCGATTCAAATTCATCGACATCCGGGAAATCGAAAGCCACGGGGGACATCAGCAGACCGATAGCGATTTCGCGCTGTAGATCAGCAGGCGAGCCTGGCTCAAAGCCAAGAATGCGTGACAGCCCCAGGGTATTGCACCCGGGCGTCCAGGCCCGCGTCTCGCCGCAGCGCAAGCGGGCTCTGAGCACAGTCGATGAGGCGCTCAGATCGACCGAACCGCGTGTGCCGGTGTCGAGGTTTCGTGCCGCGAGCCACTCCCGCAGCCGTGTGCCTGCTTCGTTGCGAGCCTGCACGCTGCGAGCCAGGAACCTCACTCCGGCTGGCGGACCCCGTAACGCTGAATCAAGACAGTGTTCCATCGATCGGTCCTAGCAGCGCACCCGCGGCCATGAGAAGCACTCAAGACGACCACGCGGCGCACTGGGCGCCGCTCACCGGCAAGACGAGCCCTGGCTTATTGCCGCCAGTCAGAGCCCTTGCCCTCGACCCTGCGCACCAGTGCATGCCATTCCTGCACGCCCCAGGAAGGGTCGTTGCGGGCCTTTTTCATGCGATGTGCCATGCGTGAGACCACCTCAGGGTCGACCATGACAGGGGGTTCGCTGAAGGTGCGTGCGATCAGTTCCAATTCGCAGGCGCGCTCGAGCATGTACAGATTGAGCAAGGCCCCGGGGATGGTGGGCGCCAGTGTGAGCAGACCGTGGTTGCGCAACACCACGCAACTGCCGTGCTGCACGCTCTGGCCCAAGGCGTCGCACTCTTCCTGCGTGGCGGGCATGCCGTAGTCGTGATAAACGATGTCATCGAGCACCAGCAGCACATCCTGGCTGATCGGGCGTAGTCCGTCGCGCAGCATGGCCGCGCCGGCACCAGCGCGGGTGTGGGTGTGCATGGCGCAGTTGGCATCGGGACGTGCTTTGTAGACCCCGCTGTGAATGGTGAAGCCTGCCTTGTTGAAGCGGCCCTGTTTGCCGATCACGTTGCCGTCCAGATCCATCTTGATCAGGCTGGACGCGGTGATCTCGTGGAACATTTCCTCATAGTGGTTGATGAGGAAGCAGTTGGGCTCGCCGGGTACGCGTACTGACATGTGCGTGGCGATGATGTCGGTCCAGCCGAAGTGGTCGCTGATGCGATAGAGCGCGGCCAGGTCGCAGCGCGCCTGCCATTCGGCTTCGGTCATCTGGGTGCTCAGGGCGGAAGGAAGGGCGGACATCGTGGAGGCTCCTGTGTTGAGGGTAGGGCTCATCGGTGTGCATGACCGCCACCCGGTGCGGGCCGTGCGACCACGGCCGAAGCGACAGAACCGAAATCCCGGTTCCTGAGCGTGCGGTCGATTGTGGCATCCTCGTTCGGTTTCCTGCACGCCATTCGCCGCTTTTCGATCCATGCCACGTTTTTGCGAACTTCTGGACGGCCAGACCGAACCCTTGGGCACCGGGCCCGACGCCGGCCTGGCGCTGACGGTCACGATGACTGATGACTGGCAGCAGGGCCATGCCGCATTCGGCGGGATCCAGGGCGCCATCGGTGCACTGGCCATGCGCCAGGCGGTGGGTGACGAGCCGCCCCTGCGAGCCCTGCAGATGACGTTCATCGGACAGGTCGGTTCAGGCCCGGTGCGCGCAGAGGCCAGTGTGGTGCGCCGCGGGCGAAACATCACGCATGCGCAATGCCGGCTGCTCAGTGCCGGCAAGGTGGCTGCGCTGCTGGTGGGGGTGTATGGCGCAGCCCGCCCGTCGCAGGCGCGCTTGCCGATGCCGATGCCTGATGACATCAAGCCAGTGGATGCGGTGCGCGAAGCCGAATTTCAGCCCGGGCGCATGCCGGAATTCCTGAGACACTATGCCCAGCGCTGGGCGGGCGGCTCCCGCATGTTCAGTGCGCAGCCGCCCAAGCCGGCCCGCATGTGGGCCCGTTTGCGCGAAGCCGTAGCCCTGCCAGATGCGCCCGTCCCGGCGGTGCTCGCCACGCCCGTCATGCGAGAAGCCAGCCTGGTGGCGCTGGCCGACCTGCCGCCCTCGCCGGTGCTGTCCATGCTCGATCGGCCTGCGGCGGGCGCCTCGTTGACCTGGCTGCTTGAGTTTGCACTGGACCCGCGCACCTTTGACCCGGCCCGATGGGTGCTGTTGCAGACTGAGTCACGTTATGCAGATGAGGGCTACAGCAGTCAGACTGCGCGTCTGTGGGACATCGAAGGACACGCGGTGGGCGTGAGCCATCAGACCACGGCGATCTTTGGTTAGGGTGCCGTGAAAGAAGCTCGATCATGTCGACGCGACCGCCTCGCGCCCGATGCGCCATCATCCGCATGTCCCTGCCCTGTTGAGTCATCCGTTCCAGCTGCGCTCGTCTGTCACCACACCCATTGCTTGATGCCCGATCCACGCCCTAGGAGAGCCCCTTGAAACAGTTCCTGACCGTACTGGCCGTTGCCGCACTGACCTCGATTGCCCCCGGCGCCTTCGCCCAAGAGACCAAAGTCGCCATTGGGATCTCTGGCTGGACCGGGTTTGCACCGCTGACGCTGGCGAAGGAGGCCGGGCTCTACAAAAAGCACGGCCTGGATGTGAGCCTGAAAAAGATTCCGCAGAAGGACCGCCATCTGGCCATTGCCTCGGGTGACATCCAGTGCGCCGCCACGACGGTGGAGACCTGGATCGTCTGGAACGCCAACGGCGTGCCCACCACGCAGATCTTCCAGCTCGACAAGAGCTTCGGTGCCGACGGCATGGTGGTGAAGGCCGGCATCGATTCCATCAAGGACCTGAAGGGCAAGACCGTGGCGGCCAGCGCGCCCGGCACAGCACCCTATTTCACGCTGGCCTGGATGCTGCGGGAGAACGGTCTGACCCTGAAGGACGTGAAGATCGTCAACCTCGAGCCTCAGGCTGCTGCCAATGCAATGATTGCGGGCACCGCCGGCGTTGATGCCGCCATGACCTACGAGCCCTTCCTGGGCGCTGTGCGCGCCAAACCGGAGGCGGGACGGATCCTTGCCACCACCCTTGACTACCCGATGATCATGGACACCTTTGGCTGCACGCCAAAGTTCCTGACCGAGAACCCCAAGGCCGCCAAGGCGCTGGCTGACGCTTACTTCGATGCCCTGGTGATGATCCGGACGGAGCCGAAGAAGAGCTTCGAGATCATGGGCGCCGACGTCAAGCAGACGGGCGAGCAGTTCGAGGCCAGCCAGAAGTTCCTGCGCTGGCAGGACCGTGAGGCGAATCTGAAGTTCTTCGCCGGCGAGCACGCCGCATTCAGCAAGAAGGCGGCCGAGATCCTCATGGAGGCCGGCATCATCAAGTCGCTGCCCGACATGACCAGGCTGACCGACACGCGCTTCCTGAAGTGACGCATTGAGACCGCTGACCCCGGTCTCGCCCGCTGCGCGCGTCGCACTGGGCGTGGCGTTCTTCGTTGTCTTCGTGGCCGCCTGGTCGGTGGCCACGCTGGGCGGCTTCGTCAGCAAGACCTTCCTCGCGGACCCGCTGGCGATGCTGCAGTCCGGTTGGACGCTGCTGACCAAGATGGGTTTTGCCGGGGATATCGGCATGACGGTCTGGCGGGTGGTGGGCGGTTTCGCGATTGCCGCGGCGCTGGCCTTACCGCTGGGCGTCGCCATGGGCGCCTATAAGCCCATCGAGGCGTTCTTCGAGCCTTTCGTCAGTTTTGCGCGCTACCTGCCGGCCAGCGCCTTCATCCCGTTGCTCATCTTGTGGGCCGGAATCGGCGAGGCGCAAAAGCTGTCTGTGATCTTCATCGGCAGCTTCTTTCAGCTGGTGCTGATGATTGCAGTGACGGTGGGAAATACACGTCGAGACCTGGTGGAGGCCGCGTACACGCTCGGCGTGAAAGACCGCGGCCTGGTGCTGCGCGTGCTGATTCCCGGCGCGGCCCCGGAAATCGCCGAGACCTTGCGCACCGTCCTTGGATGGGCCTGGACCTATGTGATCGTGGCCGAAATGATCGGCGCCTCCAGTGGCATCGGCCACATGATCACCGACAGCCAGGCGTTGCTCGCGACCGATCAGATCATCTTCGGCATCATCGTCATCGGCCTCATTGGCCTGGCCAGCGACCTGCTGTTCAAGGCAGTGAACCGCTGGCTGTTCCCGTGGGCGGCGCTCGGCCGATGAGTGCGCTGCTCACCATCCGTGGCGTGGAGCGCCGCTTTGACGGCACAGGCGGCAGCACCCTGGCCTTGCAGGCCACCGATCTGGAGGTGGCGCAAAACGATTTCGTGACGATCCTGGGGCCCAGTGGTTGCGGCAAGAGCACGCTGCTGCGCATCGTGGCCGGGCTGGATCGGCCAACTGCCGGACAGGTACTGCTCGATGGTCAGCGCATCGAGGGGCCGGGCGCCGACCGCGGCATGGTGTTTCAGAGCTACACGCTGTTTCCCTGGCTGAGCGTGCTGGACAACGTGTGTTTCGGTCTGCGCGAACGGGGCATGCCGCGCGCGCAGCAGCTGGACATCGCGCACGGCTTCATCGACAAGGTGGGGCTCACCGGATTTGAACACCACTATCCGAAGCAGCTCTCTGGCGGGATGCAACAGCGCACGGCGATTGCGCGCGCGCTGGCCAACGCGCCACGCATTTTGTTGATGGACGAGCCCTTTGGCGCCCTGGACCACCAGACCCGCGAGCTGATGCAGGAACTGCTGTTGTCCATCTGGGAGGCCGAACGCAAAACGGTGCTCTTCGTGACGCACGACATCGATGAGGCCGTCTTTCTGGCGAGCCGCACGGTGGTGATGAGCGCACGGCCTGGTCGCATCCGGCTCGATCGCCCGGTGGATCTGCCGCACCCCCGTCACTATGCGATGAAGACCACGCCGCCATTCACCGCCATCAAGGCGCAGCTCACCGAGTGCGTGCGCGCCGAAGTGCTGGCAGCACAGGCCAGCGCCGCAGCCGCTGTCGCGTCAGACCGTCGCGCGGTGTGAACGCGGCAGCCTTGGCCATCCGATCACCCCACGATACTTCGAGAGACCAACCATCATGCATGCGAACACTTATCAGGCCCTGCGCTGTGAGCAACTGAGCGAGGACCTCTCCGGGCTGCGCTTCGTAGAGTTGCCGGTGACACCGCCCGGTCCGGGGCAGGTGGCGGTCTCCATGCGGGCGGCTGCACTCAATTTCCCCGATCTGCTGATGACCCGCGGCGGCTATCAGCACAAGCCCGAGCTGGCCTACACCGTGGGCATGGAGGGCGCAGGCGTCATCGAAGCGGTGGGCGAAGGGGTGACCGGCTGGCGTGAGGGCGATGCGGTGTGCTTCTCCAATCTGGTGGGGTCGATTGCGCAGCGCAACCTGCTGCCCGCGACCGCCCTGGAACCGGTGCCTGCAGGATGGGACTGGGCCAGTGCGGCTGGCTGGCGGGTGGGTGCGATGACTGCCTATGCATCGCTGGTCACCCGCGGTGCCTTGCAGCGCGGCGAAACCCTGCTGGTGCATGGCGCCACTGGCGGCATGGGCGCAGCGGCGGTGCAGCTGGGTGCACATCTGGGTGCGAAGGTGATCGCCACTGGCACCCGCATGGACTGGCTCGACATGCTGCGCCCGATGGGTGCCGATCATCTGGTCTCATCGCGCGGCCTCTTCCAGGAGGAGGTCAAGACGCTGACCGGCGGGCAGGGCGCCGATGTGATCTATGACCCGGTAGGCGGCGATGTGTTCGACCGCTCCACCAAATGCATTGCCTTCGGTGGCAGGCTGCTGGTGGTGGGCTTTGCGGCGGGGCGCATTCCCACGCTTGCCGCCAACCATGTGCTGATCAAGACCTATTCGGTGATCGGGGTGCGAGCAGGCGAATGGCTGCGCAGGCGGCCTGCCGAGGCCCCGGCCATCCGGGCCGAGATCAACCGCCTGGCTTCGGAGGGAGTATTCAAGCCGCTGGTGGGCGCGCGCTATGCCATGTCGGATGCGATCGACGCCATTCGTGCGCTGGGCGAACGCAAGGCCCCGGGCAAGATCGTGATCGATATCGCAGCGGCTTAGTCCCTTAGGCTGGAGGAACCTGACGGCCTGAGGCGATCAGCGGGGTGTCGCTTGCGCCCCGGGGCGGTCAGGCAAAGGGCCGCACGCCGATGAGTGCGGTATGCAGCCATGCTGTAAACAGTGCCCAGGCGGCCAGCCCGGCCACCACGGCGATGGCATCCCGGCTGGCCGGGCCCACCACATGGACCGTGCCGTCGCGCCGGTCGCGTCGTCGTGAGGCGACATACAGCACGACTGCCCACACGAGAAATGCGCCAAACAGGACCAGGTCACCCAGGCGGCCGTTGGCGATCAGGTGTGCGAAGGCCCAGACCTTCACGCCCAGCACCATGGGATGGCCCACGGCGCGCCGGATGCGGGTGCCCGGCACATAAGCCGCAGCCAGCAAAATGAAGGCGGGGATCATCAGCAGACCCGACAGATGCCGCGTGAACACCGGGGGTGACCACAGTTCGGTGGGCGCGATGCGGGTTTGACCGTAGCCGTAGACGATGAGCACGAGGCCCACGAGCGAGATCAGCGTGTACATCCCCTTCCAGGGATTGAGCCCGATGCGCGCAATCTGGCCGCGGCGCCAGTCGTCGGCGAAGATGCGGGTGGAGTGGACTCCCAGGAACAGGGCCAAGCCCAGCAGCAGCACGATCACGAGACGTTCTCCTTCAGAGGGAGTCGATGCTAGCACTGGTGCGCGGGGCTCGGACATCGGGCCTGCCCGTGCGGGCCATGCAAGAATGACGGCCTTTCTTCGCCACCCCACTGACCATGAGCATCGATACCACCCTTCAGTCCTTCCAGGCCGACGTCATTGACGCTTCGATGCAGGTGCCGGTGCTAGTCGATTTCTGGGCCCCCTGGTGCGGCCCCTGCAAGACGCTCGGACCCATGCTCGAAAAGCTGGAGCAGGAGTACGGCGGACGCTTCAAGCTCGTCAAGATCGACAGCGACCAGGAACAGCAACTCTCACAGCACTTTCGCATCCGCTCGATCCCGACGGTGTTTGCGTTCGTGGGTGGCCAGCCTGTCGATCAGTTCCAGGGCGCGCTGCCCGAGGGCAAGCTGCGCGAATTCATCGATCGGCTCATGCCGAATCCCTCGGACACCGAGCTGGACCAGGCCGGCGCGGCCCTGGATCGCGGTGATCAGGCGGCGGCCACCGAGCATGTGAAAAAGGCGATCGCGCTCGATCCTTCCAATGATTCGGCGCGTCTTCTGTACGCGCAGTTGCTGCTGTCGGCGCAGGAACCGGTGGCGGCACAGGCACAGCTCGAGGCGCTGTCCAAGGAGGCCAAGGCCGATCCGCAGGTGGCAGCGCTCATCGCCCAGGCTGCGCAGGCCGTGGAGGCCGCCAAGCCGCCCACCCCCCATGCCCTGATCGACAAGGTCGTGGCAGAGCCCGGCAATCTGTCTGCGAGGCTGGAGCTGGCCGAGTACTACATCGGCTACAAGGACTGGCCGCTTGCCATGGCTGAGTTGCTGGAAATCGTGCTGCGTGATCGGGCGTTTCAGGACGATGTCGGTCGCCGACGCATGATCGAGGTGTTTGATCTGGCGTCCTCGCAGCCGCAGGTGGTGTCGGAGTGGCGTCGCAGACTGGGCGCGTCGCTCAACGTGCGCTGATCACGCCCTTTCCCATTTTTGTCACGCTTACCCGCGAGGTTTGCCTATGTTTCGCACGACCCTGGCAGGCAGTCTGCCCAAACCCGGCTGGCTGGCCGAAACGAACAAGCTCTGGCCGCAGTGGAAGGAGCAGGGCGATGCGCTGCTGCAGGCCAAGAAAGATGCCACGCTGCTGTGGATTAAGGAGCAGGAGGACGCGGGCCTGGACATCGTGACCGACGGCGAGCAAAGCCGTCAGCATTTTGTGCACGGGTTTCTGGAAGCGGTCGAGGGGATCGACTTCGATCACAAGGTGAAGATGGGCATCCGCAACAATCGCTATGACGCGATGGTGCCGCAGGTGGTGGGGCCGATTCGCCTCAAGGGGCGCGTGCATGCGGTTGAGGCGCGCGTGGCGCGTGCCCACACCACGAAGCAGCTCAAGTTCACGCTGCCCGGCCCCATGACCATCGTCGATACGGTGGCCGATGCGCACTATGGCAGTCGCGAGAAGCTCGCCATGGCTTTCGCCGAGCTGCTCAACGAAGAGGCGCGTGCCCTGCAGGCCGACGGCGTGGACGTGATTCAGTTCGATGAGCCGGCCTACAACGTGTTCATGGAGCATGTGCCCACCTGGGGCATCGCTTCGCTGCATCGGGCCATTGAAGGGCTGACCTGCACCACAGCGGTCCACATCTGCTATGGCTATGGCATCCAGGCCAACGTGGACTGGAAGGCCTCATTGGGCGAGGAATGGCGACAGTACGAGGCGGTGTTTCCGGCACTGGCCGCCAGCCGCATCGATCAGATCTCGCTCGAGTGCGCCAACAGCCGGGTGCCTGACCACCTGCTGGGCCTGCTCCAGGGCAAGGATGTGATGGTGGGCGTCATTGATGTGGCCAGTGACACCGTGGAAACGCCCGAGCAGGTGGCCGACACCATTGGCCGGGCGCTGCGCTATGTACCGGCCGACCGGCTCTTTCCGTGCACCAACTGCGGCATGGCCCCGATGGACCGCGATATTGCGGCGGCCAAGCTGCGAGCCCTGGTGGCGGGTGCGCGCCTGGCGGAATCAAGGGCCTGAAAAGAAAAAGCCCGCACCTGACGGTGCGGGCTGAAACCACCATTGAGGAGGTGGAGGAGACAGTTCCAACTGTACAGACCTCTCTGGTGCGATGCAACAGAAAAAGTGTTTCGATTTGTTTCTTTTTTGATTCGAAGCAATACAAACCATTGATTGTAAGAATGTTTCCGGGGCTTTACCTCGGCAGGCACTGGGGTTTTTGCGCTGCCGCACAGGCCCGATGGCAGGTTGGACAAAGCTGACGAGATACAAAAACCAGCTTGGACAAAGTGCTCTGACCCCGGTTTTGTTCAGTCCGGCCCACGCAGCGTCTGGCCGGGTCTGGCGTGGGTCCGATCACTTCGCCCAGCGTTTTTCGAAGGCCCAGACTTCGGGGAAACCCACCAGCTCGTGCAACTGATCCATCGTGAAGGTGGGCACCGGACTGCCCTGGGTGGTTCCGTGCGCGAGGAGATGCTTGAGCGTGCCGTCCACGGCCGAGCAGACAGCGTTCATCAGTGCACCGGGCCAGATCGCCAGCGAAAACCCGAAAGCCTGCAGCTGGGCCGCCGACAATTCGGGCGAGCGGCCGCTGGGCACCATGTTGGCGATCAGCCGGGCCCCGCAGTCGCCCAGCGCCTCGCCGATGCGGCGAAATTCGTCGACCGACTCGGGTGACTCCACGAAGATGATGTCGGCGCCGGCTTTGGCAAAGGCCCGGCCGCGGGCGATGGCCTCGTCCAGGCCGTGCGCCGTCCGGGCGTCGGTTCGGGCGATGATCAGGAAGTCGTCGCTGCGTCGGGCGTCGACCGCCACTTCGATACGTTGCACCGCGTCGGCCATCGGCACGACGCGCCGTCCCGGTGTGTGCCCGCATTTCTTGGGCATCTCCTGGTCCTCGATCTGAATGGCCTGCACGCCGGCCTCTTCATAGCCGCGCACGGTATGGCGCACATTGATGAGGCCGCCGAAGCCCGTATCGGCATCGGCAATCAGTGGTCGCGAGACGCCCTGCGCGATGGTGCGGGCACGCTCGACCATATCGCGATAGGTGACCAGGCCGGCATCGGCCACACCCAGATGCGAGGCTGATACGCCATAGCCAGTCATGTACAGCGCACCGAAGTCCATGCGGTCTGCGAGCCTGGCCGTGAACATCTCGAAGACGCCTGGTGCAACGACGAAGCGGCCCGATTGCAGGGTACGGCGCAAGGTGCCGCGCGCGGCCGGGGTGACGGGTTGGGATTGTGCGGGGGCGTTCATTCGGCGACGGCTCCACTGCGTTTGACGGCATCTGACCACTTGACCACGTCGCGCTGGAGCAGCGGCGTGTACTGCGCCGCGCCACCGGCGACAACCTCCAGACCGATCGCGGCGAGTCTTTCGCGCACATCGGGCAGGCTGAGCGTGGCGTTGATCTCTCGGCTCAGGCGATCAGCGATGTCGGCCGGGATGCCTGCCGGCCCGACGAGTGCGAGCCAATTGTCGGCCTCGGCGTTGGCAATGCCGGATTCGGCCAGCGTGGGTAGATCGGGAAGCGCGGGCGAGCGTTTGGATGAAGCCAGCGCCAGCGCGCGGGCGCGGCCCGAGCGAATGTGAGGCAGCGAGGTGTTCACACTCACGGCGGTCATCTGGACTTCGCCTGCGATCAGCGCCTGGATGGCTGGCGCTCCGCCCTTGTACGGCACGTGGATCATGTCCAGGCCCCCTGCGGCATAGCGAAAGACGTCTTGCGCCAGATGCGATCCGTTGCCGGTGCCTGCTGACGAATAGGTGAGCTTGCCTGGCTGGGATTTGACCAGTGCCACGAACTCTTGCGGGGTGCGTGCGGGCACCGAGGGGTGCACCAGGAGCACCGTGGGAAAGCTGGCGGCGAGCGAGATGGGAGTGAAGTCGCGAAAGACGTCGTATTGCAGGCGCGCGCCGTAGAGCTGTGGCGCGATCGCGTGCGTACCGGTGTCGGCCACCACGATGGTGTAGCCGTCGGGGGCTGAGCGCGCCACGCTGGCACAGGCGATCGTGCCGCCGGCGCCGGTACGGTTTTCAACGACCACGGGTTGGCCGATGCGCTCGGACAGCCGCTGCGCGAGGATACGACCGAAGGCATCGGAATTGCCTCCGGGCGCGTGTGGCACGACGATCTTGATGCTGCGTGACGGAAACGACTGCGCACGAGCGGTGGCTGGCAACAGGCTTGCGCCGCTCAGGGCAGCGAGTGATTGCAGGTGGCGGCGGCGCGGCGGCGCGATCGTGACGGGCGAATGGGACATGGTGTCTCCCGGTGGGTGGCTCGAAAACGGTGAGTGACGCGGGGTGAACGCAGTCAGTGAACAGTGCAATGAGCAGTGCAATGAGTCAGGGGCAGGCAACGCGCAAAGGATAGGGGGTAAGGGGTGAGGGGTGAGCGCAGAGGGCCTGGCGTGCGGCATGCGCAAGCTGGCCGATGATAGTGTGGCCGGCACCAGCTGTGCACCATTGAGCCGGTCTGTCTGGGGTGGACCAGGCCGATCACCGTGATCGACCGGGCCCGTCGGTAGAATGGAGCGATGGCCCGGATCGTTCCTGATGGCTGGCGCGAGTTTGCGACCGGCTCCGCCCTGGCAGGTGCTGCTGGCGCTGCGCTGCAGCGTCACCATGACACGCTGGCGCTGCTGGCTGCGGCGTTGTCGGATGCCTGTACGGTGTACCACGCGGTGCATTGGACGACCGTGGAGCGCGGTCTGTCGGTGTTCGGCGAAATCGATTTCGCCGTGGTCCATCGCAGTGGCGCGGTCCTGCTGATCGCTCAGAAAACAGGTTTTCTGGAGGAAGGCTCAGAGGGGCTGCTCAAGCGCGACCGCGGGCGCATCGTGAATGTGGCCCTGCAGATGGCGCGCACGGTCGCCAGCCTGCGCGACAAGATTGCGCGCCGGCCAGGCTGCGAAACGGTTCAGGTGGACTATCTGCTGTTTTGCCCTGACCACCACGTGCGTCGCGTGGAAAGCGCTGGCCTGTCTCATCACCGCATCGTCGACGCCACGCAGCGCGATCGGCTCGCCAGCGTGGTGCGAGAGATCGTCGGCGACACGCAGCCGCTGCTTTCAGCGCGCCAGACTGCTGTGCCTGCGCCCCCGCGCCAGGGTTCGCTGTGGGCGGCGGGGCCGTCCGTACAGCAGATCGACCGATTTTTTCGCGATGTCATCGAATTAGAGACCGATGTCAGCGCCTTGGTCGGACAGGCCGAAGCGATGGTCACGCGCATCTCCGGTGGTCTCGCGCACTGGGCACGGCAATTGTCTTTCGAGCCGTTTCGATTGCATGTGCAGGGCACAGCCGGATCGGGCAAGACGCAACTTGCGCTGGCGGAATATCGCGACGCGACGGCCCGTGGCAAGCGGCCGCTTTACGTGTGCTACAACCGGCCGCTGGCCGACCATTTCGCGCGTATCGCGCCTTCCGGTGGCGAGGTCTGCACCTTTCATACGCTATGCCAGAGACTGGTGCGGGATGCAGGCGGCGCTGTGAATTTTGCAGGGCCAGACGCCTTTGAGCGTCTGGAGCGTGATGCGTCGGCCGTGGCAGTGACCGCGCACTGGCAATTCGATACCGTGATCGTCGACGAAGGTCAGGACTTTTCCGAGGCCTGGCGCGATCAGGTCTTGCGCCATGCCCGGCCCGGTGCGCGGGTGATCTGGCTGGAAGATCCGATGCAGGCGCTGTATGCGCGGGCGCCTGCGCAATTGCCGGGATGGGTGACGCTGCGCGCGCGCAGCAACTACCGCAGTCCGCGCGAGGTGGTGCGATTGCTTCAGGCGATTCTGCCACCCGAGGTGCAGATCGACGCTGCGGGGCCGCTGGCCGGCGCCGACCTCGAGCTCATCGAATATGCCGATGCCGACGGGCTGTTGGCGGCGACCAAGGAAGCCGTTCGACGCTGCCTGGCCGCAGGGTTTCGGCGCCATGACATGGCGGTGGTGACCTTGCGAGGCCGATCACAGTCGGCGCTGCTGTCGCTAGACGCGCTGGGACCACATCCGGTGCGCCGCTTCACGGGGCGCTACGATCTGTTGGCCCAGCCGGTGTACACCGAAGGCGAGCTGCTGATCGAATCGGTCTACCGGTTCAAGGGCCAGGCGGCGCCTGCGGTGGTGCTGACCGAGGTCGATTTCGAAGCGCTCGATGAACGTACCGTGAAGAAACTGTTCGTGGGCGCCACGCGCGCAACGATGAAGCTGGCGGTGGTGGCCTCTGGCCGCGCAGCAGCGCGTTTGCGTGCAGTCATGGGCCTGCATCAAACGCAGACAGCGCCTGAAGCCGAGTGATGACCGCCCGGAGCTGTGTTGGTTGCCCCTCGGCCGGCATCTCCGGTCGATTCTTCTGGTCGGGGCGCCCAGTCGGCAAGCCCAGGTCAGCCCAGTCGGCTGATGTAGTCGATCC
>JBIKKG010000056.1:0-15148 GCA_044360485.1 Burkholderiaceae bacterium | reverse complement strand
AGCAATCGGTGCTGGACACCGTAGCCCATGCCGTGACCGTTCAGCGCGGCGTGCTGAGTTCAGCCGAAATTTTCGCTGCACTGTTGCGCAAGCTCGACCGGCGCAATCCCGGCTACGACCAGTAAGGTAGGGCGAGAAATTCTGGTCAGGGGCCAGCGTGATCGCGGTGCGCCTGGGCCCCTGGTCGCAGTTGCAAGCCGATGCTGCGCCCGTGCGGCGGGCGGTGTTCGTGCAGGAGCAGGGCATTGATGAGGCGCTCGAGTGGGATGAAGCCGATGCGCTCAGCCTGCATGCAGTGGCCTATCAGGGCGCACAGGCTATCGGTACGGGGCGCCTGTTGCCGGATGCGCGCATCGGGCGGATGGCGGTCTTGCCGGAGTTTAGACGCGCCAAAGTGGGGACGCAGTTGCTGCTGGCGCTGATCGACGCAGCGGGCAAGCAGGGACAGACGCGGGTGGAGTTGTCAGCCCAGACCTATGTGAAGGCCTTCTACGAGGCCCACGGTTTTGTCGCCTTCGGCCCGGTTTACGATGATGCGGGCATTCCCCATCAGTCGATGGCCAAACCGCTTCAACCCTGACCGATCACTGTACTTGGGCGCGCTGAACGGCTTGGCGCCCTACACCGCGTGCGGCCGCGCAGGCGGGTCTGCTTGCGGCACAAAGTGCTCCACATGTCGCCCGCCGAGCGCCAGAACGCTGCATCCGGTCTGCGCCCACGCTTGTTCAAGACGGCGCACCAACGCCGCCGGGTCGAGGGATGCCGGTACGCACCAGACCTCCATCCAGGTGTCGCGGAGCTGATCATTGCGCATCACCCGGTCAGCACGCTTCAAGAGCCGGGCACGCGCGACACGCGATTGCTCCTCGGACCTGCTCGCCTCGAGTGTGGCCCCGATGTCCGGGCTGGACTGAAGGATCTGGAGCAACGCCGCAAACGCCGATCGCACTTCAGCTTCGTGCTCAGGCAGCGCTTCGTACCAGACGTACAGCTCAGCGTTCATGCAGCCTTAGGAGCCGATCCGATCGCCGCTCTTCAGTCGATCGCCTTGAGTGCGTAGGGCAGGGTGCCCACGCGCACCACGGCGTCGCCGATCCGTACAGTGCCGGCCTGCGCCGCATCGAGTTGCGACTCGAACAGCACATCGAAGCCCCCCGCGCCATCGGGGGCCGCCATGACGACCTGTCCGCAGGGCTCACCGCCTTCGGCCTCCTCCCGGTACACGTCTTGCGCAGGCTGCGGCAGGATACCTTGCCCGTGCCCCAGAAACATGCGGCGCTTGAGCTTGCCAAGGTACTGGCTGCGCGCCACCACTTCCTGTCCCGGGTAACACCCCTTGGTGAAGCTCACCCCGTCGACCGATTCAAAGTTGACCATCTGAGGCACGAAGCATTCGCTAGTGCCGGAAACAATGCGCGGCACGCCCGACAGGACTTCGCCATGGCGCCACGCCTGCGGACTGATCGCAGGTGCCAGGGCAAGCAGACCTTGCCAGGTGGCCGTCGCCAACTCCGCCGGCACGATCAGGAGCCAGCGCGGGATTGCTGTCGCTCCCCCCATGTGCACAGTAGGCAGACCTACCAGCTCTGCGCGCTCGGTCACGCTCGACGCTTCGGCCGACGGGACCGTCAGGCGCGACCCGGGATCATGGGCTTGGGTCTGTGCGACAAAGGCCTGGGCGGTGGCCTGGCCCATCAGACCAAACACGACGCAGGCGTCGCTGGTGTCGGTCACCTTGGCCTTGGCCCGCAACACGAACATCGCGAGTCGCTTGGCGATCGGGCGCGCCAGCGGCCGTGAGAGTGCCAAGCGAATCCGGTCCTCCGAGCGCCAGACCCTCAGACTCGCCATCAACCGCCCCTTGGCCGAGCAATAGCCCGCCCAGCGCGCCATACCGGGTGCGAGATGCTCGATATCCTGAGTGAGCTGGCCATGCAGGAATGTCGATGCTTCGGCGCCCGCAACGTCCAGCACGCCCATCTCGGCAAGGAGGGACACGCCGCAGCCGTCAGCCGGGAGGCGTTGCGCGCCGATTGCCAACAGCGGGCCGAACGCGTCGGTGTGGACCGGGGCGCCGAACTCGGCGGCGAGTTGTGCAATGAGGGGCTCGTTCCACGAGGCGGGGGGCGCAACCATGAGCGGCTGACCTGCTGCGGGCTGAGCGGACGTGCCGCCCGTGGCCACGACACCGGGCTCGGGTGGTGGCTGCGTCGCGGGCGACACAGGGGCATGGGACGCCGCGGCGCCTGTAGGCTCGAGCTCGGGTGGGTTCATGGCGATTATTATAGGCAGTCCCCTTTAGTTCTCTTTTTACTATCCCCTTGATCTGGCTCACTTGAGCTGGCTGACTGATCCGATCCCCCGATGAGACCCTTCCGTATTGCAGCCCTCGGCCTGCTGGCTGCGCTCAGCCTTGGGGCTGCCAGCGGCTGGTGGATGTACACCCGGTCACCGTTGACGATGGCGCAGCCCAGGCTCGATATCGACATCGAGCGTGGCACAGCAGGCGGTGCGCTGACCGTATCTCTGCAACGCCAGGGTATTGCCTTGCCCGGATGGGCCATGTCAGTTGCCTTGCGTTTGCGCGGCGACGCGCCACGGGTGCGTGCAGGCAGCTACGTGCTCGAGGCGCCCCTGACACTCAAAGGACTGCTGGACCGGCTCACCCGAGGAGACGTGAGCCTCAAAGAAGTGGTGCTGATTGAAGGCTGGAACTTCCGGCAGGTGCGCGACGCCCTGGCCAGACAGACTGATCTGAAGCCCGATTCCGCGGCACTCGATGACGCCGCACTCATGCGCGCCCTGGGGGCCGAGGCATCGCACCCGGAAGGACTGTTCGCACCCGATACCTATGCGTATTCACGGGGCACCAGCGACATGGAAGTGCTGCGCCGCGCCTATCGGCTGCAGCAGCAGCGCCTGCAGAACGCCTGGAACAGCCGCGCGACCACCCCGGGGGCGCCGCCTTTGCGAACGCCCTACGAGGCGCTGATCCTGGCCTCGATCGTTGAGAAAGAGACCGGAAAGGAAGCTGACCGGGTGCGGGTTGCCTCGGTGTTCGCCAATCGGCTGAACCGCGCGATGATGCTGCAAAGCGACCCCACGACCATCTACGGGATGGGGGAGCAGTTTGATGGCAATCTGCGCCGGCGTGATCTGCGCGCCGACACGCCGTACAACACCTACACACGACACGGTCTGCCGCCCACGCCGATTGCCATGCCCGGCAAAGCGTCCCTGGCTGCAGCGCTCAATCCCGCTTCAACCACGGCGCTGTATTTCGTTGCGCGGGGTGATGGCAGCAGCGAGTTTTCCGATGACCTGGGCGCGCATAACCGGGCGGTTGCGCGCTATCAGAAGAAATAGACGCTCAGTCAACGCCACACAGCGCCACCCAGCGCATCACCAAGGACATGCAGATGGCCAGCGATCAGGCCCAAGCGATGGCGCATGCTTCACATCGCCCCACTGCGCGAGCAGGACGGTTCATTACCTTCGAGGGTATCGACGGGGCCGGCAAGAGTACCCATCTGGCCGGCTATGTGCAGGCGCTGAGGGATCGCGGTCACACGGTCCATCTCACGCGTGAGCCGGGTGGCACACCGCTGGCCGAAGCGATTCGGGGGTGGGTCCTGGAGCAGCCGATGTCCATGCAGGTTGAAGCCCTGCTGGTGTTTGCGGCGCGTCAGGATCATCTGGATACGGTCATTCGCCCGGCGCTCGCCCGCGGCGAGTGGGTGGTCTGCGACCGCTTCACCGACTCGACGGTCGCCTATCAGGGCGGCGGGCGCGGCATGCCCGCCCGGCATATCGAGGAACTCGAAGCCTGGGTACATGCTGATCTGCAGCCCGATCGGACCTACCTGTTCGATCTGCCTGCCGGGCTGGCGGCGCAGCGTCGGGGCGCTGTGCGCGCGGCTGACCGCTTCGAAGCGCTGGACGAAGCGTTTTTTGAACGGGTACGGCACGCCTATTTGGCACGGGCCAGGCAGGCAGCGCAGCGCTTCCGCCTGATTGACGCCACCCGTGCGCTGCGAGAAATCAAGAAAGAACTTGAAGAAGATATCGTAACACTATGATTAAAAACGAACTTCATGCTGAAGTTGTCGGGCTGAGTCAAGCCATGCCCTGGCATGAGGCGGCGCTGACCGAACTGCTCACTCAGCAGGATCGTCTGCCGCATGCACTCCTGTTGACCGGACCAGCTGGCACCGGGATGTCCCCGTTCGGGCGAGCACTGGCTGGCGCCCTGTTGTGCGAGTCGCAGCAGGTCGCCGGATCGTTAGGCTGCGGCCGCTGCGCCGCCTGCGGCTGGATGGCGGCTGGTTCGCATCCCGATTTTCGCGCACTGAACCGGATGGTCGATGACGACGGCAAGGAGTCGGCAGACATCAAGGTAGAGCAATTTCGAGCCCTGGGCGATTTCCTCACGGTGGGCGCGCATCGCGCGGGCCGGCGCATTGTCATCATCGATCCGGCCGATGCGCTGAACACCGTGACCGCCAACGCTTTGCTCAAGACCCTGGAGGAGCCCGGAGCAGGGTTGCTGTTCATCCTGATCAGTCACCGCATCGATGCCTTGCCTGCGACCATCCGCTCGCGCTGCCAGGTGTATCGGCTCGGCGGCCCCGACCTGGACACCGCGACCGCCTGGATACAAGGCACCACCGGCTGCAGTGCCCAGGAGGCCCAGACCTGGCTGGCGATGGCAGGCGGTGCTCCCTTGCCGGCAGCCCACCTCGCCGAGCCTGCGCGCGCCGCCGCCCATCGGACCATGCTGGAGACCCTGGCCAAGCTGCCCGACACTGGCGCAGTCGAGGTGGCCGATGCCCTGCAATCCTTCGAGCCGCGGCTGTGGTTGCCGCTGCTGCAGCGCTGGGTGATGGATCTGGGCCGTGTCAAACAAGGGGCAGCGCCGCGCTATTTTCCGCAATGGTCCGGACGGCTGCAGGAATTGGCTGGTCGCAGCGACACCGACCGGCTGGTCAAGGCGGGGCGCGTTCTCGCCGGGCAGTTTCGGCTGGTGGGGCATCCGCTCAATCCGCGGCTGTTCTGCGAGGAATCGTTGGGTGCGATAGCCAATGCCTTCGCTCCCACCGCATCACTTGAACGTGGCAGATGATCGAAGCGACAACTCCCAGCACTGTGCCCGCTCCCGCCACCACCACTGCGGCGGGGCGCTCGAGCGTCATCTCGCTGGCGATTCGCGATCGGGCCGTCCTGCGGGCCGCCTATATGTCATTCATTCAGGGCGGCGCCCTGTTTGTGCCGACCAATCGCCCTGCAGCATTGGGCGACGATCTGTACCTGATCATGACCTTGCCTGACGACCCGACCAAGCATGCCGTTGCCGGCAAGGTCGTCTGGATCACCCCGGCGGGCAGTACCGGCCGCCAGCAGGGGTTGGGAATTCAATTCGCCCGCAACGAGGCAGGCGAACACATCAAGGCACGTATCGAGACCCTCATTGGCAGCGCAGGCGCAGCATCGGGGCCGACCCACACGCTTTAATTTGCGACCCGTACAATCCACGCTTGGCTGACGCCCTTCGAGGGCACGCCGGACGCCGCCGACGCGTCAGGCCCACGGTACATGTACGTCGATTCCCACTGTCATCTCGATTTTCCCGGTCTGTCAGAGCGACTGCCCGAGGTGCTCGCCCGCATGCAGGACAACCGGGTGACCCATGCCCTGTGCGTTGCGGTCACCCTGGAAGACTTTCCCCGGGTACTCGCGCTGGCGCAGGCCCATCCTCACCTGTATGCCTCGGTGGGTGTGCATCCGGACTCTACGGAGTGTCGGGAGCCTGATGTCGACACCCTGGTCACTTTGGCCACACAACCGAAAGTGATCGCCACCGGCGAGACCGGCCTGGATTACTTTCGGGCCGGTGATGACCCGGGCGCCACGCACGACTGGCAGCGCGAGCGATTCCGAGTGCATATCCGTGCCGCACGACGCAGCGGACGCCCCCTCATCATCCATACGCGCTCAGCGGCAGCCGATACCCTGGCGATCATGCGGGAAGAGGGCGCGCAGTATGTTGGCGGGGTGATGCATTGCTTCACCGAAAGCTGGGACGTCGCTCAGGCGGCACTGGATCTGGGCTTTTACATTTCCATCTCGGGGATCGTCACCTTTCGCAATGCCGAGGCCTTGCGCGATGTGGCCAGGCGTGTCCCGGCGGAGCGCATGCTGATCGAGACTGACTCGCCTTACCTTGCCCCAGTGCCACATCGGGGAAAAACCAATGAGCCCGGGTTCGTTCGCCACGTGGGCGAAAGCATCGCTGCGCTGCGCGATGTGGCGCCTGAACTGCTGGCCGAGCAGACCCGCCTCAATTTCTTTCGCTGCTTCCGACTTAACGAGCCTTCATGCTAGCTGTTCTGGTGTACGTCGCCGCCATCGTCGCGGCCAATCTCACCGTGGCCGCCTTCGGCCCGTGGGTGAGTCCGATCAATGCCTTCCTGCTGATCGGGCTGGACCTGGCCCTGCGCGATCGTTTGCATGAGCAGTGGCAGGGCAAACGGCTGTGGCCGCGCATGCTGGCGCTGATTGCCTTGGCTGGGGCAGTGTCCTGGCTGCTCAACCCGGCGGCCGGAAAGATCGCCCTGGCATCAGTCGTGGCCTTTTGTGCGGCCGGACTGGTGGACACCCTGGTCTATCAGTTGCTGGCTGGTCGACCGTTTCTGCAGCGTTCAAACGGCAGCAACGTGGCAGCGGCGCTCACGGACAGCCTGATCTTCCCGACGCTTGCGTTCGGCGGGCTGATGCCTGGGATCGTGGCCATGCAATTCGCGGCCAAAACCCTGGGCGGTGGGCTCTGGTCGCTGATCCTGTGGCGCATATCGCCTACCAGGCGCACCCCCGCCTGACGACCCGACGACCCGACGACCCGACGACCTGACGACCTGACCGCCTCAGGACCCGATCATGCTCAGAGCATCGCGTCGATCGGCAGCAGCTTGAGCAGCCCCACCCCCAGCCGCCTCAGGAACCCGGTTTCAGGCTCTGTGTCATAGCGGCGCCCGCCGTGGGCTTCATCCACCCAGCGGATCTGCCCGCTTTCGGCGTCGCGTTGCACTTGCCACGCCGCTTGGGGCAGGGCGTTGAGCACACCTTGGGCCACCCTTGCCGCCAGGCTCGGACTCTCGAAGAGCACCCCCAGTTCGGTATTGATGTCGGCCGAGCGCGGATCAAGATTGAACGATCCCACGAATAGTTTGCGCCGGTCGAACACGAAGGTTTTGGCATGCAGGCTGACGGTTGAACTGCCTTTCGCGGGCGACTGGCCAGCCGGGCGCGGACCTGGCGTGGGCTTCACCTCCCAGAGGGTGACACCGCCCGCAAGCAAGGCCTCGCGCTGGCGGGAGTAACCGGCGTGCACCGCGCCCACATCATTGGAGGCGAGCGAATTGGTCAGTACGGTGGTGCGCACACCGCGGGCCTGGGCGGAGGTGAGCAGGGCAGTGCCACGGTCACGCGGCACGAAGTAGGGCGAGACCAGCACCATCTCCTCGCGCGTATCGGCCACCAGGGGCGTGAGTCGGTCGAGCAGTCGCACCGCGCTGCTCGCCCCCTTGCCCAGCGTCTTGGCTGGATCGTCGTACACAAGGGTGGCCAGGGCCGGTTCGAAGGCCAATCTTCCGGCAACCATGTCGCGGGCCATCTCGGAGTCGCGCAGCGCGTCCAGGTAGACCCGTACTGAATCTCGGGTTGCGAGGCCGCGCGCGAGTGTGCGCAGGGTGTCCAGTGCGGCGGCCGGCGGCGCAGGCAGCAAGCCGCTGGCAGGCCAGGCCGATGCACTGTTCCAATACAGATCGAACTGCTCTGCCAGCTGCCCGACCACCGGGCCTTGAGCGATCGCATCGAGGTCGCCGAACGCTACGTCCGAGGTCGCCGCGAAATATTCGTTGCCGATATTGCGGCCGCCCACAATCGCCGACTGCCCATCTGCAATGAACGCCTTGTTATGCATGCGGCGATTCACGCGGGACAAATCGGTGACGTAATCCAGGGTGCGCATCGATCGATGCGCGAACGGGTTGTACAGACGCACCTCGATCCTGGGATGAGCATCCAGTGCCGCGAGCATGGGCTCCAGATCGGCCGTGTGGATGTCGTCGAGCAGCAGCCGCACCCGCACCCCCCGGTCAGCGGCTTTCAGCAGTTGCGCCAGCAGCAATTGCCCGGTGTCGTCGTTGTGCCAGATGTAGTACTGGGCATCGAGCGAACGTTCTGCCAAACCGGCGAGCGTCGCGCGGGCCAAAAAGGCGTCCTTGCCCTGTGGCAGCAAGTGAACCATGCCTCGCGGATCGTCGGGCGCCAGGCCCGCGCTGGTTCGGGCACGCTGCGAGACACCACCCAGCATCGTGCTGTCCGTGTCAGTGACGGATCGGGAGGGCTCCCGCGGCACCTGGGGCAGACTGGCGCATGCGGTCAGCGCCAGGCCGGTCAGTACGATCCATAGCGCACGACAGGCATCACGGAAGCAGTCGCTCAAACTCATGCCGTGAGTCTCACCCATCGCGCATTCAGAGCAGCCGAAACGCCAAAATAGCGGTCATCGTGGGGGGCAGGGCCGCAATGAACAGCCCTAGCGGGCTGATCGCACCATCCTCGAACTGGCCGCGCAAAATCGCGAAGCCAGCCGGATTCGGTGCATTGGCAATCACCGTGAGTCCGCCGCCCGTGATCGCACCAGCCACCAGCGCCCGCTTGAATGGCTCACTCAGACCTTCAACCTGTGACCCCAGATAGGTGAGGGCGGCATTATCGGTAATCGCGGTCAGCGCCGTGGCCCCGAAGTACACGGTATCGGCATTCATGCTGTGCAGTAACGGCTCGAGCCACCAGCTCTGCAATCCACCCAACACCACCAGGCCGGACAGGAAGAAGGCGACCAGCAGGCCCTCACGGAGAATCAATCGATCCTGATATTGAGGGTAGGCAGAGGCCAACCCCATAAAAAGCAGGAACAGACCCATGAACACTGCGGGGTGATGCAGGAACGCGACGATGCCGGCCAGAATCAGGAAGTGAACGACCGAAACAATCCAGGGAACCGGCGGCGTCACCGTCTTGCCGGCTGCTGATGAGGCCGACAAGCTCGCCAATTCGTTTCGGAACACGAACGTGAGGACGGCGGCGTTGATGAACACGGCGAGCGCCATCTTCCAGCCGAAATGGGTCAGCATGTAAAAGACATCCCACTGCCACTTGGCGGCCACCATCAGTACCGGCGGTGCAGCAAACGGGGTCAGCACCCCGCCGATCGAGACATTGACAAACAGCACGCCAAGCGTGGCGTACTTGAGCGGCTTGGAGGCATTGGCTCCATCCAGGCGATCGCGCAGCATCAGTGCTGCAAGCGTCATGGCCGCGGGCTCCGTGATGAACGAGCCAAGCAGGGGCACGACAGCCAGTGTCAGGAAAAAGAAGGCCTGGGCGCCACGAACCGGCACAAACGAGGCGATGGCTTCGACCACGTTGCGGGCAGCCTGCAGCACAGCACGACTGGCAGCCACCACCATGATGGCGAAGACGAACATCGGCTCGGTGAAATTGCGGGCGTCCAGATAGGCGGTCGCGGCACCGGTGCCAGACATCATCGCGATGACAGCCACCATGACCATCGCCCAAAAACCAAAGACGATTTCGACCTCGGCGAGCATGTGCCAGGCCCCGGCATGACGCGTGTCCAGATGCGCTCTGCGCTCAAAGAATTTGGTGGAGAACGTGTGGGCAATCGCAACCGCAAACAGGATCGCACCAGCCCATTGAACAGAGGTCGGCGTCACAGCAACTCCTGGTGCACGCCGGATCGGGATCGATCGGACCATCGCACGCGAAAGATCCCGATTCTACGGAGCAAGTTCGAAAAAGAGGCCCGCACACACGCGCAAGCGTAGGCCTTTGTCGGTCCTTGTACTGCGTATAATGTATATTATGTTAAATAATAGAGATTCGAAGGAAATCCCCCTGGCGGTCATCCTGACGCAATCCATCCGCTCGCCATCCGCAATCCATCCGCAGTCGATGCGTACATCTGTGCGTCGGTTGGCCGATCAATCGCTCACACTGGGTCTGCACGGCGACGCTTTTGCAGCACATCCAGCAGCGCCGTCCAGTCTTCATCGATGCGGCCGGCCCGATCTTGCAGATCAAACAGCGCCTGCGCCGCAGCGCCGCTCAGCATCTCCAGCCCCTGCGCCTCACCCAGCGCCTGCGCCAGTTGCAGATCCTTGCGCGCGAGCCTCGCGGAAAACCCTGGCGCGTAATCGCCCACGAGTGCTTTTGACGGAAACACGGTTTCCAGCGCGCCACGACCCGCCACCGTCCGCTTCCAGAGCGTTCGCAAAAAGTCGCGATCCAGCCCCACTGCATCGGCCAATGCCAGCGCTTCGGCATTGGCCACCACGCTGACCGCAGCCAGATAGTTGTTGATGATCTTGGTCTTGAGACCGCTGCCTGGTGGACCGCAATGGACCACTTCTTCGCAGACCGGCTGCAGCACGGCGCGCGCTCGCGCCAACTCACCGGCCTCAGCACCGACCAAAAACAGGATTTCGCGGGCCGCAGCAAAATCGGGCCCGCGCGCAATCGGACTGTCGATCAGCGTGTGCCCGCTGGCGGCTGCCTGGCTGCGCAAGCGCATGAAATCGTCATGTCGTCCGGTGCCCATGTCGATGAACAACGTGCCACGCGCAGCGTTCGAGAGGGCCCCGCCCTCGCCCTCCAGCACCTGCGCCACCTCCACAGACGTGGGCAACAGGGTGATGAACACCTCACAAACTTGCGCCGCCTTCGCCGGCGAATCGGCCCTGCGTGCGCCCGCTTGGACCAGCCGCTGGCAGGCCGATGCATTCAGATCGTAGACAGTCAGTTGGTTCCCGGCCCGCAGCAGATTGATGGCGATGGGAGTGCCCATCGCACCCAGGCCCACAAACCCAATCCGTGCCATGGTCAGACCGCGTTATGCGCGAGCATCGCTGCGCAGCACATCATTGCGTCCCGAGCGGTCAGTGCCGCGCACCAGATGCAAGGCCCGACGCGACAGATCAAGCACGCCCATCTCGCGCACCTGCTGACGCGCCAGTTCACGATCAAACACCGATGTGGCCGGCATGTAGCGGAACACCATACCCGCACGCCGCTTGCCCGAATTGTTGGGGTTTGCGCCGTGGATCAGGTAGACATCATGAATCGAGAAGCGCCCCGGTGCCAATTCGATATCACGGGGCTCACTGGTCTGCAGATGTTCGGACCGCACGACCTGGTTGAGCACGATCGCGTCGCTGTGGTCGGTGTCGTGCTCAAACGATTTGCGTGCTGCGTGGGAACCGGGAATCACCCGCAGGCAACTGTTCTCGCTGTTCACGTCATCGATGGCAATCCACACGGTGACGGTCGCCAGTGGCCGGATCGGCCAGTAATGCCCGTCCTGATGCCAGGGCGTCGCCTTGCCACCTCGGCCAGCCTTGCAGAACAGCGCAGAGCCCCACACGATGATGTCAGGACCAATCAGCTGCGCCACCGCATCCAGAATTTCAGGGCGCCTGGCATATTCCAGCCACGACGCATCGCGCTCGATGATATCCGGCACAAAGTCGGCATCAGTGATGCGTTGTTCGGCGAGGAAGCCGTCGAGTTTGGTGCGCAACGCGCTGACCGTTTCGGCGTCCAGTCCCCACGGTGCAATCAGAATGCCGTCGCGGTGATACTGACTGATCTGGGCTTCACTGAGGGCGGGCATGGACTGGCGCTCCTTTCAATCGACGCTGTGCGGTGTGGATCCTGCGACGCGATGCGAGGGCGTCGCGCATCAGGGGTCAGTCCCGTTGAAGGCGGCCTCCGCCCACTGGACAATCTCGGCAATTTCTTCGCGCACCGAATGCCACGCGCCCTCCTCCTGCGGTCCCCAATCGGGCCCAAGGAGAGTCCGAAAAGTATCCACCATCGCGGTGAAGAACACATCGTAGGCGCCATCGGGCACACCGATCTGTCGGTGGTTCACATATTCGGCATGCAGCATGCCGCGCGCGAAATGGCCGTCACGCACCAGATCGAGCACGGTTTCAAAGGCCCGTTGCAGCATCTCGGCACGCACCTGCCCTTGAGGGTCCCGCACGAACAGCGGTTTGGAATCAGGCAGCAATTCGAACAGACGTGCGTATACCTGTTGGCCAGGGTCACCCACACGGTCGGCCACCGCCTGCAGACTGCGTTCGATGATCTCGGCACGCGTGACGCGGGCCTCCGCGCTCAAAGGATCAGGCACCATCATGCGAGTGTAGCCTGCGACAGGCGACAATTCTCCTGACCTGTTGCACACATTCGATGGAGCTTGCATGACCCACCCTGCCCCCGCATCCCCTGCCCCTTGCGCGCCATCGGGCCGACTGGCCGGCAACGTGGCCCTGATCACCGGCGCAAGCCGCGGCATCGGCGAAGCGATTGCCCATGCCTACGCGGCCGAAGGCGCCTCGCTCGCCCTGGCGGCCACCGATCGCAGCAAGCTTGAGTCGGTCGCAAGCGCCTTGGGTCTGCCGCCAGAGCGCGTGCTGGTGCTGCCGCTCGATGTCACCGACCGCACTGCCTGCATCGCAGCCGTGGATGCTGTGCAAGCCCATTTCGGACGCCTGGACACGCTGGTCAATAACGCAGGTATCTATCAGTCGAAGACCTTCCTCGACTACGCCCCCGAGGACTTTCAAAAGCTGCTCGATGTGAACCTCTTCGGGGTCATTCACCTCATGCAAACCGTGCTGCCCCGCATGCAGGCGCAAGGCTACGGACGTATCGTCAATATCGCGTCCACTGCAGGCAAATGGGGCTCACGCAATCAGTCGGCCTACAACGTCAGCAAGCATGCCGTGGTGGGGCTCACCCGTTGCGTCGCACTCGAGGCGGCCGCTACCGGCGTCACCGTCAATGCCATTTGCCCGGGCTTCGTGCAAACCGACATGGTTGAAACGCTCAAGCGCGGTTATGCGGCCATTGGCGGGGCGAATGGGGATCAGGTTGTGCAGGCCGCCCTCGCGCGCATTCCGATCGGTCGCGTGCTCGATCCTTCGGAAATTGCGGCTCTGGCCATTTATCTCGGCTCGAAGGAATCAGCTGGCATGACCGGTCAATCCATTCTGGTCGATGGAGGCATGCTCATGTGCTGAGCCGAGGCGCCTCCCAGGCCCCTGCTCCGCTCACTCGCTCACCGTTTTTTTTCGCGATATTGACAGCGACGTTTTGTTCATCGCCACTTTCCGACCCGTCCTTGCACGGGCCTGCCATGCACCCTCATTCAAACCAGACGTCCACAGGACCCTGCGTACGCGCGCTTCTCGTCTTGCTCCTGATCTGCCTGCTGATCTCCGTGCCAGGCACTGCCCAGGCTGCGCGCCCCATGATTACCGACGATGCCCGCATCGTGGACCCGAAAAGCTGCCAGATCGAATCCTGGGTCCAGTCCTATCGCGGGCATCGGACCGACCTCTGGGCCCTGCCCGGCTGCAATCCGTTCGGTTGGTTCGAGCTGACGTTGGGTGGCGCCTATGAGTGGGGCCCCGGTAACGAGAACGAAAAGCGGTTGTTCGCGCAATTCAAGACCTTGTTTCGCACCCTTGATGAACCGGGCGGATGGGGCTGGGGCGTGTCGGTCGGCACACTCGACACCTGGTACTCCCCCAAACGCGCGAGTCTTTTCGAGCCGTACGTGAACATCCCGGTGTCGGTGGCGCTGGCCAACGACCGAGTCGTCATGCATCTGAATGTTGGCGCGGTGCACACACGCGGTCTGAGTGGTGCCTGGGATACCACCTGGGGGATCGGCACCGAGATTTACCTGAACGAGCGCACGTTTCTGATCGCCGAAACCTTCGGTCGTCAGGGCGAGGGCAGCGCAGGTCAATTCGGGATCCGCTACTGGGTCATACCTGACCGGGTACAAATTGACACCACGCTAGGCTCACGCTTTGAGTCTCCGGTATCGGCCTACCGCTGGATCTCCGTCGGGCTGCGCTTACTGTCACCACCTTTTCTGCCGTGAGTCACCCCTGCGCGGTCATGATTCACGATTCGGGGGCATTCAAGCGTGCCCGCATGCCACATCAGGCGGCGCGCTGATACCAGTCCACGCCTTGCGCATCGGGCGTGCACGTGATTTCACCGCGCGCAAGCAGGTAGTTCAGATGCGCCAGCGCCTCGCCGGTGGCCAGACTCAGCAGTTGATGTCCGTTGATCGGTCGGGCAAACAAGGCACCGAATACATCGATGACACGGCGAGGTTCGGACAGGCGCTCACGCAGCCGTTCCAGCCCACGCTGATGCCCAGCCGCCAGACGCGACAAGCGCGCATGCAACCCGCGAAATGGCTCATTGTGCGCGGGCAGCACCAGCACATCGTCGGGCACCTGAGCCCGAATCTTTTCAATCGAGGCCAACCAGTCGCCCAGGGGATCGGCATCTGGTTCAGTGGGATGCACCGACACGTTCGAAGAAATTTTCGGCAACACCTGGTCGCCTGAAATCAGCAAAGACAGCGCAGGGCAATAGAGGCATGCATGCTCAGGCGAGTGCCCTGTGCCCACGATCACCTGCCAGTCATGCTCGCCGATACGCAGCACTTCGCCATCACGCAACCTGCGGTAGTCATCGGGCAGCGCATGCACTGCCTTGCCGAACCCGCCAAAGCGGGAGCGGTACTGTTCGATGGATTCATCGCCCCAGCCGGTGCTGCGATAGAAGCGTTCACCGGCAATGGGTGCGGGGCGACCGGTATCGGCCACCAGCACCCGACAGGTCAGATACTCCAGGCGCGTCATCCAGAGCTTGACGTCGTAGCGACGCGCCAGCCAACCGGCCATGCCGACATGATCCGGATGCATGTGGGTCGCAATAATCCTTCTGGGCGCGCCGGGCTTGAGATCTTCTGACAGCAGTCGCTGCCACGCGGCAGTGGTGTCCGGGTTTTGCAGACCCGTGTCAACCAGGGTCCAGCCGTCGCCATCGCGCAGCGCCCAGAGATTGATGTGTTTCAGAGACCCGGGCATGGGCATGCAGATCCAGAGCACACCCGGTGCCACTTCCATCGATCGGCCGTCGCCCGGCGATTCGAACGGATAGACCAATCCGCGGGACGCTGAAGCAGGCG
>JBIKKG010000278.1:0-4400 GCA_044360485.1 Burkholderiaceae bacterium | reverse complement strand
ACAGGCGCAGGGGCAGGTCCGCATCACTGACCTCGGTTGCGGTACCGGTTCAACCTTGCGGGCACTGTCGCCCCAGCTGCCAGCGCGCCAGCACTGGTGCCTCGTCGACAACGATCCGGTGCTGCTGTCGAGAGCCTCGCACCATGCGCGCACGCTGCCGGCATCGGTGACCGTGACGACATGGCAGGCTGATTTGCAGCACGGCATCGAATCCGTCGTGGCGCAGGAGACGGACTTGCTCACGGCTTCCGCTTTTCTGGACTTGGTCTCGCAGGCCTGGCTTGAGCGCCTGGTGGCCAGCGCGGCGCATTACCGTCGGCCGGTGTATATCGCCCTGAGTTACGACGGGCGGACATCCTGCGAGCCACCCGACCCGTTCGATGGCCGTGTTCTGGCCGCGTTCAATGCCCACCAGCTTGGCGACAAGGGGCTGGGCGGCGCATTGGGGCCCCAGGCGGGTGCAGCCGCCGCGCAATGTTTCGAAGCTGCGGGCTTTACCGTGCGCACCGCACGGGCCGACTGGCGCCTGGGTCAGGCAGACAGCGCACTTCAGGCGCAACTGCTTGAAGGCTGGCACCGGGCAGTGAGCGAAACGGGAGCACTGTCACCACACGAGCTGGACAGCTGGCGCGCACGCCGTCTGGCGTTCCTGGCCGATGGCCGCTCCCGGCTGTGCGTAGGCCACGTCGATCTCTGGGCGCAACCGTGCTGACCCGAAGGGACAGAGGGCGACTGAGGGGGCATTGAGGCCTGCGTTCAGTCTTGCCGCACTGCGCCCAGCGCGACATCCCACAGCATGTCCTCGCCAAGCGGGTGGCAGCGCGCCGGGGCACGCAGAGCCGCGTCGAGTCGATCGATCGGTGCAAGCGTCAGCCCCAGCGGCCCGGCGCCAATGATTAGCGGGGCCACTGCAATGTGAAGACGGTCCAGACAGCGCGCGTCAAGAAAACGCGACAGCGTCGCCGCGCCGCCCTCGATCAGGATGCGATGCAGGCCGCGGGCCACCAGCGCTTCCAGGATAAGGCCCGGCGGAAGTGCGCCGCTTGCATCGGGCAAGATCGGCACCGACTCGACGCCGTCCGGCAACCGCGTGCGGGTGCCCACCCGCGTGACCACCAGGCGCCGGCAGCCATCGGGCGCAAAGACTTTCGACTCGAACGGTGTGCGACCCGCGGGGTCGATCACCACGCGGCATGGGCTCGTGCCCTCGACATGGCGCACGGTCAGCGCCGGATCGTCCGCAACCGCGGTCCCCACACCGACCACCACCGCGTCCACGAGCGCGCGCAAGCGGTGCAAATGGACGATCGCCTCATGGCCGTTGATGTAATGGGACTGGCCAGTGGAGGTGGCGATACGTCCGTCAAGCGACTGCCCGATCTGCCCGACCACGAGCCTCGCATCAGAGCAGGCGACCAGTGGTCCGTACAGCGACCGCCAAGCCTTGCTACCCACAAAGCGGCCCGTGGTGCGAGCCCGCAGGACCCGGCGCCACGCGGTCTGAAGCGCGAGGGGGCCGGCATCCTCGGTGCTGGATTTCGACCCCAACAGCGACTCCCTGAATGACACGGTGCAACCGTCGATCATGGCATAGTCGCTGACTGAACCGTGGCGTGCAGGAGCCCGAATGAATCGTCACAACGCAACCGTGGACAGGCCGGGCACACAGCCACTGCTGACCCGGCTCCTCGCCCAGGGCGGGCGGGCTGATGTACAGCGGGCAATCGCGGAACTGATGGCGGGTCGGCCAGTCCTGCTCACCGATGCCGGGCAAGCGGAACGGCTGGCCTTTCCAGTGGACGGCCTGACGCCCGCGATGCTGGCCGAACTGCGCAGCCTCGCGGTGAGCGGGCCAGCGGACGGGCTGGTGCTGGTCGTCTCGGGCACGCGCGCGGCATCGCTGGGTTGCCCGGGCGTGGCCTCAGGCGCCATGCCCCTGCCGGAATCTGTCGATCACGCGCAACTGATGGCGCTGGTCAGCGAGTCCGGCTCGGCACAGAGCGCCACGCTGAGTACCCCGCCCGTCCTGGGAGATCGGATCGGCCAAGCAGCGGTGGAACTGGCCAAACTCGCCCATCTGCTGCCGGCCATGCTGACCATTGCAGCGCACACACCCTCCCTTGTTGACCTCGCAGGGCACGTGCTGCAGGCGGCAGCGGCAGACGTTCTGGCCTTTCGTGCGGGTCATGCGCCATCGCTGCGGCGCGTCTCCAGTGCACGGGTACCGCTGCGCGGCGCCACCGACAGCGAGGTCGTGGCGTTTCGCGATGACCTGGGCGATGTCTGGTCGCTGATCCGCATCGGCCAACCCGACCTGAGTGGCACGGTCCCGGTGCGTCTGCATTCCGCCTGTCTGACCGGAGATGTGTTCGCCTCGCTGCGTTGCGACTGCGGCGATCAGCTCGCATTAGCCATCGCATCGATCGAATCACTGGGCGGAGGCATCCTGCTCTACCTGAACCAGGAAGGCTGCGGTATCGGCCTGGCCAACAAGATGCGAGCCTACCGTCTTCAGGATCAGGGACTCGACACCATCGATGCCAACACGACACTGGGCTTCGAACGCGACGAGCGCCGCTATGACGCGGCTGCGCGCATGCTGGCCATGATGGGCGTGCAGCGGGTCGCACTGCTCACGAACAACCCGGCAAAAGTGGGCGGGCTGGTGCAGGCCGGTATCGAGGTCGTTGAGCGGTTACCACTGCTTGCGCCAGTACGCCGCGACAACCGTGGCTATCTGGAAACCAAGCGACGCCGCGCCGGTCATCTCTTCGATGACGCAGCCCTGCTGCCCCAAGCCGACGGCTGAGGCGTATGACAGCGCACTGGCTGACCGCGCTGGCGGTCTGTGCAATCCTCAATGCGACAGCGGCATCGGTGGTCGCCGAAACGGTCGCCGTCGATTTCATCAACGCGAGCACCCCGACCCGCTGCGCCGAGGAAGACAACGTCTATGTGAAGCTGCAAGCGCCGGGCATCCGCGCGTTTCGCATCGCAGCCGAACATCCGCCCTATATCGCTTCGGTCACGCAGGACAGCACCGCGCCCGACTTCACCGATTGCGATATGTCGGGCGATCCGCGCTTCGTCTTCACGCCGCGCACCGTGACCCTTCACGAGGATGCGCACATTCGGCTGGTGGGGCATACCTATCCCACCTTCTGGCGGGGGGAACGGGTGGACTTCCAGGTCGGTGATCGCCATGAGCCAGGTCTGCATCTGGTCCAGTTGCTGCGGCGGGGGCCGCTGCGCGACATCGAGATCCTGGTCGTTTACCCGAGCGACGGGTACTGGCGACCCAAACCCCTGCCACCGCCCCAGTTACCCGACAGTGCCTACGGAAGCTCCTTCCTGATTGGGCCGATCGAGCACAGCACACGCCCCTACGTGGCCATCCGCAGCATTGCCTTCGAGCCCGCTTCGCTGACCTTCCGTCTGGCGTTTGCGAACGGTTCAACGGGCGTGCTCGCCGTGTCCGAGGCCACGCCCGAGCGCACCGAGCTCGCGGTATCACTCGACCCGCCCGTGCCCATCGGCCAGCCGTTTGCCGCACTGCGATCCATGTACGTGGAGCAAACCCAGGCAGACGTTTCGCTGGCGAGTTGGGAGGCCAACGGGTCGGATGCAGGTGCTGGTGCTGGTGCTGGTGCTGGTGCTGGTGCTGGTGCTGCGCCGATCATGAACTTTCGTGCAGCGCGCGCGCCGGCCGCGCGCTTTGGCCGAGTCGAGCCCTCGCGGCACAACCTGAGCGCACCGGACATCCGCTTTCGCGCATTCATGGCCACCCCAGAGCCGAGTCCGGTGCGCACCACAGGACCCCATCACAACTGGAGATGAACATGGGACCGTCGACACCCGCCCCACCTGCCGTTGCGCTCTACCGACGCGGTGCCCGCGTCCTGCATTGGCTGACCGTGGTGCTGCTTGCGCTGCAGTTTCCGATCGGTCTGTACATGACCCTGCGCGGCAAGACCCTCAACATCTGGGATGCCACCACCAATGCCCTCTACAGCAGCCATAAGCTGATCGGCGTGATCATTTTGATCATCGTGATCGCGCGGCTGGGCTACCGGCTCTTGCACGGCGTCCCCGCGGACGAACCCACCCTTTCACCGCGGCAACGCATTGCAAGCCATCTGAACCACTGGGGCCTGTATGCCCTGCTGATCGCGGTGCCGCTGGCTGGCTACGTTGGCATCTCGCAATTTCCGGCCCTGGACGTGTTCGGGGTCTTCTCGCTGCCGGGCATCGTGTCACCCGATAAGGCCGCGGCCGACACCACATTCGATATCCACCGCCTGATGTCCATGGCGCTGCTGGCGCTGGTCGCGCTGCATATCGGCGCGGCACTCTGGCACCATCTGGTCCGTCGGGACAATGTCCTCGCACGCATGCTGCCT
>JBIKKG010000277.1:0-4442 GCA_044360485.1 Burkholderiaceae bacterium | reverse complement strand
TTTGCGGCCCTTGACCAAGTCGCGATGAAAGACATGGTTTTGGCCATCCTGATCACGCACCGCCACATTCGGCAGGCGCAGATTGGTGGGCTCCCACTGGGTCACCTCATTTTTCGCAGGCGCCGCCGGAGCGCCTGCGGCATTGCCTGCTGCCTTGCCGGAAGAATGTTTGTGACCCTGATGGGCCATCAGGGGAGCACACATGCCAGCCAGGGAGACTGCCAGGATCGAGAGTGTGGCGCGCCGGGCGCCTGCAGACGAACGATCGGAAGGGGTTTCAACACGGGTCATGAAGTCAGGCTCGTCTGAGGTCAGTGATGGAATAGGCGCAGGCTCAAGGGCGTGGGCAGACGGGGGCGGGTCAGGCCCTGCTCCAGTCGTCCGCCAAGCCCGTCCTCACAGCGGATTGCGCCAACTAATACCTGCATCGAAGGATGTGCCGGCCTCACACTGCGTGCATGCCATCCACCCACCGGTCCAGATCTTCAGCACCTGCTCGGCGCATCGATGCCCCGACCCGGCTGCTGATCAAGCTTAGTCTAGCTGCGGCGATTTTGGGGTCGGTAGGCCTGGCGGGCTCGCCGGCCGTCGCGTCCGACGGACGGGTGGTGATCCTGACCGAACTGGAGCGCCGCCAGGCGATCGGGGGCTCGCCCCTGGTCGTCAACGATCGCCGAGTGTTGTCCGCGTTCGACGCCGACATCAGCTCGGTGCTGACAAAACTCACCGGCAATCTGGACAACACCCTGGCTCCGGCGATGGATGTGTCAGGCATGGGGCGCGGCCAGGGCGGCAGCGGCATGCTGGTGCCGCAAGTGGGCCGATTCCTGACCGACGGACTCGGCACGATGGCGCCGCAAGCGGTCGTGCAACGGGCGACCGGCCAACTCAACGGCCTGTTGAGCGGCAGTCTGGGGGCCTCACTGGCCAGCATTCCGCGATTCGGCCTGCCAGGGCAAGCAGGCGCGACCCCATTGATGCCCGCAGTGAGCGTGCCAGCCGTCGCAGTGCCGAACATTCCCGGGGTCTCGGTCCCTGCACTGCCGGGCATTTCAACGCCTACCGTGCCCGCAGTGAGCATGCCGGCCGTCGCAGTGCCGAACATTCCCGGGGTCTCGGTCCCTGCACTGCCGGGCATTTCAACGCCCACCGTGCCCGCAGTGAGCGTGCCGGCCGTCGCAGTGCCGAACATTCCCGGGGTCTCGGTCCCTGCGGTGCCTGGCATATCGGTCCCTTCCGTACCCGCGATTTCCAGGCCCAGCGTGCCTGCAGTGAGCATACCGACCGTCGCAGTGCCGAACATTCCCGGGGTCTCGGTCCCCCGCATGCCTTCGGTATCGGTGCCCGCCATTCCGGCGGTCGCCACGCCAACCATTCCAGGCATCTCGGTACCCGCAGTGCCCGGCATTTCAACGCCCACCGTACCCGCTGTGAGCATGCCGGCAGTGACCGTGCCCGCTGTCGCCGTCCCTGCGGTACCGGGCGTTTCGGTCCCGGCCGTGCCAGGCGTGTCTGCACCCACTGTCCCGACGATCTCCGCACCGGCAGTGCCCGCCGTGGCGGTGCCAACCGTTGCAGTGCCGCCCATCGCCGCGCCCGCCATCCCAACGATCAAACCGCCGAGCGTGCCTGCGGTCAATGGCCCTTCCGGCATTCAGTCAGTCAGCGACGACTTGCTGGCTTCGACCCGCATCTCACCCATCTCGCCAGGTGGCATGGCGCTCCCAACCCAGGATCTGGGCAACCGCTTGGACTCAGTCGGTCAGGCCGCGTCGGGCGCGGGTGGCGCTGCCAGCACTGCTGCAGCCAGTGCCGGCTCGGTGACCGGCGCCACGGCACGCATTGGTGGTGGCGGCGCGGACTTTTCCGCTGCCACGCGCGGGACGGCTGGGCTGGGTGGCCAAATCAATGGCGTCATGAGCGGACTGGCTGGTCGCATGCCCCAGATACGATGAGAGCGAATCGATCGACCTTGCATACCGCAGCCGTACTGTGTCTGCTGATGGGACTCGGTGGGGTGGCGTGCGCTCAAGGCATCGATCGCGCCGCGCAAGGCGACAGCGTACTGATTGACGCCGAAGCCTTGTCTGGTTCACGCGGACGCATCGCATTAAATGCGGCGGCAGGTCTGAACAACCAGCAAGCCAATGCGGCATCGGTCGCGATCGGCAGTCATTCCGCGACGTTTACCTCCGTGGGCCAATCGGCACCGGACACCGCCTCGCGCAGTTCAGCAGTCGACAATCAGGCATGGATTCTGAACGGCGTGATGGGGGCTGCTCATGGCCTGCTGTCGATCAATCAGGCCAGCGGCGACCAGAACCGCCAGAGCAACACGATGCGGGTCGAGATCGCCGACATGGCAGCATCGTCAGATGATGTCCTGGCCGCAACCGTCTCGGGACAACCGGGCGCACCGCGCGCCGCCGCCAACCCGACCGGTCGGCGCGAAGTGGGTATTGCAGAGGGCGCATTTAACGGCGCCAATGGCATCGTGCAGATCAATCAGGCGGCTGGCATGCAAAACGTGACCGCCAACACGGTCCAATTGCGCGCGACCGGACTGTAGGTCCATGCACGCCGATCGCGTCGAACCGATTGCGACATGGTTCACACGACAGGGCGGCATTTCAACACACTCAAACTTGAGACATATCTGGCTCGCATGCACCGCATGCCCTCACCACTCACGGACCTGGTCCGTTCAAGTGCCTGATTCAGGTAAAACTTTGTAGCCTGGCCTTTGGATTGCAAGGTGGTACTGCCTCAATAAAGGAGCACCCCATGCATCAAACCTGCAAACAGACCTTACTTGCCTCCGCGATCACACTGACCTTGAGCCAGGCCATCGCTCAGGAGGCTCCGGCACCCACCGCGGGGCCCCCAGTCGCCGAGGTCAGCGGCGAATCTGGCGCAAGCAGCGGTTCCGTGAACAGCTCAGTCTCGCGTACGAACCTGGAGACCAACCAGACCAGTTCCAGCAGCCTGAACCTGGAGTGGACCGGTGGTAGCCCATTGGACGCAGAAGCCACCGCCAACAGCAGCACGGTTCAAAGCACCGCCAGTAACACCGCCTCGAGTCTGGTGCGCAGCCCCAATCGCGCCATCATCGAGTCGGGCGCCGGCGCAGGCGCAACCGGTAACGTAGGACTGAACATCGCCGCTGGCTCAGGCAATCTGCAGAGCAATGCTGCAGCCATTGCCAGCACCGAGTCGCAAGATGTCTTCGCTACTGCGTCGGCCTATGCCAATCAGACGACGATGTCCAACTTGACTTTCAATGTGGACGATTCGTCGAACAATGCCATTCTGGAAGCGGCCCTGTCCGGCGCCTCAGGCAACATCGGTGTGAACGTCGCATCCGGCGCAGGCAATACCCAGAGCAATCAGCTCTCGATGATCGAGACAGGAGGCGGACGGGTGGTGCGCTCCGCCGTGGCCATCGACCAGAGCGCCAGCAGCAATCAGTCGGAGAACAAAACGCAGTACGAGAGTTCCAACTCCGCGAACAGTGCCCGCATGGTGACGGGCGCCCTGTCTGCTGCCAGCGGCAATGTTGGCGTGAGCGTCGCTGCTGGCGTGGGCAACGCCCAGGCCAACGCGATGTCTGTGATCGTCGTCCGGTAAGGCGACCCGGTCCGTTCGCACGCCGGTGCAATGCCGGCGTGTCTTGAAGACTCACGCTGGCGCAACGCCAGCGTGGCATCACGCACTTGGCAGGTCTGAGCCATTCCCCTCGATTCCACCCGTGCGGGCACAGATGTGACCCGTGCCACACTGACCCGCCCAACTCAAACACGCACAGCGACGCGACAAACCCGCGACGCGGTCGCGCTGAACTCACCTCAAATCCACGACAGTCGCCTGAAGAACCGCATGGATGCTTGGTTGGCATCAACTTTGCAATTGATGACCTGTCGAGTCGATGCGACCGCGAGCAAGGCACATTGCTCTCGCAGATGCCATCAGCTCAACCATCTTTTGCGACCAGATCCAACCAACCTTTCGGAGTTACTGTCATGCAACGTACGTTCAAGCATTCACTGATCGCCGCGGCCCTGGCGCTTTCATTTGGCAGCGCGATGGCACAAGAAGCTCTCGCACCGACCGATCCGCCGCTGCCCGAGATCGTGGTCGACACCGGCCCGGTGATCACCAACACCGCCGATGCACCGCCCATCCCGGCTGAGTCTGGCGGCACTGGCGAAGCCGATGGTGCTGGCCGTACGACCAACGCCTCGCGCTCACGGACCTCCTCTGAAGCCAACGGCACCAGCTCCAGCACGGTAGCCATGGAATGGACTGGCGGCGGGCAACTCGACGCCGAAGCCTCGGCCAACTCCAGCACCACACAGTCGACCACCGACAACGTCTCCTCGAACCTGGAGCGCAGCCCGAACCGCGCCACCATCGAGAGCGGCGCCGGTGCAGGCGCAAGCGGC
>JBIKKG010000276.1:0-4491 GCA_044360485.1 Burkholderiaceae bacterium | reverse complement strand
TTTCAAGAGCCGTTGTGTCGAGATGGACAGGGCGAAGATGGCTTTAGGCAGCCGGCCTCGTCCGCCTTGATTGCGAAACAGAGCGTTCACAATAATCGGCTCGAAAAAGCCCCGACCCGGTACTAAGTGATCAGTATCGCCCCTCGCACGTGCTACCCTAAATCGTCAAAAATAAATACAAGCAGACCGGTTGGTTTCATACCGGCTGCAGCCGGCATCCAGCATGGGTCGGTACCAGGGAGACATGCCGTGACTGATCTGCATTTCCGCTCAGCCACTTTGCTGCTGCGCGGCCTGCGCCAGGGCGAATTCAGCGCCCGCGAGTTGCTTGAACACTTTCTGGCGCGTATCGATCGCCTCAATCCGTCGATCAACGCGGTCATTCTTCAAGATCGACCAGGCGCCCGCGCCCGGGCCGACGCGGCTGATGCAGCCCGCGCCCGAGGGGAATCGCTTGGGGCGTTGCATGGCCTGCCCATGACGGTCAAGGAAAGCTATGACGTGGCCGGCATGCCCACCACCTGGGGCATCCCCGAGTTGCGCGACAACGTGGTCAGCCAGGACGCCCTGGCGGTGCAGCGGCTGACTGCTGCCGGAGCCAATGTGTTCGGCAAGACTAACGTCCCAATCCGCTTGGCCGACTTCCAGAGCTACAACGTCATTTATGGCACCACCGGCAACCCCTGGAACCCTGAGCGCACCCCGGGCGGCTCGTCCGGAGGATCGGCCGCAGCATTGGCGGCCGGTCTCACCGGTCTGGAAATTGGCAGCGACATTGGTGGCTCCATCCGCAATCCGGCGCATTTCTGCGGGGTCTTCGGGCATAAGCCCACCTGGAACCTGTGCCCGATGCGCGGTCATGCGCTGGGCGGCGTGCTGACACCCACCGATATTTCGGTTATCGGCCCGCTGGCGCGCTCGGCGCACGACCTCGAGATGAGCTTGCGGCTCATGGCCATTCCCGACGTGATGGATGCACCGGGTTTGCAGGTGAACCTGCGCGGGCTGCATGAGCCCACCTCGGCGCTGCGGGTCGCTGTCTGGGACTCCGACCCGATGTGCCCAAGCTCCGACGCGGTGGTCAAGCGCGTGAGGGCGGTTGCCCAGACCCTGGCCGACCAGGGCGCCGCCGTCAGTGACACAGCGCGACCCGAGTTCAGCCCGGAGCACAGCCACGAAGTCTTCAATGCCTTGCTGGCCTCGGCCATGTCTGCACGCATGCCCGATGCCGATTTTGCTGCAATGGTGGCCCGTGCCGACAGGGCTTCGCCGGAGGACCGCAGCCCGGTGGCCCAGCAGGCCCGCTGGCAGACCTTGCGTGCCCGAGACTGGGTCCGCCTGAACGAGGCGCGGACCAAGTTGCGCTGGGCCTGGCACCGATTCTTTGAACGCTACGACGTGCTGATTACCCCGATCATGCCCACCACGGCCTTCGCACACGATCACAAGGCCTTCGGCCAGCGCACGATCGACATCGATGGCCAGCAGCTGCCGTACTTCAGCCAGACCTTCTGGGCGGGTCTGGCGGGTGTGTCCTATCTGCCCGCCACGGTCATCCCAGGGGGGCAGGGTCCCGATGGCTTGCCCATCGGCGTGCAACTGATTGGCCCAGCCTATTCGGATATGCGCCTCATCCAGTTGGCTCAGCGCCTGGAAGCGCTGGGGTTCGCCTTCACAGCGCCATCTCATTGCGCCTGACGCAATCGTTTACCCAAGGATCTTTGCATGGACATCAAGGCTCAACACATTGCCGTGGTCACCGGCGGCGGCACCGGCATCGGTCGCGCACTGGTGCATCAGTTGGCAGCCAGTGGCGTGCATGTCGCCATGTGCGACCTGTCGCAGGACGCCATGGACGAAAGCCGCAAGCTGGCCCTGGACGCCGCACCGGCGGGCACCCGTGTGACCACTTTCAAGGCCGACGTCAGCCGCGAGTACGAGCTGCAGGCTTTTCGTGATGCGGTCACGGCTGAACACAACACACGCCACATCCACCTGATGTTCAACAACGCAGGCATTGGCGGTGGCGGGGGCTTTGTCGACGGCAGCCGTGCCGAATGGGAGCGCACCTTCGGCGTGTGCTGGTGGGGCGTCTACTACGGCTGTCGCACTTTCCTGCCGATGCTCACCGCTGCGCCCGAAGGGCATCTGGTGAACGTCAGTAGCGTCAACGGCTTTTGGGCCACCATCGGTGCCGGCGTGTCCCACACGGCCTACTCGGCCGCCAAATTTGCCGTCAAGGGCTTCACCGAGGCGCTCGTGACCGACCTGCGCCTGAACGCGCCGCATGTGCGCTGCTCGGTGGTCATGCCCGGTCATATCGGCACCTCCATCGCACTCAATACCGGCCAGGTGCTGGGGCATGGCAGCGCGCTCGAGATGGCGGCAAGCAGCGTCGCAGCGGCTCGCAAGCGCATGGTGCGTGCAGGCGCTCCGGTGGCCGAGCTGCCCGATGAGCAGATCCGCCGGATCCTGCATCAGCGCGCGGTGGATTTTCGCGACAAGGCGCCCACGACGGCAGATCAGGCGGCCACCATCATTCTGGACGGTGTGCGTGCCAACCGCTGGCGCATCCTGGTCGGCGAAGACGCCGAGCGCCTGGACCGCATGGTCCGCAACGACCCCGAGTCGGCTTACACCCCCGAATTCGCCGAGGCCTGGCGTGATGGCCGCCCGCCGCTCGTCTGAGCTGAGCTTCACCTGCAACCGATTGGAGTCTGACTGCAATGGACAAGTTGTTTGATTTGACTGGCAAGGTGGCGCTCGTTACCGGCGGCAGCCGTGGCATGGGCCGTGAGATGGCCCTGGCTTTTGCAGCGCATGGCGCCGATGTGATTGTCGCCTCGCGCAAACTCGACGCGTGTGAAGCGGTGGCCAGCGACATCCGCGCGATGGGCCGACGCGCCTTGCCTGTAGCGGCGCATGTCGGTCGCTGGGACGACTGTGACGCGTTGGTACATCTGGCGTATGCGCAGTTCGGCAAGGTCGATGTGCTGGTCAACAACGCCGGCATGTCACCGCTCTATGGCAAGTTGTCTGATGTCACCGAGGCCATGTTCGACAAGGTTGTCGGTGTGAATCTCAAGGGGCCCTATCGCCTGTCGGCGCTGATTGGTGAGCGTATGGCGGCGGGTGAGGGCGGCAGCATCATTAACGTCTCGTCCGTGGCGGCGGCCAATCCTGCGCCGCATGCCGAGCCCTATGGCGCTGCCAAGGCCGGTCTGAACAACCTGACCCGATCATTCGCCTTTGCCTTTGGTCCGACCGTACGGGTCAACAGCATCATGGCCGGGCCGTTCCTGACCGACATTGCCAAGGCCTGGGACATGGAAAAGTTCAAGGAACGCGCCGCCACCAGCATCGCCCTGCGCCGCGGGGGCGAGGCCCAGGAGATCGTGGGTGCGGCCCTGTACTTCGCCAGCAGTGCCTCGTCCTTCACTACCGGTGCGGTGCTGCGGGTTGATGGCGGGACTCACTGAGGCCCGCTGACCCCTGCTGCCCCTAATGCCCCTGCTGCATCAGCCGCCCAAATAGATTGCTCACGCTTACGAGGAGACCCAAATGCCACGCCTGACAACCCTCTCCCGATCTGTCGCCGGCAAGGTCGTCATCGTCACAGGCGCTGCCAGCGGCATGGGCCGCGCCACGGCGCATCTGTTCGGCGATGAAGGTGCTCGCGTCGCCGTCACCGACCTCAATCCTGTCGATGACGTCGTACGCGAGATGCGTGCAGCCGGCCATACGGTGGAAGGCTGGCAACTGGATGTGGGCAGCCGTGAGGACATCGATCGAAAAGTGGCGGCGATCGCCGCGCATTTCGGTGGCATCGACATCCTGGTGAACAACGCCGGGGTGTCCTTGCGCACCAAGATCGATTCCGATGAGTACGAAAGCAAGTGGGCGCGCGCCCTGGATGTCATGCTCACCGGCCAGGTGCGGATGGTGCGCGCGGCATTGCCCTGGCTGCGCCGCGCAGAGCATCCGCGCATCGTCAACATTGCGTCGACCGAAGGACTGGGTGCGACCCCTGAGAACAGCCCTTATGCTGCCGCCAAGACTGGGGTCATCGGTCTGACCCGTGCATTAGCCGTTGAGCTGGGCAAGGAGGGCATCACGGTCAACTGCATCTGTCCCGGCCCGATTCGTACCGGCATCACTGAACGCATCCCCGAAGAGCACAAGCAAAAGTTCGCGCGTCGCCGCACGGCGTTGCTGCGCTACGGCGAGCCCGAGGAAGTGGCGCAACTCACTTTCTCGTTTTGCTTGCCTGCCGCGAGCTACCTGACGGGTCAGGCGCTCGCGGTTGATGGCGGCCTGATGGCGCGCAACGCTTAAGCGTAGCGTGAGGGCATTCAGAGCTGGCCTCTGGCCTGACGAGGAGTCCTGACCGTGGCTTTGACCCGCCTGTTCATCGCCAACCGCGGTGAGATCTCGATTCGCATTGCCCGTGCAGCCAGCGATTTGGGGATCACCAGCGTCGCGGCCTATTCG
>JBIKKG010000275.1:0-4502 GCA_044360485.1 Burkholderiaceae bacterium | reverse complement strand
GGGGCTTGGGCGGAGTCACCAGAGGCCTGGGGCGGCGCTGTCGCAAGGCCAGGCGACAGGGGCTCGCGCGCCATGGCTGGCAGCGACTCAACCGACGGGTGGGTGTCGGCAGGAGAAGTCGTGCTGCGCGTTTCGGCGGCCCGACCGGCATCCTGTGTAGGCGGATCGGTTGCAGGCAGCGTGTCGCGCAGGGCACCCATCCGTTCGATCAGGGTGCCGGATGCCGGCGGCATAGCCTCCCCCACAGGCGCCACGGGGATGGTCGAGGCCGCAGACAAGACTGGCTCGATCCGCTCGGTGCGTCCCGACGTGGGAACTGGTGCGCCAGACCGCACACCGGCGGCTGCGCTGGCCCCAGCGCTCCTGGCGCCCACGGTCTTGGCCCCCAATGAAGGCTCGACCCTGCCATCCTGACGCGCAGCGCCGGCTGATGCACGCGACCCTGGTGTGATCGCAGCATCTGTGACCGATTCGGTCATGGACGCACTTTGCTCGGCAGTCAATGCTGCGTCGCGTCGACGCCGCTGCATTGACTGCAGCAGGTTGAAGGCCAGCACGACGAAGAGCGCGACGGCAATCAGACCCAGCAGGCTGACCCACAGCGAGCTGCCTGCGCCCAGCATCGACAGCATCGACATCAGTTCATTCATGCGGCCTCCGCGAAACGGGTTGCCGCGTCGATATCGACCGCGACAATTCGCGAGACGCCACGCTCCTGCATCGTGACCCCGATGAGCTGCTGGGCGAGTTCCATGGCGATCTTGTTGTGGGTAATGAAGAGAAACTGCGTCTGGTCGGACATGCGCCGGACCATGGCGCAGTAACGCTCGGTATTGGCGTCATCAAGCGGCGCGTCGACCTCGTCAAGCAGACAAAACGGCGCCGGGTTGAGCTGAAAGAGTGCAAAAACGAGCGCGATGGCAGTGAGTGCCTTCTCGCCACCCGACAGCAGGTTGACCGAGGCATTGCGTTTGCCAGGGGGCTGAGCAACCACCGTGATGCCTGAGTCGAGAATTTCCTCGCCGGTCAGCACCAGCCGGGCCTCGCCGCCGCCAAACAGCTCCGGAAACAGCGTGCCGAACTGCCGGTTCACGGTATCGAAGGTGTCCTGCAGCAGAGTGCGGGTTTCCCGGTCGATGGTGCGGATCGCGTCTTCCAGTGTGGCGATCGCTTCGTTCAGGTCGCGCGACTGCGCGTCCAGGAAATCGAGCCGCTCGCGCGCCGTACCCAATTCATCGAGCGCAGCAAGGTTGACCGCACCCAACGCGGCAATCGCGTTGCTCAGACGGGTGACCTCACCCTGCAACCAGGTCGGCTTGGGTGTGTGCTCGAAGGCGGCGCGCAAGGCGTCGGCATCGACCTGCGCCTCGCGCAGTTGCTCATCGAACTGCTCGGCGCCCAGCCGGGCCGCCTGCTCCTTGAGCTGGAGTTCGGTGAGCCGCTCACGCAAGGGCTGCTGGGAGCGCTCGTGGCCCAAGCGGGTTTCATCGAGTTCGCGCATGGAGGCGCCCAAGGCGTCCAGACGGGCCCGCCCTTCGGAGAGCGATCGTTCGGCCTCGATACGCACCTCGAGCGCCTGCTGCAGACCCGCCCGGGCCGCCTCGTCGGACAGTTCGGCCAGCCGCGCCTGCAGCCCTTCCGACTCCGCGCTCACACGCTCGATTTGCTCGCGCGCCTGCGCGATCTGCTCGGTGAGCGACTGGCGCCGGGTATCGAGTGCACGCACCGCAAAAGCGGCCTCGCGCTCGTCACGCTCCAGATCACGCTGGGTGCTGCGCGCGGCATCCAGCGCGCTGTCGCTGTCTTCGGCCTGCATGCGGCAGACTTCGACGGCCTCCTGGCGGTCTGCCAACTGCAGGTCCAGCGTTTCAAAGCGCGCCGATTCTTCGAGCATGGCCGCTTCGCGGGCCTCCTGCTGTCGGGCGATGTCGGCCAGATCCGTGTCCAGGCGCGCACGGTCGGCGCTCGCCCGCTGCACACGCTGCGCGCATCGCTCTGTTTCCAGGCGCAGCGATGCCGCCTGGCGCACCGCCTGCGACAGCGCATCGCGATCAGCCGCCAGTTGCGTGCGGGCTTGGGTGGCATCAGCCTCGGCACGCGCCGCCGTGCTGCGGGCATCATCTGCCAGGAGCTCCAGCGCACGGTGCTCACGCTCGAGATTGTCCAGCTCCTGCTGACGCGACAGCACGCCATCCTGTTCGCTGTCCTGCGCATGGAGCCAGACATGATGGCGCCCCACGGCGTGCCCGGTGCGCAGCACGAACTGAGCGCCCAGTGGCAATGCGGCACGCTCGGCGACCGCACGCTGCGATGATTCGGCGCAATAGCTGCCATGCAGCCATTCCTCCAGCAGCGCCCGGACCTGCGGATCGCCGGTATGCACCATCGCTGCCAGCGGCACCAGCCCTTGCGGGGCGACCGCCGCCACCCCACCCGGTGCACCAGAAGACGCATAGAACCCGACCTTGGCGGGCGGCTGTTCATCGAGCAGCCCGCTCATGGATTCGATGCGCCCCACCTCCAGGGATTGCACCCGTTCGCGCAGCACCGCCTCGACTGCAGTCTCCCAGCCGGGCTCGATGCGCAGGCGCTGCCACAGTCGCTTGAGCTGATCCAGACCATGGCGCGCCAGCCAGGGCGCAGTCTTGTTTTCCGAGCGCATCCGCTCCTGGATCTGGCGCAAGGCACTGATCCGCGCATCGACCTGCGCCAGGCGCCCCAGTGCATCGCGCAGACCATCCTGGGCTGGCCCGCGCGCGGCATCCAGGGCAGTCCAGTGCGCTTCGATGCTCGCCACGCGCTCGGCGGCGTTCTCTTCAATGGCTTGCGCCTGCTCCAGACGGGCGGTCAGGTCTTCCAACTCAGCCACCGGCGCGGCCTCGAGTTGCCCCAGCGCAGCACTCAGGCGTGCCTGCCGATCGCCCAACTCGCGCAGGGCCTCTTCGATGCCGCGCTGGCGTGTGGCCACCACCTGGATCTGCTGCGAGGTGTCGGCCGCCAGCGTACGGGCCTGATCGAGCGCCTCGCGAGCCGACTGCACCGCGTCTTCCAGCGCCGGCAGCTCGGTCGAGGCGTCGTCCAGGCGCACAGCCAGCTGCGCCTGCCGCTCCTGCGCCACGGCAGCTTCTTCTTCGCTGCGACCCAGAGCCTCTTCGGACTGCGTGGCACGCTCGCGCGCGGCGTCGGCTTGCGACTGCAGGGCCGCCAGCCGTTCGCGCAGCTGCGCCTGCGAATCGCTGACGAAGCGAATCTCACCTTCCAGGCGCGACACCTCGCCCGCCGCCGCGTAGTAGTCACCCTGCAGCCGATGAACCGCGTCACCAGCCTCGTAGTGCGCACTGCGGGCCTGCTCAAGCTCGGCTTCGACTGCACGCTGCGCGGCCATTGCCCCGTCGATTTCGGTCTCCAGGACCTGCGCCTGACGACCGATGCGCGCCTGCTCGGCCTGGGCCTCGTCCCTGCGCACCAGCCAGAGCATGCGTTGCTTGAGCTCCCGGTCGCCCTCCAGCGCGCGGAACTCACGGGCCACCTCGGCCTGGCGCTCGAGCTTGTCGATCTGAGCCTGCAGCTCGCGCATGATGTCTTCCACGCGCGTGAGGTTTTCGCGCGTGTCGGACAGGCGATGCTCGGTCTCGCGACGCCGCTCCTTGTATTTCGTGACGCCCGCCGCCTCTTCGAGGAACACCCGCAGTTCCTCGGGGCGAGCCTCGATGATGCGCGACACCGTGCCCTGGCCGATCATGGCGTAGGCCCGCGGCCCCAGCCCGGTACCGAGGAACATGTCGTGCACATCCTTGCGGCGCACGACCTGGTTGTTGATCAGATACGTGGATTGACCGTCACGCGAGAGCACGCGCTTGACGGAGATTTCGGCAAACCCGGCCCAGGAACCGGTCAGTCGCGACTGCGCGTTGTCGAAGACCAGCTCGACGCTGGCGCGCCCGGCAGGCTTGCGTTCGGACGAACCGTTGAAGATCACGTCCTGCATGGAATCGCCACGCAGCTCCGAGGCCTTGGACTCGCCCAGGACCCAGCGCACCGCGTCCATGATGTTGGACTTGCCGCAGCCATTGGGTCCGACGACCCCAACCAGCTGACTGGGCACCTCAAACGAGGTCGGATCGACGAACGACTTGAAGCCGGCCAGCTTGATGAGTTTCAGTCGCACAGTTTCAGATGCACGGAATCAGGCGCTCGATGCGGGATACACGAAGGGAGTAGAGGCGACCGAAGAGCAGGTACGCAACCGTATAATGGTAACCCAGCAGGGGGTCGCTCCCAGGCGACAACCGGCTCCGGCCAGCATCGCCCACTCCTTGACCCGCCGCCCGATCCCCTGTCGATCGGGCGTTCGACCCCTCACTTTTCGGACCGACGTGCGCTGATGCAGCCCGCCCGGCCCGCCCGCACGGATCTGCATGATGTCCACCTCGCCTTCCAAACGCCTTGAGACTTTCCCGAACCCGTCGCCCGAACGGGATTACCACATCCATATCGAGGCG
>JBIKKG010000274.1:0-4508 GCA_044360485.1 Burkholderiaceae bacterium | reverse complement strand
CAGAGGCATCGTCGGGGCAGCTGCCGCCAATCCGACCCTGAGCAGCTTTTCGAAGGCGCTGGCCTACGCCAGCCAGAGCAACGATTTGGTGAACACGCTGTCTGGCCCGGGCAGCTTCACGGTGTTTGCCCCCAACAATGCCGCTTTCGATGCGCTGGCAGTGGAGTTGCTGGGCCCGGGCAAGACGGTGAATGACCTGTTGGTACCCGGCAATGAAGCGTTCATGCGCTCGGTGCTGCAGTATCACGTGCTTGCCACCCGGCTCGTGAAGTCAGGCATGCAACTTGGCAGAAGCATCGAACCCATCCTGGGGAACAACGCATTCTTCAAGATCGATTCCCTTGCCGGTTCGGCGGTGCTGTTTGACGGACGTGGGCGCGCATCCGGCATCGAAAGCTTTAACGTCGATACCTCGAACGGGGTCATCCACATCATCACAAAGCTGATGCTTCCAGCGGATCAGCCCATCTTTGCGCAGGCGACAGACCAGCCTCAACTGTCGAGCCTGGTCGCAGCGCTGCGGTTGGCCAGTGACAACGAGGACCTGATCCGGCTGCTGTCGCTGCCCGGTCGATACACCCTGTTTGCACCGACCAACGCAGCCTTTGATGCACTCGCTGTGGAATGGCTGGGCGCCGGAAACACCGCAGCGGAGCTGCTCGTTCCGGCCAACAAGGCGCTGGTGCGCACGGTCCTGGAATACCACCTGCTGGGCAGCCGCCTGCTGCGCGCAGAATTGCCTGCAGGTCAGCCGCTGGATCCGGTTCTGGCAGGCAATGCGAGCTTCACTGTCAATGCTGGTGCTCTGACGGTGACGGATGCGCGCAATCGCATCGCAGCCGTCTCGAGTACCGATCTGTTCGCCAACAACGGCGTCGTACACCAGTTGAGCACTGTCATCCTGCCGCCGCAGTGAACGCACGCATCGGGCAAACCGGACCGCTGGCTGCGAGGCGCCGCCGCGGTCTGGCGCAGGCCGCGATCAGCGCGCGGCCAGCTTGGCGAGCAAGGACTTTTGCGCGTTCACGGAGCGCGCGCCGCGCGGCACACGGCGCGTGTAACCGCCTTCGGAGTCCATCACCCAGCCCGACGTGTTGTCCCGCAGATGGACCGCAATGCCCTCGGACAGCACGCGCGCTTTCAGTCGCCGATCACGGACCGGGAAGGCCACCTCGACGCGGCGAAAGAGGTTGCGGCGCATCCAGTCGGCCGAGGCCAGCCAGACTTCATCCGCGCCGTCGGCATGGAAGTGGTAAATCCGGCTGTGCTCAAGGAACCGACCGATGACCGAGCGCACACGAATCGACTCGGACAGCCCGGGCACACCCGGACGCAGTGCACACACGCCGCGCACGATCAGGTCAATTTTCACACCCGCCTGGCTGGCCTGGTACAGGGCATCGATGACCCGCGGCTCGAGCAGTGCATTGACCTTGGCAGCGATGTAGGCCTTGCGGCCGGCGCGGGCGATATCGGCCTCGCGCGCGATCGCTTGCAGGACGTGCTCGGCCAGCGTAAAGGGCGCCTGCAGCAGGCTCTTCAGTTCGGTCAACCCGCCTGTGCCGGTCAGACGCCGAAAGACTTCGTGCACGTCGGCGCAGATGTCGGGGTCGGCCGTGAACATGCCGAAGTCTTCGTACAGGCGCGCGGTGCGTGGATGGTAGTTGCCGGTGCCCAGATGTGCATAGCGGCGGATGGCCCCGGCTTCGCGGCGCATGATCAGCGCCAGCTTGGCATGGGTCTTGTGGCCGACCACGCCGTAGACCACGTGCGCACCCGCTTGCTCCAGGCGCGAGGCCCAGTTGATGTTGGCCTCTTCATCGAAGCGCGCCATCAACTCGAGCACGACCGTCACTTCCTTGCCAGCACGCGCAGCCGCTACCAGCGATTCCATGAGTACGGAGTCTGCGCCAGTGCGATAGATGGTCTGCTTGATGGCGATCACCTGCGGATCGACTGCGGCGCTGCGCAGAAAGTCCATGACCGGCGCAAAGGACTGGTACGGGTGATGCAACAGGATGTCCTGACGGGCAATCGCACTGAACAGATCGCGACCGTTCAGACCGGCAGGCAGGCCAGGCTCGAACGGGGAAAACTTCAGTTCGGGGCGATCGACCAGATCGATCACCTGCTGCAAACGCACCAGGTTCACCGGCCCTTCGACGCGGTAGCAGTCCTGTTCGCCCAGATCGAATTGGCGGCGCAACATCTGCAGCACGCCATCGCCCATGGCCGCAGATACCTCGAGTCGGACTTCGTCGCCATACTGCCGCTGCGTGAGCTCGACGTGCAAGGCTTCGCGCAGATCGGTCACATCGTCTTCGTCTACGAACAGTTCGCTGTTGCGCGTGACGCGGAACTGGTTCACCGACCGGACGGTCAGCCCCGGAAAGAGTCGATCGACAAAACCGCCTACGATCGAGGTGAGCAGCATGACGCCATGAGGCGCGCCAGCCACCTGAGGCGGCACGGCAATGACGCGTGGCAACATGCGCGGCGCCTGTACGACGGCGATTCCGGCCTCACGCCCGAATGCATCGGTGCCTTCCAGCTCGATGACGAAATTCAGGCTCTTGTTGAGAATGCGCGGAAACGGGTGAGCCGGGTCCAGAGCAATCGGCGTGAGCAGCGGCTCGATGTCGCGCACGAACACCTGTTCGGCCCATGCGCGCTGGGCCTCGTTCCAGTCCTGACTCATCAGGATCAGGATCCCTTCACGGGCAAGCAAAGGGATGAGTGTGCCGTTCAGCAAGCGGTACTGTCGGGCCACGAGGCGGCGGGCGCGTTGGGCCACCGCTTGCAACGCCTCGACCACTGGCCCGGAATCGATATGGGCCAATGGATCAACGCGCATCAACTCCTTGAGTTCGGCTACGCGCACCTCGAAGAGCTCGTCGAGGTTGTTGCTCACAATGGTGAGGTAGCGCAAGCGTTCAAGCAGGGGCGTGGCACCTTCTTCGGCCAGCGAGAGGACGCGTTCGTTGAAGGCCAGCAGCCCCAGCTCGCGATTGAGTAGACGCGGCGCTGAAGCGGCCAGGGCGGCGGGGTCGTTGGAGGCAGACATTCGGTCGATTGTCCATGCGTCGGATGACGCCACCGTGACGGTCGACGCCGTGGCTGCGCGCTGCGCGGCCTGGGCGTGCTTCAAAGTCCTGCAAGACCGCGAGCGTTCGCAGGCGTCGGTTCGCAGATGCTTTGCGCATCCCGCCCAGGGCACCCAGCCATTCTGCGGCAAAATGTCGTCTGGCGGTTCAGGCTTGTGCGAAGCGCCTTCGGTTTCCCCTTCCGTTTCCGTCTGTATGGCCGCCCCTCCGTGCCCACCTCTGCACCCCCACTGATTGCCGCCGTCGACCTCGGCTCCAACAGCTTTCGACTGCTGATCGGTCGCATCGAGTCCACACCGGTTGGCGAGCAGATCCGGCCGCTCGACCAGATCAAGGAAACGGTGCGCCTGGCTTCGGGGCTGGGCGAAGGCGGACGCCTCTCGCAGGCCGCGCAAGACCGCGCGCTGGCTGCGCTGCAGCGCTTCGGTGAACGGCTTCGCGCCTTTGCGCCCGATACGGTTCGTGCAGTGGCCACCAACACCTTTCGTGTGGCCACGGATGCGCGGGCATTTCTGGAACGCTCGCAAGATGCGCTGGGCTTTCCGATCGAGGTGATTGCCGGGCGCGAGGAAGCACGGCTGATCTATCTGGGCGCGGCGCATACGCTGCCCGCCGATGGCCGTACGCGGCTGGTCGTGGACATCGGCGGAGGCTCCACTGAATGCATCGTGGGCACCGACTATGAAAGCACCCTCCTGGAGTCGATACCGCTGGGCTGTGTCAGCCTGACACAGCGCCATTTCGCCGACGGCCGGGTGGATCGGGCGGGCCTGGACCATGCGCGGCTGGCCTGCCGCGAGGTGCTTGAGCCGATGTCACAACGCTACCGCGACGCTGGCTGGACCGTTGCCATTGGCACGTCAGGTACCGCAAAAAGCCTGTGGCAAATCGCGCAGGCCGATTTCGGCGAGACCGCACTCACGCGCGAGGCACTGTCCCGCATGGAAGCCGCGTTGATCAAGGTGGGGCATGTGGATCGCATGTCGCTCACCGGGCTCAAGACCGACCGCCGACCTGTGCTGCCGGGCGGCCTGGTCATGATGAGCGCAGTCTTCGAGGAGTTCGGGATTGAATCGCTCGAGTACTGCGACGGGGCGCTGCGTGAAGGCGTGCTCTACGACCTGCTGGGGCGCTCAGCGGGCGCCGACATGCGCAGCATTACGGTGGCGCGGGTCAGCCGGCGTTACGGCATTGACGACGCTCACGGGCAGGCCCTGGCGGCGCTGTCCAGCGAACTCTATCGTCAGGCCTGTCGCAGCGAACCGGACGACATCAGCCGTGATGCCCGCCTGCTGTCATGGGCGGCGCAGCTGAGTGAGATCGGCATGTCGATCTCGCATATCGATCATCACAAGCATGGCAGCTACATCCTGAGCCACTGCGACATGCCGGGATTCTCCGAGC
>JBIKKG010000273.1:0-4520 GCA_044360485.1 Burkholderiaceae bacterium | reverse complement strand
TGGGAATGTCAGTTGCCCTGGCCCGCGGCACGTCTGCTCGTGTCGGTCTGACAGACCGATTGCCGCGGCAGCTTTCGGCAGCCCGGCTCATGACTCGGCATACTGCTGGTCTTCACCGAGATCAGTAGAGGGAGCGCGCGTGGACTATCAGACTGTGTATCGTCGATCGATCGAAGACCCGGCCGGCTTTTGGGCTGAGCAAGCTGAACTGATCGACTGGCAGACGCCCTTCAAGCAGGTGCTCGATACCAGTCGCCTGCCCTTTACGCGCTGGTTCGTGGGCGGCACAACCAACTTGTGCCATAACGCGGTGGACCGCTGGTTGCCTGCACAGGCCGACGCTGCTGCGCTGATCTTCGTCTCGACAGAGACAAACGAAGAGCGCACCTACTCCTTTGCCGCATTGCAACGCGAAGTGCAGCGCATGGCTGCCTCGATGATGGCGCTGGGTGTAGGCCGCGGCGATCGTGTCCTGATTTACATGCCGATGATCCCCGAGGCGACGTTTGCCATGTTGGCTTGTGCGCGCATCGGTGCGATTCACTCGGTGGTATTCGGTGGATTCGCTTCGGTGAGTCTGGCCAGCCGCATCGACGACGCCACACCCAAGCTCATCGTGTCTGCCGATGCGGGTTCACGCGCAGGCAAGGTGATCCCCTACAAGCCTCTGCTCGATGAAGCGATCCGGCTGTCGAATCAACCACCTCAGCATGTGATGATGGTCGATCGTGGGCTGGCTTCATTTGAGCGCACGCCCGGCCGAGACGTGGATTACGCCGCGCTGCGTGCGCAGCATCTGAACGCCCAGGTGCCGGTGACCTGGCTCGAATCCAATGAGATCAGCTACATCCTTTACACCTCGGGGACCACGGGTAGACCGAAGGGCGTGCAGCGTGATGTGGGTGGGTATGCGGTGGCGCTGGCCGCCTCGATGCAACATATCTTTTGCGGGCGGCCCGGCGAAACCTACTTTTCAACGAGTGATATCGGCTGGGTCGTTGGGCATTCGTACATCGTGTATGGCCCGCTGATTGGTGGCATGGCCACCCTCATGTACGAAGGCACACCGCTGCGCCCGGACGCCGGCATCCTGTGGCAGTTGGTCGAGCGCTACAAGGTGACCGTGATGTTCTCGGCGCCCACGGCCATTCGGGTGCTGAAAAAGCAGGACCCTGCCTGGCTGTCCCGCTACGACCTCTCCAGTCTGCGCGCGCTTTTTCTGGCCGGCGAGCCGCTTGATGAGCCCACCTCGCGGTGGATCTCGGAGGGGCTGGGCAGACCGATCATCGATAACTACTGGCAAACCGAAACCGGCTGGCCGATTCTGACGGTGGCCCACGGCATGGAGTCGACACCGACCCGTTTCGGCAGCCCTGGCGTGCCGATGTATGGCTATGACGTGCGCCTGATTCATGAGCAGACCGGCGAGCCGGTGGGGCCCAACGAGAAAGGCGTCATTGCCATCGCGCCGCCGCTGCCGCCCGGTTGCATGCAGACCGTGTGGGGCGACGATGCGCGATTCGTCGAAACCTATTTCAACAGCTTGCCAGGCCAGCAGGTGTATTCGACCTTTGATTGGGGCATTCGCGATCAGGACGGGTATTACTTCATCCTTGGGCGCACCGACGACGTGATCAATGTCGCCGGCCACCGGCTCGGCACGCGCGAAATCGAAGAGTCGATCAGCAGCCACGCGGCTGTGGCGGAATGTGCGGTCGTGGGCATGGCTGATGCGCTCAAGGGTCAGGTGGCCATGGCGTTTGTGGTCTTGCGTGATCCCGCCGCGGTGCCCGACCCGGCGCACCGGCGCAAATTGGAAGGCGATGTGATGGGTCTGGTCGATCGTCAGTTGGGCGCAGTGGCCCGACCGGCTCGCGTGCTCTTCGTCAATGTGTTGCCCAAGACCCGATCGGGTAAGGTGTTGCGACGTTCCATTCAGGCCTTGTGTGAGGGGCGCGATCCCGGCGACCTCACGACCATCGAGGATCCGACTGCGCTGGATGGGCTGAAGCAGGCGCTTGCTGGCTGATCAGCAGCGCCGTCAAGGAAGGTCCATGGCAGGCTCCGACATGGCTGCCAATTGCTCGCGCAGCTCCAGGATGCGGTCCTGCCAGTAGCGCTCAGTCCCAAACCACGGAAAAGCTGCCGGAAACGCAGGGTCGCTCCAGCGGCGCGCGACCCACGCGCTGTAATGGATTAATCGCAGCGTGCGCAGCGGTTCGATCAGTTGCAGCTCGCGCCGGTCGAAATCCATGAAGTCCCGGTAGCCTTCGAGCACATCCATCATCTGCCGACGCATGTCCTGGAACGAACCGGACAGCAGCATCCAGAGGTCTTGTACCGCGGGGCCGTTGCGCGCGTCGTCGAAGTCGACAAAGTGCGGCCCGTCATCGGTCCACAGCACATTGCCTGCATGGCAGTCACCATGCAGCCGGATGTGACGCACTTCGCCCGCCCGCGCAAACGCCTGGCTCACCGCCTGCAGACATTGGTCCGCCACCGCACGCCATGCGGGCAAGAGATCCCTGGGCACACAGGCATGGTCAAGCAGCCACTGGCGAGGTTCGGTGCCGAAGGTCTCGATGCTGACCGTCGGACGCTCAAGAAAAGGCCGCACAGCGCCTTGCGCATGAATGCGTCCCACGAAGCGCCCGATCCACTCGAGCGTGTCGGGATCGTCCAGCTCCGGGGCACGCCCACCGCGGCGCGGGTAGACCGCGAATCGATACTCTCCATGGGCATGCAGACTGTCCGGCGTACACAGCGGCGCGACGACAGGAATCTCCGCTTCAGCGAGCTCGGCTGTGAAGCGGTGCTCCTCCAGGATTTGCGCATCGCTCCAGCGCTTCGGTCTGTAGAACTTGGCGACCACGCTGGACCCATCTTCGAGCCAGACCTGGTAGACGCGGTTTTCGTAGCTGTTGAGCGCCAGAAGCCGGCCGTCTCCGCGCCAGCCGGCCGATTCCAGGGCATCAAGGATGCGATCAGGGCCCAGCCTTGCAAACGGATGCTCGGTGACATCGGGCAAGGCCTGATCAGACCCGGCGTTCGTGAAGGGCTGCGGGTCGATCGCGTCTAGGCCATGCGTGTCGTCTGCTTCACCTGCGTGATCTCCGTCGTCCTTGTCGTTCGTGCCGTCTGTCCTGTTCATCCGATTGATTCTATGCCCATCAGACTGCGGGCCCCGCACTGGGCAGCGAACAGAAGCCTCCGGGATGACCGACGGGTCCGCGCAATCGCGCGGCTACACTGTTGCGCTTTGCGAGGAGCCTCTCATTCTGGATCCCTACGAACTGAAGACGGTGGTGCGTGCGCTTGTGGTGCCGCCCATGGCCACGCTGTTGCTGGCCGCCGTCGGGCTATGGTGGATGAAGCGCCGGCCGACGCTGGGCCGTGCCCTCGCAGTGGCCGGCGTGGCCCTCACGTGGGTCTGCTCAATCGGTGTCACGGCGGACGCGCTCACCTATGTCCTGGAAAAAGATCAGCAGCCTCTGACTGCGCGCATGATCGCCGCAGCCCGTGAGGGCGGTCAGGGGCCGGGGGCGATCGTGGTGCTGGGCGGTGGGGCCGTGCGAGACGGGTGGTCCAAGCCCCAGCGTGAGCGTTTGCATGAGCGCACGATCGATCGTGTGCTCGCTGCAGCCCGCTTGGCCCGTGCCAGCGGTCTGCCGTTGCTGGTCACGGGTGGTCGCCCTGAGTGGCTGACCCATGCTGAGGCCGAGTTGATGCGCGACCTGCTGCAAGACGACCTCGGTCTGCCGGTACGTTGGGTGGAAGACCAGTCTCGCGACACCGCCGAGAACGCGCAGTTTTCTGCGCAGATGCTCAAGCATGACGGGATCAGCGCGGTGGTGCTGGTCACACAGGCCTATCACATGCCGCGTTCAGTACGGACGTTCGAAGCAGCCGGCCTGCGGGTGCTTCCTGCACCGCACGGATTCAAGAGTACGCCCCCGGGCTGGGGCGAATGGGCCGACTGGGTGCCCAGTGCCAGCGGCATGGAAACCGTCTGGCTCGCTTCGCGTGAGCTGATCGGCTTGCTGTGGTACCGCCTGCGCGGTTTGGGATGAGCCGGGCAAACCTGTAGTCCAACGCAGGGTTGAGGGCGTGCGCAAACGGCCGTCAATGGTATTGTCGCGCCCGCCCATCCCGAGCGCCCGAGCTGACCGATGCCGATTTTCGACCGCACTGCGCTGAACCCAGGTGTACCGCCACGCGAGGCATTCGCGTGGGCGCTCTACGACTTTGCCAACTCGGGCTACACGACCGTGGTCCTGACGGCAGTCTTCAATGCCTACTTCGTGGGTGTGATTGCGCAAAAGGCCGACTGGGCCTCGCTTGCCTGGGCGTTGGCCCTGGCCGTCTCCAATGCTGCAGTCATGGTGAGCATGCCGGTCATTGGCGCCTGGGCCGATCGCCATGCCGCCAAAAAGCGTCTGCTGGCCTGGACGACCGTGGGTTGTGTCGTCTTCACGGCAGCCCTGGCCTACTGTGGCCGAGGCGATGTGGCCCTGGCGATG
>JBIKKG010000272.1:0-4534 GCA_044360485.1 Burkholderiaceae bacterium | reverse complement strand
CTGCTGCCGGAATTTACTGCGCTCGAAAATGTCGAGATGCCGCTGCGCATCCGTCGTGAGACGCCGGCCCTCTGCGCCCAGCGGGCCAGCGCGATGCTTGGTCGGGTCGGACTCTCTGAGCGCCTGACGCATCGGCCGGGTGAGCTGTCGGGCGGTGAGCGTCAGCGGGTTGCGCTGGCGCGCGCACTGGTTGGCGATCCACTGTGCGTTTTGGCCGATGAGCCCACCGGCAACCTGGACCGCGGCACCGCGCGTCAGGTCTTCGATCTGATGGAGGCGCTCAGCCGCGAGCGGTCGACCGCCTTTGTGATCGTGACCCATGATCTGGAGCTGGCGCAGCGGGCCGATCGCATCTTGTCGTTGCGTGAGGGTCGACTGGGCCCGGCTTAGTCAGCTGCCGCAGATGCTGCGGCAACGCGCCGTGCCTGCGCCACAGTCATGGACTACCGCATGTGCATGCGATGATTCAGTGATGCTGATCGACACCCATTGCCATCTGGACGCCGCCGAGTTCGATGATGATCGCGACGCAGTGGTGCAGCGGGCCGTCCACGCAGGCGTGTCACGCATCGTGGTGCCCGCGGTGGAGCGGGGCAATTTCGCTGCGGTGCGCGCGCTGTCTCAGCGACACGACTCGGTACGCTTTGCGCTGGGCATTCATCCACTGTGTGTCGATCGTGCGCATGACGATGACCTCGCGGCGCTGCGCGCAGCGGTCGCTGCCGCCATGGTTGAGCCAGCGTTTGTTGGCGTGGGCGAGATCGGCCTGGACCGCTTTGTTCCCGTGCAGGATCCGGCTCGTCATGAACGCTTCTTCGTCGAGCAGCTGCGCATCGCTCGTGATTTCGAGCTGCCGGTCATTCTGCATGTGCGCCGGGCCCAGGATATCGTCCTCAAGCATCTGCGACGCATGGGGGTGCGTGGCGGCATTGCCCATGCATTCAACGGCAGTGCACAGCAGGCGGGTCAGTTCATCGAGCGGGGCTTTGTGCTGGGTTTCGGTGGAGCCATGACGTTCGAGCGCGCGCTGCAGATTCGTCGGCTGGCCGCTGGTTTTGACGCGTCAGCCTATGTGCTGGAGACCGATGCGCCGGATATCGCGCCAGCCTGGCGGTGGCGTGCGCGTAATGCGCCGGAAGAGCTTGCACCCATTGCCGAGGTGTTTGCCCAGCTGCGCAATGTGAGTCTGGATCAGGTGATCCTGCAAACGGGGGGCAATGCCTTCAGGGTATTGCCGCGGCTGCAATGAGGTGCACCGCCGCGTGTGGCAGCAGGTGAATCGTCTGCCGCCCTGAGGGCGAGTGCATGATGGTCTGATGCGGTCTGTCGCGGCACCCCGTGTTCTCATGGCATCAGCCATCAGGCCTAGGCCGTTTGGCCTGAGGGTCGCCCAATCGGCGGGTTACCTTGAACCCGTCATGCGCCTTCGTCCCGTGCTGTGTCTCCCCGCGTGCATCGTGGTATCGGTGCTGTGTGTGCACGCTCAAGCCCAGCTGCCCCAGGCGGCCTGGCGCGTGGTTGCCTGCTGTGCAGCGTTTGTCCTGGCGTGGGCCGCGCTGATGTTGCATCGGAGCGCCCGGGGCGGGCTCGCCGCAGGCTGCGTCCTGGCGTGTGTCGCATTGGCGGCCTGGTCGTGGGCCGCATCGGTGGCCCAAAGCAGGCTTGCCGACCGACTGCCAGCCGAGCTGGAAGGGATCGAACTCCAGCTCACGGGGGTGGTCGACGCTTTGCCTGTCAGCGGGCTGTACGGTCTGCAATTCGGCTTTCAGGTCGAATCCTGCGAGCCGGGCTGTGGGATGCGCGGCCGGGTCCAACTCAACTGGGGCAGCGGGCGGCGCGCTGAGCAAGCGTCGCCATCGGCAGCGGTCGTGCCAGGCGAGCGTTGGCGGTTCACGGTGCGCCTGAAGCGCCCGCATGCTGCGCATAACCCTGGCGCATTCGATCGCGAATTGCGCTGGCTGCAGGAAGGTGTTGCGGCGGTCGGGAGTGTGCGCAGCGCAGAGCGCCTGGATGAGCAGGTGTTCGGCGTGTTGTTTGCTGCAGAGCGTTTCAGACACCTCGTGCGCCGTGCGCTGCCGGCTGCGATCGATGCCAGCCTGCAGCGTGAGGCCGGCGTGTTGGCGGCATTGTCCATCGGTGATCAGGCCGCCATCAGCCCGGCCTTGTGGTCGGTCTTCAATCAGACCGGGGTCGGACACCTGATGTCCATCTCCGGACTGCACATCACCATGCTGGCCGGGCTGGGGGGCAGCCTGGCAGGGCGCCTGTGGCGCAGTCGTGTGGCGGTACATGTCGGGTTGCCGCTGCGTGTGCCGGTGACCATGATGCGACTGCTCGTTGCGGTCGGTGTGGCCTGGGCTTATGCATTGATTGCCGGGTGGGGCATTCCCGCGCAACGCACCTGCTTCATGCTGACCGTCGCGGCGCTGCTGCTGGCAACCGGGCGATTGGCATCCATCCTTGCAGCGGTGGGCCTGGCAGGCGCGCTGATCACCTGTCTTGACCCCTGGGCACCGCTGGCGGCGGGGTTCTGGTTGTCGTTTGGCGCCGTGTTGGCCATTGTCTGGGCCTGTGCCGCTCAGTCATTTCACCTTTCCTCTGCGCGCCGCTTTATTGACGGTGCACTGCGCACGCAGTGGGCGGCCACCATTGCGCTGATTCCGTTGGGCGCGCTGTTCTTCGGCGCGGTCTCGATCGTGGGCCCGCTAGCCAATGCAGTGGCCATTCCCCTCGTCAGCATCGTCATCACGCCGCTTGCCTTGGCAGGCGGCGCGCTGGCGCCGTTCTGGCCCGAGGCCGCTGCCTGGGTGCTCTGGCCCGCTGCGCAGCTCACCGCATGGCTGCTGTGGGCGCTGGAACACATGGCGCGCTGGCCAGGCGCCGTGATCTGGCTGACGCCTCCGCAGTGGGCCGCACTGCTGATCGGCGTGGCAGGTTGTGTGCTGCTGTTGTCGCCCCCGGGCGTGCCACGGCGTGCAATGGGTGCCTTGGCCTTGCTGCCCTTATTGTGCAGTCCGCTCGATCGACCGGGCGTGGGCGAAGTGCGGCTGGCTGCTCTGGATGTGGGTCAGGGCACGGCCGTGGTGGTGCAAGCCGGATCGCGTGTCCTGGTCTTTGATACCGGCCCTTCGCAGGGGCCGCAGTCCGATTCGGCGTCGCGGGTCATCGTCCCCTGGCTGCGCAGACAGGGCGTGCAACATATCGATGCGCTAATCATTTCTCACCTGGACGACGATCACTCCGGTGGCGCGGCCACGCTGATCCGCGAGATGACGCCCGATTGGGTCGCCAGTTCACTGCCCCCGCAGCACGCCATCCTGGCTGGCGCACGTCATCACTTGCCCTGTCGGCGAGGTGAGCAGTGGGAATGGGAAGGTGTGCGCTTCAGGTTCCTGCATCCTGCCGATCCACCCGAGCCCGCCAGAGGGTCACCCACCAACGCCCTCAGTTGTGTGCTTCAGGTGCGCGCAGCCGGGGTCACACTCCTGCTGACGGGTGACATCGAGGCGGCGCAGGAGCGGCGTCTGGTGTCGCTATTTGGCGCTGAGGCGCTCAGTGCTGATGTGCTGCTGGTGCCACACCACGGGAGTCGCACATCATCGACCGACGCTTTCATCGATGCCGTGGCGCCACGTGCCGCGATCTTCCAGGTGGCTTATCGCAGTCGCTTCGGGCATCCGCATCCGATGGTGATGCAGCGCTATCTCGATCGAGGCATTGACGTGCTGCGCAGTGACCACCATGGCGCCATCCTGTTGCGCGTCGCGCCCGATGGAACGCTTCACTGGACGCGCAGTCGACTTACCCCACCACGCTATTGGCGTGTCGACGCCGCATCATGAGCGCCCATCGGGTTAACCCCTGCGCGGCGCTATTGCGCCGTCCACCCGCCGTCCATGGTCCAGGCGGCACCGCGCACCTGATTGGCCGCGTCCGAACACAAAAACGCGGCGAGCGCACCCAATTGGTCCGGCGTGACAAATTCGCGCGAGGGCTGTTTTTCGCCCACCAGCTCGTCCTTAGCCTGCTCAGGCGAAATGCCGCGGGCGGCCACCCGCGCATCAATCTGCTTTTGTACCAGCGGTGTCAGCACCCAGCCCGGGCAGATCGCATTACACGTGATGCCGGTCTGGGCGGTCTCCAGTGCCACCACTTTGGTCAGACCGATGATGCCGTGCTTGGCTGCCACATAAGCGGCTTTCTCAACCGAGGCCACCAGCCCATGCGCCGAGGCAATATTCACGATCCGTCCCCAGTTGCGCACTTTCATGCCGGGCAGCAAGAGTCGGGTGGTATGAAATGCCGCGCTCAGATTCAATGCGATGACTGCATCCCAGCGTTCGGGTGGAAAGCTCTCCACCGGGGAGGTGTGCTGAATCCCTGCGTTGTTGACCAGGATATCCACCCCGCCCAGCGATTGGCATTGGGCGGCCAGCGTCTCGATATCGCTCACCCGAGCCAGGTCGGCAGGCCCGAAATGCACGTCCACAGCATAGGTGCGCGCCATGTCCGAACGTAATGTTTCAATGGCGCC
>JBIKKG010000271.1:0-4560 GCA_044360485.1 Burkholderiaceae bacterium | reverse complement strand
CCCCACCGCAATTTTTTCGACTGCGGCCAGATCGTGCGCGGCGCGGCGCCCCCACAGGAAAGCGCGGCGGTTCTGTTCGATCGCCACGCCGTTCAGTTCGATCGCCCGGTCGATGGCGGCATACGTGAGCGGCACCAGGCCTTTTTGCCAGGCGGCGCCCAGCAGGAACATGTTGGCCGTGATCGAATCACCCATCAGCGAGGCTGACAGCCGCAGCGCTTCCATCGCCAGGCCCCGGTCACCGAACACGCCGGCCAGGCGCGCAGCGAGCCGGTCGGCGTCGGGGTTCCAGTCGGGATTGCGCGAAAACTCGGAGGTGGGAACCATGTCGGTACACACCACCCCACCGCTGCCTGCCTTGAGCTTGGCCACCGTGTCATCGCCTGCCGAAACGATCAGGTCGCATCCGATCAAGGTGTCGCATTCGCCGTTGGCCACGCGCGTGGCGTGCAGCATGGCCGGGTCGGGCGCGAACTTCACGTGCGACAGCACGGCTCCATATTTCTGGGCCAACCCGGTGACATCGAGGTTGGAGCTGTAGAGCCCTTCCAGGTGCGCGGCCACGGCCAGGGTCTGACCGATGGTGACCACGCCTGTGCCACCAATGCCCGCCACCAGCAGACTGAATGCGCGCGTCGGTGCGGCGATGTGCGGCTCGGGCAAGCTGGCAAAGACCGCCTCGCCAGCAGCCAGCGCTGCGGCTCGCGGGTCGGCGAGGGTGGCCGATGCAGCACCCGACTTGCGCAGCTTGCCACCCGTCACCGTCACAAAGCTGGGGCAAAAGCCTTCGGTGCAGGAGTAGTCCTTGTTGCAGCTGGACTGATTGATCTTGCGCTTGCGGCCGAACTCGGTTTCAAGCGGCTCGATCGACATGCAATTCGTGACGGTGCCGCAATCGCCGCAGCCTTCGCACACGGCACTATTGATGAACACGCGCTTGTCGGGGTCGGTCCATTTGCCGCGCTTGCGCAGGCGGCGCCGCTCGGTCGCGCAGGGCTGGTCGTAGACGATGACCGACACATCGGGATACTCGCGAAACTGCCGCTGCACCGCGTCGAGTTCGGAGCGGTGATGCACGGTCACGCCCTCGGGAAAACGCGTGCCCTGCCACTTGGCCGGATCGTCGCTCACCAGTGCGATCTTCTTCACCCCTTCGGCGGCCAGTTCGGTGATGGTGCCGGGGATGGACAGCTCGCCATCAATCGGCTGGCCGCCGGTCATCGACACAAAGCCGTTGTGCAAGAGCTTGTAGGTGATCGGCACATGCGCGGCCACCGCCTGTCTCAGAGCCAGAAACCCCGAGTGAAAGTAGGTGCCGTCGCCCATATTGGCGAATACATGCTTTTCGGTCGTGAAGGGCTGCTGACCGAGCCACATCGCGCCCTCCCCGCCCATGTGCGAGACCGTGGTGGTCTTGCTCGGGTCGAGGAACATCGCCATGGTGTGGCAACCAATCCCGGCCAGTGCGCGGCTGCCGTCGGGCAGTTTGGTGGAGCGGCCGTGCGGGCAGCCCGAGCAGAAACTGGGGGCGCGCAGCGGCGCACTCAGGCCGGGCTGCGTTGCAGCAGGAAGATCGGGGAGCGCGACCGGACAGCGTTCACCGCGAGCCGCTGCGCGCTCGCCGAGCACGCCCGCCACGACCATGGCAACCAACGAAGGATTGATCTCGCCGGCATTTGGAAAGATCGCCTCACCGCGCTCCGGACTCAGGTAATGACCGTCTGCATGCTTGCCGATGATCGCGGGGGTTTGTTCAGTGCCATAGAGCACGGCGCGTATCTGATCTTCGAGCAGCGGCCGCTTTTCCTCGACCACCACGATGGTGGACAGGCCGCGAGCGAAGGCCCGCACGACCTCAGCCTCGATCGGCCAGACCAGTCCCATTTTCAACGTGCGAATGCCCAGCGCCTGCAGACGCGCTTCATCCAGACCCAGGCTGGCAAAGGCTTGCTGCACGTCCTGCCAGGCCTTGCCAGCCGACAGAATGCCGATCTGTGCGCCCTCGCCCGCCCCGCCGATGCGATTGAGTGCATTGGCCCGTGCATAGGCCAGGACACGATGAATCTTGTGGTGGTAAAGGCGGTCTTCCTGCGGCAGGGCCGCGTCAAAGGAGCGTGTGTGCACGCCGCCTGCGATCTGCACCGGCTCGTCGGGCAGGACGATTTGCGGCGAATCGGGGGCGACATACACCGAGCCCCCGCCTTCCACCACATCGGTCACCACCTTCATCGCCGACCAGCAGCCCGAGTACCGGCTCATGGCGATGCCGTGCAAACCGAAGTCGAGCAGCTCCTGAGCGTTGCTCGGATACAGCAGCGGGATGGCGGCCGCCACGAAATTCAGATCGGAGTAATTGGCAACCGTGGACGACTTGGCGCCGTGGTCATCGCCCGCCAGCGCCAGCACGCCGCCGTTGATCGAGGTGCCGGCAAGATTGGCATGTCGGAACGGGTCGCCCGAGCGATCCACGCCGGGTCCTTTGCCGTACCAGATGCCAAACACGCCATCGACCGTGGCGCCGGGGAACACGCCAACATACTGCGCTCCCCAGATGGCCGTGGCGGCGAGGTCTTCATTCACGCCGGGGCGAAACACGACGCGGTGCCGATTGAGCACGTCCTGTGCGCCCCACAGTTCGATGTCGTAGCGCCCCAGCGGCGAGCCCCGGTAGCCCGAGATATAGCCACCCGTGTTGAGCCCAGCCGCCGCATCGCGCAGGCGTTGCTGAATGGGCAGGCGCACCAGTGCCTGGATGCCGGTCAGGTAAAGCCATCCCTGCTCGGCGGTGTAGCGTTCGTTCAGGCTGCCGATCAGCCGCATGCCTTCGGTGGGCGCATTCATGACGGATCCTCTTGAGTGCCGGTCGGGGTGCGGCCCCGACGCCGTCTGAGGCGAGTGTAACGTGGACGTGGCGCCCACCTCCCGATCAGTCAGGCTAGGGGCCTTGATGTGAATCAATGCCCGCACCGTGCACCGCCCGACAATTCCTGCTGTCGCGCCCCCCATGGCGCGCACGCCCCTGGAGTCATCGCATGTCATGGCGCACATCACCCTGCACGTCACCGCCCCTCTCACTTGATCATCGGTCTGCTGACCGGTGGGTGGCATCACCTGCGGTCCTGGAGTCGGTCGCGCGCGTGGGCGCTGCACCGGAACAGTGGGTCACCGGGCTGATCGATACGGTCGCTGGGGCCCGTGATCGGATCCGTCCGGCCACGCTGGGTCGGGCAGTCCTGCTCAGCACGGTCACGATGCTGTGGAGCGCAGTCGGACACGCGCAAACCCTGTCGCCGACCGAAATGGGCAAGCGCGAATACCAGTCGGCCTGTGCCAGTTGCCACGGGATTGACGGGCGCGGCGATGGTCCGATGCGACCCTTCCTGAGTCGCCCGCCCGCCGACCTCACGACCTTGGCCGGGCGCCACGGTGGCAGCTTCCCCAAATCCCTGATTGCCGATCTGATCGATGGTCGCGGGGTAGAGGGGCCCGGGCCGCACGGCAGCCGCGACATGCCGATCTGGGGCCAGGTCTATCGCGAAGAGTCAGACTGGCGGCTGCGCGGCGTGCCCTTCCCGGCGGAATGGAGTGTGCGCGGACGCATCCTGGCGCTGGTGGAGTATCTGGGCACGCTGCAGCGCTACTGAGAGGTGCGCTTGAATGAAACCGGCTCGTGCCGCCGGTGGGTTGCCCTAGGCTAAGCTTGCGCGCCACGGTGCATCACGCACCGATCGACCAAGCGACACCCACGGGGAGACAAGACATGAAACTCGCGCAACGCGTGATCGTGATCACGGGCGCAGGCAGCGGCATTGGCCGTGCGCTGGCCAAGCGCTTCGCCAAAGAACAGCCCGCAGGCCTGGTGCTGACCGATCTGCCTGGACAGCAGACAGGCCTGGACGCTGCATGCGCCGAGGCGCTGTCAGTCATGCCTGGCGTGCCGGTGCTGGTACACCCCTGCGATGTGGGTGTCGAAGCCCAGGTGCAGGCACTGGTCGAAGCGGCCCAGGCGCGGTTTGGTCGTATCGACGTGTTCTGCTCGAACGCGGGCCTGATTCGTGATGGCGATGAACACACCCGTGATGCCGACTGGACGCTCAATTGGCAGGTCCACGTGATGGCCCATGTCTATGCAGCGCGTGCGGTCGTGCCGCAGATGCGCGCACGAGGAGAGGGCTACCTGCTGAACACGGCTTCGGCCGCAGGTCTGCTCACGTCCCTGCCCTCGGCCAGCTATGCCGTCAGCAAACACGCCGCCATTGCGCTGGCCGAGTGGCTCGCCATTCAGCATGGCGATGCCGGTGTGCGCGTCTCGGTGCTGTGCCCGCAAGCGGTGGACACGCCGATGATTGCCGGTCGCGCAGGCTCGGCGGCCGCCCGCAACGACGGGGTGATCTCGGCCGACGACCTGGCCAGTGTGGTGGTCGAAGGGATGAACAAGGAAACCTTCCTGATCCTGCCGCATCCGCAGGTGCTGGAATATCACCAGCGCAAAGCGGGCGATTACGACCGCTGGCTGGGCGGCATGCGGCGCTTTGCGGCCAAGGTGGGCGGCAAACCGAA
>JBIKKG010000055.1:0-15768 GCA_044360485.1 Burkholderiaceae bacterium | reverse complement strand
CCGGTGTTGGTGGCACGCAGCATGGGACGCCCGGTTTCCAGTGCGCGCATCCGGGAGATCTGCAAGTGCTGGGGCAGCGCATGCGAGCGGCCGAACCAGCCGATGTTGCTGACGTTCGCCAGAATGGTGGCGCCCGAGGCGCCGCGTATGGCGTCGATGATTTCCTCGCCGAAGAGGTCCTCGTAACAGATGTTGAAGGCCACGCGCTGCCCTCCCACTGCAAACGGCCGCTGCGTGTTTGCCCCACGCCCGAAGTCTCCCAGGGGGATGTGCATCATCTGCACAAACCAGCGAAATCCCCAGGGGACGAACTCACCGAACGGCACGAGATGGCGCTTGTCGTACACGGCAGGCTCGCGGGTTGGCAGGCCGGTCTGTGGCGCAGCGAACAAGGTCACGCTATTGGTGGGACGCGGCGCGCTTGAGCCAGGCTCGGCGCGCAGCAGCGGCATTCCGATTGCCACGGCATACCCCCGCGCCACATGGGTCTCGATACGCTGTGCCAGGGCCTCGGGGGTGTAGTTCCACGGTACGGTCCAGGCGGTCTCGGGCAGGATGGTGAGTGTGGCCGTCCCTGATTCAAAGCCCGCCAGATAGTCCTGCATCGCCCGCTGCGCCCGCTCGGGGTCGAATTTGAGTGCCTGCGGGACATTGCCCTGAAGCAGTCGCACGGACAGGGTCGGCCCTTCAGGGCGTGTCCATTGAGCCGGCGAACTGACCAGCGGCAGACAGGCAAGCCCCACGGCGGCTGCCATCGCTTGAGCCGCTCGGCGCATGTCAACCGCGTGGTCGGTATCGCGACCGCAGGGCAGGGCCCAGGCGACGAGCGCAGCCACCGCCACAGTCAGCGCGCCGATGCCATACACCCCCGCAAGCGGGGCGATGCCGTCAAGTGGGCCGTCGATCTGTCCGTACCCGATCGCCAGCCAGGGAAATCCGGTCATCACCCAGCCCCTTGCCAGCTCGGCAAGGGTCCATGCACCGGCCAGTCGCCATGCCAGTTGCCATGGCCCGGGTGCATGCAGGCCTCGCCAGGCCAGCCAACTGGCGGCGGCGGGGTACAGCGACAGATAGGCTGAAAACAGCACGACGGCCGCTGCGGCCATCGGGGCGGGCATGCCGCCCACATCATGCATGCTCACATAGAGCCAGGACAGGCCGACACCGAACCAGCACATCGCGAACGCGCCTGCGAGCAGCGCCTGTGCCGCAGGCGACGCGCCTTGCGCAGCCGCTCGTCGCATGATCGCAAAGAGCAGGGTCAGCGCTGCCAGGGCCAGCAGCCAGTGAGGCCAGGGGCCGAAACCTGCTGCATGCAAGGCACCCGCAGCACAGGCAACCGCAAGGTGGGCAAGGCTTGGGCGGGTCAGGCCCGCCCGGTCAGTTATGCGCATCAGGGGCAGGCCGCAGACGCTCCACGGCGAGCATCTGGACCGTACGCGCATCGGCTCTCAGGATTTCGAATCCGAGCCCATCGATTTCGACGCGCTCACCGCGCTTGGGTACACGACCAAAGTGAGCCGTGACCAGCCCGCCGATGGTGTCATGTGTGTCTTCGTCAATGCGACACAGAAAGTGTTCATTGAACGTGGAAAGATCGGTGCGTGCAGGCACCCGGTAGCGCGCACCGTGCACACCCGGTTCAAGCGCCACGATTTCATCAGGCGCATCGGTGCCATCGAACTCGTCTTCGATCTCGCCCACGATCTGCTCCAGCACATCTTCGATCGTGACCAGTCCGGCCACACCGCCGTATTCGTCGACGACAAGTGCAAGATGATTGCGGTTGGTGCGAAAGTCGCGCAGCAAGACATTCAGGCGCTTGGATTCGGGGATAAACACGGCGGGTCGCAACAGCTCGCGTGCCGAGACGGGCCGCCCGGCATAGAGCCGCAGCAGGTCCTTGGCGTGCAGGATGCCGATGACATGGTCAAGGTCACCTTCCACCACCGGAAAACGAGAGTGCGCCGTGCGGATGGCAAACGGGACAAATTCGCTGGGAGGCTGCGAGATATCGATCACATCCATTTGCGATCGAGGCACCATGATGTCGCGCGCTGACAGGTCGGAAACCTGCAGGACGCCCTCAATCATGGAGACGGCTTCCGCGTCCAGCAACTTGCGGGCCTGAGACTGGCGCAGCAGGTCCAGGAGCTGCTCGCGGTCTTCGGGGGCGCGCATCAGCAGCGCCGACATGCGTTCGAGCAGCGAAGTCTTCAGCCTGCTCGAAGGAGGCTCAGCCATCTGAAACAGTGGGGGTGAAGGAGGCTTCAGGATACCGGATTCCCCCCTGACACGCTGTGACAGCGCATCAGGCGCACAGGCTGCAGGCAGGCAGATGACCGACTGGAGGGTGACTCAGTGGTAGGGGTCGGCGATGCGAAAGCGCGCCAGCAGGCGCGTCTCCAGCGCTTCCATCTCCTGGGCTTGCCGTGGGGTTTCATGGTCGAGGCCTTGCGCATGCAGGCAACCATGCACCACCAGGTGGGCGAGGTGGTCATGCAAAGCCTTACGTTGTGCACGTGCCTCGCGAGCCAGGACTGGCAGACAGATGATGATGTCGGCCTCGATCGGCGCAGTCCCTTGTGAGGTCGGGACAGGGTTGCCGTAAGCAAAGGTCAGGACATTGGTGGCGTAATCACGGCCTCTGAATTGCCGATTCAGTGCCCGGCCCTCGGCCAGCCCCACCAGCCGCAGGGTGAGCCTCGCATCGGCGAGCAATGCGGCCTGCACCCAACGCCGCAACTGCGGGCGACTCACCGGGCAGTCACCCGCCTGATTGTCGAGTTGAATGGACAGCGACAGCTTTGGGTGCGAGTGCCGCTGATCGGAGACGGCACCATTCGCCCGGCGCGTTCGCTTCGCGCTGAGTTCAGCGTGGTTCAGACGGGGCATGCCGGTCGTAGGCATCGACAATCCGCGCCACCAGTGGATGGCGCACGACGTCGGTGGTGTCAAATTCGGTGAAGGCGAGCCCGCGTACCTCCCGCAGCACGCGTCGGGCCTCGATCAGGCCCGAGGGTTGCCCCCGCGGCAGGTCCATCTGCGTCATGTCGCCTGTCACCACGGCACGCGAGCCGAATCCGATGCGTGTCAGAAACATCTTCATCTGCTCAGGAGTGGTGTTTTGAGCTTCGTCCAGAATGATGAACGCCTGATTCAAGGTGCGCCCGCGCATGTAGGCGAGCGGAGCGATCTCGATGGACTGACGCTCGAACATGCGGGCCACACGATCAAAGCCCATCAGATCGTAGAGTGCGTCGTATAGCGGGCGCAGATAGGGGTCGACTTTCTGTGCCAGATCGCCCGGCAGGAAACCCAACCGTTCCCCAGCTTCCACCGCGGGGCGTGTGAGCACGATTTTCTTGATGGTGTCACGTTCCAGCGCATCGACCGCACACGCCACGGCAAGGTAGGTCTTGCCGGTGCCTGCTGGCCCGATCCCGAAAGTAATGTCGTGAGACAGGATATTGCGCAGGTATTCGCGCTGTCTCGGCGTGCGCCCTTGCAGATCGGTGCGTCGGGTGTGGAGCACCGGCACGTCGTCTTGTGCAGAGGACGGGTCAGACTGCACCAGGCCCGCGGCACTGTGCGGGACTGCCCCGGATGCGTCGCGCGAAACGGCCGACACGGCGCCACGGGCGGGCCGCAATTCCACCAGCCCCAGTTGCAGCTGATCGAACGACAAGGGGGCCGCGGCGCGGGCATGAAAAAACTCCAGCGCGCGGACGGCCTGCCGAGCTTGAGGGCCGGTACCTTCCACTGAGAACTGATCCGCCCTGCGCGAAATGCGCACGTCGTAGGCTTCTTCGATCTGCCTGAGGTTGACGTCCAGGGCTCCGCACAGATTGGCCAGTCGACGGTTGTCGGCGTCGGTCGGCCTGTAGTGAGCCGTGATGGTTTTCATGGAGCGATCAGCGGCACTTCCGCACGCAGTGAGTGCGGTAGCGCGGCGGTGATGCGCACGTCGATCATCTGGCCGGTGAGGCGCTCGGGCGCAGGGAAGTTCACGACGCGATTGTTATCGGTACGCGCAGCCAGCTCGGCGGCCGACTTGCGCGAGATGCCTTCGACCAGCACGCGTTGCACAGAACCCACCATCGCGGCCGAAATCTCACGCGCCCGTGCTTCGACAGCGGCTTGCAGCCGTTGCAGGCGTTCGAGCTTGACCGCAGCGGGGGTGTCATCAGGCAGGTCTGCTGCGGGTGTGCCAGGCCGCGGGCTGTAGAGGAAGGAAAACGACTGGTCGAAGCCCACGTCGGCAATCAGCGCCATGGTGCGCGCAAAGTCGTCTTCGGTTTCGCCTGGAAACCCGACGATGAAATCGGAGCTGATACAGATATCCGGGCGGGCGGCGCGAAGCCTTCGGATAATCGACTTGTACTCGAGTGCGGTGTACCCGCGCTTCATGGCGGCGAGGATCCGATCGGAGCCGGACTGCACCGGCAGATGCACATGGCCAGCCAGCTTGGGCAGGCGCGCATGGGCCTCGATCAGACGCTGACTGAACTCGCGCGGATGCGACGTGGTGTAGCGCACGCGTTCGATGCCAGGCATGTCGCAGACATGATCGAGGAGCATGGCGAAATCGGCGGTGTCGCCGGTATCGCCCAATGCGCCCAGGTAGGCATTGACGTTTTGCCCCAGGAGCGTGACTTCCAGCACCCCCTGTTCGGCCAGTTCGGCAACTTCGGTGAGTACGTCGTCAAAGGGGCGTGACACTTCTTCGCCGCGTGTGTAGGGCACCACGCAAAAGCTGCAGTACTTGCTGCACCCTTCCATGATCGAGACGAACGCACTGGCTCCTTCGACACGAGCGGGTGGCAGGTGGTCGAATTTCTCGATGGACGGGAAACGGATGTCGACTTGTGAGCGACCGCTGCTGCGTCGGGCTGCGATCAGTTCGGGCAGCCGGTGCAAGGTTTGAGGGCCGAAGACCACATCGACGTAAGGCGCGCGGCTGATGATGTTGTCGCCTTCCTGGCTGGCCACGCAGCCCCCGACGCCAATCACCAGTTCAGGGCGCTGCCTTTTAAGCTCGCGCAGCCGACCCAGATCGGAGAAGACCTTTTCCTGCGCCTTTTCGCGCACCGAGCAAGTGTTGAACAGCACGATGTCGGCCTGGGCCGGATCGTCGGTGGTTTCGATGCCGCCGGGCTGCGTCTGACCGAGTACGTCGACCATTTTGGCCGAGTCGTACTCGTTCATCTGGCAGCCGAAGGTGCGAAGGTAGAGCTTGGTGGCCATCAGGAACGGGGAGGCTGTGCGAGCTTCAGGCGGCGCGACGGTCGCCGCGCTGCTGCCAACGATCGGCCAGACCCAGGCGATTGGCCGCGCTGATCAGTGCCCGCAGCGATGCCACCACGATACTGCGGTCGATCCCTACACCAAACTTCGAACCCATCACCCCCTCGGCGGTGGCCTCGATGAACGCGACTGCGCGTGCATCGGCGCCGGAGTCGATGGAACGCTCCTCGTAGGAGTCGACCCGAATCGGCAGACCGAAGGCGTTGACCGCAGCATCGATCGGGCCATTGCCTTCGCCCTTGAGCACATGCGTGATGCCATCGATAGAGACGGTCAGGTCGATCTGATGGCCGCTGTCATGGCCGATCATGCGATGCGACAGCAACCGCACGCGCGCCTCTTCCGGGAAGTACTCACGCGAGAACAGCACCCACAGGTCATCGGCATTGACTTCGGTGCCGTGCTCATCGGTGTGATGCTGAACGACAGCGCTGAACTCCACCTGCAGTCGGCGCGGCATCACCATGCCATGGTGGCGCTCAAGGAGGAATGAAATGCCGCCCTTGCCTGACTGGCTGTTGACACGAATGACCGACTCGTAGGTTCGGCCGAGGTCGGCCGGATCGACGGGCAGATAAGGCACTTCCCAGAGCGCGTCGGGCTGTTGCACCGCGAAGCCCTTCTTGATGGCGTCCTGATGCGAGCCCGAGAATGCGGTGAACACCAGGTCCCCCACATACGGGTGACGCGGGTGAATGGGCAGCTGGGTGCAGTGCTCGACCGTGCGGGCCACCGCATTGATGTCGGAGAAATCGAGGCCCGAATCGATGCCCTGCGAGTACAGGTTGATCGCCAGCGTGACGAGGTCGACGTTGCCGGTGCGCTCGCCATTGCCAAACAGACAGCCTTCGACCCGATCGGCGCCAGCCATCACGCCCAATTCAGCCGCGGCGACGGCGGTGCCGCGGTCGTTGTGTGGATGCAGCGAGATGACGGCTGATTCGCGGTTGGGCAGGTGGCGAATCATCCATTCGATCTGATCGGCATAAATATTGGGCGTGGCCGATTCCACGGTGGCGGGCAGGTTCAGGATGACCGGGCGCTGCGGCGAGGCATCCCAGGCTTTCATGACAGCGGCGCACACGTCGCGTGCGAAAGGCAGCTCGGTGGTCGAGAAGACTTCGGGGCTGTATTCGAAGCCCCACTGCGTGCCGGGCCGCGCTTCGAGTTCGCGGCGCACGACGCGGGTCATGTCGACGGCGAGCTGCAGGCATTCCTGCTGCGACATGCCGAACACGATGCGGCGAAACACCGGCGCGGTCGCGTTGTACAAGTGCACGGTCGCGCGTTTGGCCCCTTCGAGGGACTCGATGGACCGAATGATCAGTTCTTCGCGTGCCTGAGTCAGCACACTGATGGTCACATCGTCGGGAACGAGACCCTCCTGGATGATGTGGCGCACGAAGTCGAAGTCGGTCTGGGAGGCGGCAGGAAAGCCCACCTCGATTTCTTTCACGCCGATCTTGACCAGGGTGTCGAACATGCGCAGCTTGCGCGCCGTGTCCATGGGCTCGAAGAGCGCCTGGTTGCCGTCGCGCAGGTCGGTGGACAGCCAGCGCGGCGGATGCGTGATGGTGCGCGACGGCCACTGTCGATCAGGCAGATCGATGGCTGGGAACGGAACGTATTTTCCGACGGGTGACTTCATCATGATGCGGGACTCCAGGGCTGCGGTGTGATCGGCAACCGGGTCGCGGGGCGGGGGAAAGGTACCTGGACGGTCTGGCTTGCCCGGCACCCCGCGTTCGGTCGGGGTTCGGTGGGCCGGATACTGCGTCGGTTGCTGCGTTGAGTCTTGATTTCAGCGCAGCCGCGCGGTCCGGCCCCTGCCTAGTAGCAGGATCGGATCCAGGGCGAATAGCCGGCGGGTGGGCTGTTGAGCGAAACGCATCCTCGAAATCTATGCGGCGAGGGCTGCGTTTGTCAACCCTCGACTGTCACCACCGCCGCCCGTGCCGACTGGCTGTATCGGTCCCGGACATCGGTCGGCCATTGCAGCCCGGCCGTCTGACTGCGCCGGTCGGGCGCCTGGATGCGACGCCAGGGACGGTGCGCATGGGTGAATGCGATATCGTGACTGGCGCGGGCCCTGTTGCCCGATGCCGGATGCGCTACGCTGGGGCCTTCTCCCAGCAGCAAGCCGCGCAGTGCACGTCCTGACGGTGGGGCTGGCTGCTGATGATTCGGCCTGGCCCGGTACGGGGCGCTTGGCCATGTGGTGACCGAATGAGGGCGTCCCGTGACTGTTGGCATCCATTCCAGCTTGCTGTTGCCCTGCGGGGCGCTGATTCCCAATCGCCTGTGCAAGGCGGCGTTGACTGAGGGTCTGGCCGACGCCATGAATCGCGCCACGCCGCAACTCGACCGCCTGTATCAGGCCTGGTCCGAGGGCGGCGCGGGGCTGGTCGTCACAGGCAATGTGCAGATCGATCGCCGTTACCTCGAACGGCCAGGCAATGTGGTGATCGATCGCAATGGCGGGATCCATGCCCTTCGGCGTTATGCCCAGGCAGGGACCGTGGCGGGCAATCAGCTCTGGATGCAGATCAATCATCCCGGGCGTCAAACGCCTCGACATGTGTGCACCCAACCGATCGCGCCCTCAGCGATTGCCTTGAAGGTCGGCGGCGATCATTACGTACCCCCTCGCGCCATGCATGCGCACGAAATCGAAGACGCCATTGCGCGGTTTGCACACGTCAGCGCCATGGCACGCGCAACCGGATTCACCGGGGTGCAGATTCATGCTGCGCATGGCTACCTGATCAGCCAGTTTCTGTCGCCTCTGGCCAATCAGCGCACGGACGAATGGGGTGGATCGCTCGTGAACCGTGCACGGTTTCTGCGCGAAACGGTGCGGGCCTGCAGGGCGGCAGCGGGAGAGGATTTTCCGATTGGCGTGAAGCTCAATTCGTCTGACTTTCAACTGGGCGGCTTCAGCCACGAAGAGTGTCTGCAGGTGGTGCGCTGGTTAGGCGAAGACGGTGTCGACCTGCTTGAGCTTTCCGGCGGCAACTATGAGCAGCCCAGCATGATGGGTGTGCGAGGCACAGCGGGCGAGCCCCCGCCTGCGCAACCTGTGGCCGAAAGTACGCGGCTGCGTGAGGCCTATTTCCTGGAGTACGCCAAAGCGGTGCGGGCGGTGGCGACCATGCCCGTGATGATCACCGGTGGCCTGCGCACTCGCACGGCCATGAACGAGATCCTGGCGTCCGGCGAGGCCGACATGATCGGCCTGGGCCGACCCGTCTGCGTCGACACTGATCTGCCAGCGCAACTGATGGCAGGCCGTGTGGAAACCGCCCAGTCATATGAGCTTGGCATTCATCCGCCCAAGGCCGGTTTGGGGTGGTTCTGTTTGCAACTCATGAAAATTGGTCGCGGCGAGTTGCCTGATCGTTCCCTGAGCGGCGCGCAGGCGATTCTTGACTACGTGGCCAATGAGCAGCAAGCAGCGCAGGCCCTGATCGGACTGCCCGCCGCACACTGAGCGCATCGGATCGGTCCGCTGCGGGCCGAGGGCGTCACACGGGATTGCCTCGCTGTCTGCGGCGGATGGATGCGCGCGAGGGCGTGGCGTACAAGGCGCCTTGAATGATCCCGGTATCCTTTCGGGGTGCCCTGTACCAACCCGCCCGAGGTGACCCGATGAATCGACCCGATATGCCCGTGGAGCCCCGCCTGACATCCCTGTCACATGGTGGCGGATGTGGATGCAAGATTGCGCCAGGCGTGCTCTCGAAAATTCTGGAGAGCACTGCGGCCATGCCGATCCCGCGTGAGTTGATGGTGGGTATCGAGACCAGTGACGATGCCGCGGTGTATCGACTCAACGACGATCAGGCGCTGATTGCCACCACCGATTTTTTCATGCCGATCGTCGATGATCCGCATGACTTCGGTCGGATCGCCGCCACCAACGCCATCAGTGATGTCTATGCGATGGGAGGCCGCCCGATTCTTGCCTTGGCGCTGGTCGGGATGCCGATCAATGTGCTGTCGACACAGACGATCGGCCGCATTCTGGAGGGCGGTGCCTCGGTGTGCCGATCAGCCGGGATTCCTGTGGCAGGTGGTCACACGATCGATTCGGTGGAGGCCATCTATGGGCTGGTGGCCTTGGGGCTCGTGCATCCTGATCGGGTCAAGCGCAATGCCGACGCTCAACCCGGCGATGTGCTGGTATTGGGCAAGCCGCTCGGCGTGGGCGTCATGTCGGCGGCGCTCAAGAAGGGCGAACTCGATGCAAGCGGGTATGCCCGGATGCTCGACACCACCACGCGCCTCAATACCCCCGGCCCCGACCTGGCGGCACTGCCCGGCGTGCATGCACTCACCGATGTGACTGGCTTTGGCCTAGCGGGGCACGCGCTTGAAATGGCCCGTGGCGCGCGTTGCGAGGTGCATATTGATTGGTCAGCTGTCCCGTTGCTGCCAGACGCATCGAGCCTTGCCGCACGGGGGTTTGTCACAGGCGCATCGGAACGCAACTGGGCCGGATACGGCGATCACGTGACGCTGCCTCCGGGATTTTTGCCTCAGGATCGGGCACTGTTGACTGACCCGCAAACCAGTGGCGGATTGCTGGTGGCGTGCGCACCCGACAGCGTCGGGCACGTGATGGATGTCTTCACGCGACACGGTTTCACTCAGGCGGCTGTGGTGGGGCGCGTGCAAGGCGCGGTCAACACGCCGGGATTGCACATCGCCTGAATCCAAGGCCTATGACCTCGCAGATCTGCATGAGACGTCTGCCCGCAAGGGAGCGTCGGCACCAGACTGTGCGCTGTATCATCCGCCGTCCAATTTGAGACCTGACCATTCATGTCTGTCAGGCCCCGCTTGTGAAGGAGACGTTCATGCTCTCGAACATCACAGTCGCTGTGACTGTTGTGGCCCTATTCGCCAGCTCCGCACTGTCGCAGCCCGCGGTGGCCCCCTCGGCCGCGCCAGGTGCCGCCACGTCAACGCCCGCTGCCTCAAGCGCCGCGCCGGTCTCGCAGCAGGAGCTCGATCAACTGCTGGCGCCCATTGCCTTGTACCCTGACGCCCTGCTTGCGCAAGTGCTGATGGCGTCGACCTATCCACTGGAAGTGGTGGAAGCCGCGCGCTGGTCCAAGGCGAATCCTGGGGTGAGCGACAAGGCGCTCGAAGATGCCATGCAGCAGCAGCGTTGGGATCCATCGGTCAAGGCGCTGACAGCAGTCCCCACGGTGCTGCAGCAAATGAGCGACAAACTTGAATGGACGCAAAAGCTCGGTGATGCGTTTCTCGCGCAGCAGTCGAACGTGATGGCGACCGTACAAAACCTGCGTGCCCGCGCGCAGGCGGCGGGCAATCTGCAGTCAACCGCTGAGCAGCAGGTGCGTACCGAGGTGGCAGAAGGCAAGACTGTGTATGTCATCGAGCCGGCTAAGCCGCAGGTGGTGTACGTGCCCACGTACAACCCGTACACGATCTATGGCACGTGGTGGTACCCGGTGCCGCCCTACTACATGTACCCGCCGGCGTACGTCTATCCGCCGGGTCTGGCATTCGCCACCGGCGTGTTCGTGGGCGCTGCGATCTGGGGGCACTGCGATTGGCGCTACGGGAGCGTCAACATCAACATCAACAGTTACAACCAGTTCAATCGCACGACGATCAACAACGTGAACTGGAACCACGACGCTGCGCATCGAGGGGGCGTGGCTTATCGTGACCAGGGTGTCGCGTCCAAGTACAACCGTGGCGGCGATGAGCGCGCAGCCCAGGCTCGCGAGCAGTTTCGCGGCCGTGTCGACTCAGCTGGCGGGGCCTTCTCCGGGGCGGGACTTGATGGGTCTGGCGCTGGACTTTCGGGTGCCCGCGACGCTGCGGGCCGCCTGGATCGCCCCAACGCGGGCGATCTCGGTGCGCGGGGTGGCGCCGGTGCGGGTGATTTCAATGCAGGGTCGCGTGCCAGATCGGCAGGCGGTTTCGATGGGGGCGGCGCATCGACTCGGGTCGGCGGCGCATTCGATGGGGCGGGCGCCGGAGCGTCGGTGCGCGGCGCCAGCGCACGCGGTGGCGCCAGTCGTGCCGGCATGGGTGGCGCCGGCATGGGTGGTGGCGGCCGTCGTCGCTGATCGGCTTGGACATGGAGCATGCAGACATGAAAATCCGAATGCAAGGTTTTGCGACAGCGCTGGCAACTGCTTGTTGGTTGTCCGTGCCGACGGTGTCACTGGCCCAAAAGGCAGACTCCCCGGCCGCTTCCTCCACTGAGGCGGGCCAAGCTGCGCGCGGCATCAAGCAACGGACCTACAGCTCGCCGCAGGAAGCGGTGGGCGATCTGATCACGGCGCTCAGGGCCGGTGACCCGAACGGCTTGCTGGCAGTGGTGGGTCCCAATGCGCGCAGTTGGTTGTTCAGCGGGGACCGGGTGGCCGATGCCCAGGAGTGGCGCCGATTCCTGGCGGCATACGACGGTCAACATGTGATCGCGAACACCCCGGATGGTCGGCGTGCGACGCTAAGTGTGGGCGAAGATGCGTTTGCGTTCGCTGCACCAATCGTCAGGCGTGGCGATCGCTGGGCGTTCGATGCCACGGCGGGCCGAGAGGAAACCCTCAACCGACGGGTTGGGCGCAATGAGCTGGACACCATTCAGACGCTGCTGGCGGTGGTCGATGCCCAGCGGGAGTACGCCTCGTCCGACGCCGATAGAAATGGTCTGCACGACTACGCAGCGCATTTCATCTCGCAGCCTGGCAAGCGGGATGGTCTGTATTGGAGTGTTCCGGCGGGTCAGCCAGCCAGTCCGTTAGGTCCGCTCGTCGCGGCAGCGATGAAAGACGGATACGCTGTCAAAGGCCGCGATCTCAAGCCGGCACCTTATAACGGTTACTTTTTTCGCATGCTGACCGGCCAAGGCCGCCATGCGACGGGTGGGAAGTTCGATTACCGGGTGAAGGGCACGCTGTTCGGCGGTTTCGCAGTGCTCGCGTATCCGGCTAAATACGGGATCTCAGGTGTCATGACCTTCATCGTCAACCATGATGGTGTGGTCTACGAAAAAGATCTGGGAAGCGCAACACCCGAGGTCGCTGGGCGCGTGACCCGGTTTGATCCGGATGGTTCGTGGAAGCGCGTCCAATGAACGACCGCGGGCTGCGGGCGGGCTGATGGCAGCCACAGTGCGATGACCTTGACGGGCGATTGAGACCGCCCGCCACAGCATCAATTGCCAGCGATCCGGAAAACGCCTTCCCTAAGCGTGCTGGCTTTGCGTGTGCCGTCGGATTCGATCATGAATCCTTCGGCGAGGGCCCCGCGCTCGGAAAACTGACCTTCAAAACGGCCTCCGGCCGAGAAATAACGTATGCCTTTGCCAGCCGGCACGCCCGCTTCGAATTGACCTTCATGGCGGTCGCCATTGCGGTAAGCATGCACACCCTGGCCGCTCATGAGCCCGTCCCGAAAGGTGCCCTGATATCGACCGCCGTCCGCAAAACGGTACTGCCCATTGCCATGGGGAGAGCCGTTCAGGAACTCTCCTTCGTAAGTTGCGCCGTCGGCAAACTCCATGCGACCGCGACCACTGACGACGCCCTTTGAAAACTCGCCTTCATAGCGGTTACCGTTTGGAAAGATCACGCGACCCTGCCCATGGCGGATCCCGTTGACAAATGCGCCTTCATACGAAAAACCGTTCGGCATGGTGAGTCGTCCGATTCCCGAAAAGGCGCCGTCTTCCAGAGCGCCTACATAGACATCTCCGTTGGCGAACCGCATGGTGCCCTGTCCCGACGGTTTGTCCTGTTTAAATTCCCCGACGTACTGATCCCCATTGGGCCAGCGCAAATCTCCTTTGCCCTGACGCGAGCCGTTCACGAAATCGCCTTCGTAGGTGCCCAGAGTCGGGCTGACCAGTCGACCTTTGCCATCCAACTTGCCGTTCACAAACTGGCCTTCGTAGGTGCCCAGGGTCGAGTTGACCAGTCGACCGTTGCCATGCAACTTGCCGTTCAGCAGATCGCCCTGATACTGGCTGCCGTCAGTCAGCACCCGGGTGGGTGGACCACTGGGTGATGCCGCAATGGCCCGGGGTGTCGAGGCGTTGGCGGCCAATGCCATCTGCTCGGCAGGCGGACTGCCGCCCTGCGGGGCAGCCTGGGGTGGAACGGGCAATGTCGCAGTCGCTGGTACCGGTGCCACCGAACCAGATCCTGTCGCCGGTGAAGGGGTGAAGAGTGGAGAGTTCGGTGCCGCAGCCTGTGCGCGGCGTGTCGAGTCTTCCAGTATGCGAGCCAGATTCAGACGGTTCCTGGCGAGTGATGCAAAGACCCCGTCCGGGAACTGGTCCAGATAGGCCTCGAATTCCTTCGGATCCTTGCTGTCCTTGACCGACTCCCAGAAGGTGCGCTCCAGGCCGCTTCGCATCTCAGCGCTGCTTTGCGCGTTGCTGGCGCCGAGCCCGGTGCCGGCTGCACCGACCAGCACTTCGCCAGCCAGCACAATTTCGCCCCGCAGACTGGAGGAATCCCATGGGACTTGTGCTCCCCGGGTCTCGGCCATGACCCCTTCGCGTACGCGTCTGAGCGTCAGTTCGACCGGTTGCCCAGGGTTGGACATATGGCGCAGCAGATGCTTGGTGTAGACACCGTTTCGGCCTGAACCTTCACGCGCCACCTGCCCAGGGGCAGTCGCATAGGCAATGAGGGTGCCACTGGGCGCACTCATTTGCGCCAGACCGACCGATGAGAACCGGACGGTGGAAGCAAACGGATTATCGCGGCAGGCATCCAGAATGAGGATGTTGGCCCGCGTGCGGATGCGGTCCATGCGTTGCAGCACCTCGGCCAGATCGAGGCTGTAGTAGCTGATGTCATCTTCCTGCTTGACCCGCGCATCCACGGGTATCAGATAGTTGCGATCCCGCACCTGGATCGCATGCCCAGCGTAATAGAAGACGGCAACGTCACCGTCGCGCAGCTTGTTTCCAAACTCGCGAATTGCCTGAAACAGGGCTTCGCGTGTGACGTTTTCGCGCAGCAGGACGTCGTAGCCGGAGCTTCGTAATGTGGCTGCGACGTCGCGCGCGTCATTCACGGCGCTGAGCAATTCGCTGGAGGGATAGGCATTGTTGCCAATCACCAGGGCATGCCGCGCTGCCCAGGCCGATTGGAAACAGCCGGCCCAGAGCAGCAGGATGACGAAGAGCGTTTGGCGAAACGTGGTGATCGCGATAGGGCCCACGAGCGAACTCGACCGATTCCGATGGAAAGTGCGGGCGCACCCGGCAGGGTGTCCCGTGCATGCGGCGGTTGCGGTCCGACAGACCGACTCGCATCAGGCCGCGCATTTGGGTAACTTAGTATCTCATGCAAGCCTTCAAATCCATCAGGACTCACATGCGGCGTTGGGTATGGCCCGCGCTGGTCGCGATCGTATCGCTGCAGTGGATGCCGTCGGCCGCCGCCGTTGAAGGACGGTATGCATTGATTGTGGGCATTGGCAATTATTCCGAGGCCTCCCGGACCGAGCCGCTCAAGGGCATCCCTAAGGATGTGGACAATGCCCGACGCATGGCGCTGTCCATGGGTGTGGATCCCCGTTCGATTGTTGAGATTCGCGATGCACAGGCGACAAAGGGTCGGGTGCTGCGTGAACTCGAGCGGCTGCGCAAGCTCGTCAAACCCGGTGACCGGGTGCTGGTGTACTGGTCTGGGCACGGTGCGCGTTACGCCGCACCCAAGGGGTGTGTGGAAGGACTTCAGACCTACACCGAAGGCCCCTTCACCGAAGAGGATGTCCTGTCCGAAGCGGAGCTCGCTGCGATGTTGCAGCCGATCAGCCGAGTGGCAGACAAGGTGATTGCAGTGATCGATGCCTGCTTTTCGGGTGGCGTCATTCGCGGCGCCACGCGCTCGCTCTCAGCAGCCGAGACGCCACGCGCCAAGTTCAATGCGCAGTCGGATCAGCGCTGCGATGTGGGCGTCAATCAGGTCCGTACCCGCAGTCTTTTGGCGGAATTGTCCCGGCTGGGCGTGCATCAGGAAAATTTCGTTCAGATTGCCTCGGCCAACTATGACGAAGTGAGTTGGGACACCGAGATGTACGGCGGTTTTGCGACGCACTCCTTGACCCAGTGCCTGCTGGGCGAGGCCAAGGATCTGAATCGCAGTGGCGCCGTGTCTCTGGACGAATTGCGCGTTTGCGCTCAGAGCCGAATGAACCGGCTGATGGAGCCGCATCGTGAGCGCGGCATGCTCGCGTCTACCCTGCAGATCAAGGGCAATCGTAATCTTGTCGTGATGCCTGCGCCTGTGCAGGAGCCACCGGTTGTGGCGGCACAGACGCCCCCTGCATCGCCTCCGCCAGTGGTGACCCCGCCCAGACGCCCGCCTCCTGCTTCCAGTGTGGCCATGGCGCCCCCCGTCGCCACGCCCCCCGTCGCAGCGCCACCCGTCGCAGCGCCCCCCGTCGCCACGCCCCCCG
>JBIKKG010000270.1:0-4609 GCA_044360485.1 Burkholderiaceae bacterium | reverse complement strand
GCCCGCCACGCGAATCAGCCCCTGGCGCGGCGGCCTCCAGCCGGCATCGTGCATCGCACGCGCTTCGCGCACGGCGGTATAGAGCAACTCGTGGGCATGGAAGACAATGCGGTCGTCCTCAAGCAGATAGCCCATCTGCTGCGCCTCGATGGCCGAGCGACTGACCTGCGCCGTGGCCGCCTGCATGAAGTATTTCTTCAGGAAATCGAGCAAGGCCGCTTCCGGCGCTGCACGGCTTTCTTCCGCTGCACGACGTGCGCCATAGGCCAGACCTCCACCGCCCGGGATCAGACCCACGCCCACCTCCACCAGCCCGATGTAGCTCTCCAGATGCGCCACGCGGCGCGCGCAGTACATCGCGAGCTCGCAACCACCACCCAGCGCCATGCCCGCCACCGCAGCCACCGTGGGCACCTGCGCATAGCGCAATCGCAGCATGGCGTCTTGCAGGGCTTTTTCCACTGGCTCAAGCGCCTTCACACCGCCGGCCATGAAGGTCGGCAACATCGCCTGCAGGTCGGCGCCGTAGGAGAACGGTTCATCGGGCGACCAGATCACCAGGCCTGCATAGTCGCGCTCGGCAATGTCGATGCCCTTGAGCAAGCCCTCGATCACGCCCGGGCCGATGGCATGCACCTTGGTCTTGATCGAGAGGATGAGCACGTTGTCCACGCCCGGTGCATCGAGCGTCCAGAGGCGCACCGACTCGTCTTCATGCACGGTCTGGCCGGCGACCTCGGGACGCGCAGCCGTTTCACCGGCCACGCGCGCCCGGAACAGCTGACGGTCGTACACCGGCAGCGTGGAGCGGCCCACAAATGCTTTGCGTGCAGGCGACCAGGAGCCTTCGGCCTGATGCGGCCCGCCACGCTCGGCGACCGGCCCTTCGAAGACCCATGCCGGCAACGGCACCGGTGCCAGTGTGTGACCGGCATCGATGTCTTCGCGAATCCATTGCGCCACCGTGCTCCAGCCCGCGGCCTGCCAGGCCTCGAAGGGGCCTTCCTTCATGCCAAATCCCCAGCGCATGGCCAGATCGACATCACGCGCGCTGTCTGCGATCGACTCAAGATTGATGGCGGCGTAATGCCAGGAGTCGCGCAGGATGGCCCACAGGAACTGAGCCTGCGGGTTCTTCGATTCGCGCAGCAGCTTGATGCGCTCGGCCGGGTCTTTCTTCTTGAGCATGCGCACCACGGTCTCATCGGCCTTGCCGCCCGACTTCACGTAGTCGCCGCTGGCCGCATCGATGCGCTGGATCTCGGCACCCTGCTTGCGATAAAACCCTGCGCCAGTCTTTTGCCCCAGCGCGCCCTTGGCCAGCAGCGCAGCCAATACCGGCGGCGTGGCATAGATCGCCTCGAAGGGATCGCCCTTGAGCGTGTCCTGCATGGTCTTCACCACATGGCCCAGCGTGTCCAGGCCCACCACGTCGGCGGTGCGGAAGGTACCCGATTTGGCACGCCCGAGCTTTTCGCCGGTGAGGTCATCGACCACATCTACCGACAGACCGAACTTAGCCGCCTCGGTCACGGTGGCGAGCATGCCGAAGATGCCGATGCGGTTGCCGATGAAATTCGGCGTGTCCTTGGCGCGCACCACGCCTTTGCCCAGCGTGCTGGTGAGGAAAGTCTCGAGCCGATCGAGAATGGCGGGGTCGGTGGCCGTCGTGGCAATGAGCTCGGCCAGATGCATGTAGCGCGGCGGGTTGAAGAAGTGCACGCCGCAAAAGCGCTGCTTGAGCGCATCGTCGAAGCCTTCCGACAAGGCATTGATCGACAGCCCCGAGGTATTGCTGGCGAAAATCGCCTGCGGACCCAAAAAGGGCGCCACCTTACGATAGAGGTCGTGCTTCCAGTCCATGCGCTCGGCGATCGCTTCGATCACCAGATCGCAGTCGCGCAGCCACTCCAGGTGCTCCTGATAATTGGCCGGGCGAATGAAGGCGGCCAGATCGGCATGACCCAGCGGCGCAGGATTGAGCTTTTTCAGCCCGTCAATGGCGCGCAAGGCGATGCCGCTCAGCGGGCCCTCCTTGGCCGGCAGGTCGTAGAGCAGCACCTCCACTTTGGCATTGACCAGTTGGGCCGCGATTTGCGCGCCCATCACACCTGCGCCCAGCACGGCGACCTTGCGAACGATGAATGAGGACATGAGGACTCCGTTTGAAATCAGGGTTCGCGCAGCCAGGTCTGCGTGCGGCCCATGGCCGGCACACCGATATAGCCGCGCATCTCCAGCTTGCGGCCGGCATCGGCCAGCTTGATGCGCGCCTTGTAGACCTTGCCGTTGTTCGGATCGAGGATCTCGCCGCCGCCCCATTCGCCGCCCTCGGGCTTCAACCCCGACAAAATGGTCATGCCCTGCACCGGTTTGCCCTTGCGATGGTCGCTGCATTGCTCGCACACGGCATCGGCCTGATCGGGCACCAGCACTTTTTCAATACGCCCCACCAGCGCACCACCCTGCTCGGCAATGCGGATGATCGCCTTGGGCTGTTTGGTGGCGTCGTCGATGGTGCGCCACAAGCCGATGGGCGACGCAGTCGTGTCTTGCGCAATGGCCGGTGCGACCGGGCCTGCGAGGCACAGCGCCAAGGCAAGTGCGTGCAGCATGGGACGGTGACGCAGGCGAGCCGGCGCACGGCTGGCGAAGGTTCGCCGACACAGCAATACGGTCATGCAGTTCTCCTGGAAGTGGGTGCGCTCAGAACAACTCGGCAGGCAGCGCCATCAGGGACGATGCACCCGCCCGCGCGCTGCGAATCAGGCCCGCAGTCTCGGGCATGAGCCGCGCAAAGTAAAAGCGCGCTGTCGCAAGCTTGGCGGTATAGAACGGATCGACTGCCTCGCCGTCGGCCTCGATGCGCTCAAGCGCGACGCGAGCCATCTTCGCCCAGAAATACCCGTACACCAGGTGGCCAATGATGCGCAGGTAATCAACCGCGGCGGCGCCCGCCTCATCGGCGCTCTGGAACGACTTCATGCCGATCTCCATGGTGAGCTTGGTGACCTTCTCGCCCAGATCGGCCAGAGGGTTGATGAACTCGGCCATGGCTTCGTTGGTGCCTTCCGCTTCGACCATGGCTTCGATCAGCTTGCCGAAGGCCTTGAGCTTGGTGCCGTTGTCGCCCAGCACCTTGCGGCCCAGCAGGTCGAGCGACTGAATGGTGTTGGTGCCTTCGTAGATCATGTTGATGCGGGCATCGCGCACATATTGCTCCATGCCCCATTCGCGGATGTAGCCGTGACCGCCGAACACCTGCAGTGCCAGATTGGTGCTGGTGAACGCATTGTCGGTGATGAAGGCCTTGACCACCGGGGTGAGCAGGGCGAGGTGGTCGTGCGCAGCCTTGCGCTCGTCCTCATCCGGGTGCGACTCGGCAATGTCGGCCTGCAGGGCGAGCCAGTAGGCAAAGCAGCGTGAGCCTTCGACCCAGGCCTTCTGCGTGAGCAGCATGCGTCGCACATCCGGGTGCACGATGATCGGGTCGGCAGGCTTGTCGGGCGCCTTGGCACCCGTGAGTGCGCGCATCTGCAGCCGGTCTTTCGCATACGCCAGCGAGTTCTGGTAAGCCACTTCCATCAGTCCCACTGACTGCATGCCCACGCCGATGCGCGCGGCATTCATCATCACGAACATGGCGTTCAGGCCCTTGTTGGGCTCGCCCACCATCCAGCCGATGGCCTGCTCAAGCTGCATTTCGCAGGTGGCGTTGGCATGAATGCCCATCTTGTGTTCCAGCCGCGCGCAGCGGATGCCATTGCGTGCGCCCAGCGTGCCGTCGGCATTGGGGATGAACTTAGGCACGATGAAGAGCGAAATGCCTTTGGTGCCGGCCGGTGCATCGGGCAAGCGCGCAAGCACCAGATGCACGATGTTCGCCGACAGGTCGTGCTCACCCGAAGAAATGAAGATCTTGGTGCCGCTGATGGCCCAGGCACCATCGGCCCGCGGCTCGGCCTTGCTGCGCAGCATGCCTAAGTCGGTGCCGCAATGCGGCTCGGTCAGACACATGGTGCCGGTCCATTCTCCCGACACCATGTGCGGCAGATACAGCGCCTTCTGTTCGGGCGTGCCATGCGCATGCAGGCAGTCGTACGCGCCATGCGTGAGTCCTGGATACATCGCCCAGGCCTGATTGGCCGCATTCATCATTTCCTGCATGGCGATACCGACCGCTGCCGACACGCCCTGCCCGCCATATTCGGGGCTGCAGCTGAGCGTGGGCCAGCCATCAGCGCGGAACTTGTCCCAGGCGGCCTTGAACCCCTTGGGGGTGCGCACCGAGCCGTCGGCCTCACGCACGCATCCTTCCTCATCGCCGCTGCGGTTCAGCGGAAACAGCACGTCGGCGCAGAAGTTGCCACCCGCTTCGATGATCTGATCGGCCAGCTCGCGCGTGGCCTCGGCATGCGGCGGGAGTGCCTGCAGATGCGCCATGACGTCATGGACTTCATGCATGACGAACTGCATGTCACGCAGCGGCGGCTGGTATTGGGGCATAGGAAACTCCTGGATACGTTGGATGATTCAAGGGATGCACGGTGCCGTGCGTGAGCGTCAGGTTGATGAAGGCGAGCGGGCGGCTGCAGCCAGCAGTCGTTCG
>JBIKKG010000269.1:0-4628 GCA_044360485.1 Burkholderiaceae bacterium | reverse complement strand
CCGGTCATGCGGGGATTACCTATGTCCCCGTGAACTGGCACTTCACCGCAGACGAACTCGCCCATGTGATGCAAGACTCGGAGGCCTGTGGCGTGTTCACCGACACACGCTACGTCGATGTGGTGAACCAGGCGCTGCTTCAGGCCCCTGAGGCTGCATCGCATCTCAAGGTTTGCGCCAACATTCCTGGGATCGATGGCGGTTCGTCATCAGGCTTTCTGGACTACGAGGATTGGATCGCCAGGCACACCGATGATTCCGAGCCTGCGGGTCAGCAGGCTGGTGGGCCCATGTTCTACACCTCGGGCACAACCGGACGTCCAAAGGGTGTGGTGCGTGATGCCGGCAGCACACCTCCCGTTGAATCGCTTCACAGCATGGCCCAAGGCCTCACCACCTCACTGCAATTGCCAGCTGACGGCACCACGCTGCTGGCGGGTCCGTACTACCACTCCGCGCAATGGGCCTTCGGGTTTCAGCCGATGATGGCGGGTGCCACGGTAGTCATGACCCATCGCTTTGATGCGCAGCAAACACTTGAACTGATTGACCGGCATCACGTGAACAACGTGCACCTGGTCCCCACGCAATTCATTCGACTCCTGCGACTGCCCGCCGAGGCGAAAGCGCGCTTCAGCGGCGCTTCCCTCATGAAGGTATGGCACGGTGCTGCACCATGCCCTGAGCAGGTCAAGCGCGACATGATTGCCTGGTGGGGCCCCTGCATCCATGAGTACTATGGCTCCACCGAAGGCTCGGTGGTCACTGGGATTGCGTCGGAGCAATGGCTCGAACGGCCCGCGTCAGTGGGTCAGGCCACTTTCCAGACCGATGTGGTCATCCTGCGCGATGACGGTACCCAGGCCGCTGCCGGCGAGCACGGCACGATTTACCTGCGCAGCCGGCGCGGAATCGGCCTCAGTTACCACAAAGACCCTGCCAAGACCGCGGCTGCGCACGCGAGCCAGGGTCTGTTCACCACCGGTGACGTTGGCTGGATGGATGCCGAGGGCTTCCTGTTTCTGACCGACCGCAAGATCGACATGATCATCTCCGGCGGGGTGAACATCTATCCGGCTGAGATTGAAGCAGTGCTGGCCAGCCACCCCGCCGTCCATGACGCAGCAGTGATTGGTGTGCCGGATACGGAATTCGGCGAAGCGGTCAAGGCCATCGTGCAGGTGTCTGCTGAGTACCGCCCCAGAGACCCTGATGAGGGCCTCGCGCTGACGCAGACCCTGATCGATCATTGCCGCCAAGCCCTCGCCGGTTACAAGGTGCCTCGCAGCATCGAGTACCGCAACGACATGCCGCGAACCGAGACCGGCAAGCTACAAAAGCGTCTGTTGCGAGACCCGTACTGGCAAGGAGTGGCCCGCAGCATTTGAAGACTGGCTCGTCCTCTACAACCGATCAGGACAAGGCCACCTCATAACCGCGCCGGGTCGCAGGCCGCGACATCATGTCTGTGTACCACCGCTGCACACTGGGGAACTCCGCCAGATCCACCTTGTGCCGCTCATGACGCCAGGCCCAGCCAAGAATGGCGAAATCAGCGATGGACACCTCATCGGCGAAATACGCATGACTCGCCAGATGCTTGTCCATCACGCCGTACAGGCGACGCGTTTCCTTGCTATAGCGCTCCAGGCCATAGCGCTGATCCTGCGGATCTTTCACACCCAGAAAGTGATGCACCTGTCCGGGCATCGGTCCAAACCCGCCCATCTGCCACATCAGCCATTCGAGTGCGGCCACCTGCCGACGCGCATCTGTCGGCAAAAAGCGCCCGGTTTTGTGTGCAAGGTAAAGCAGAATGGCGCCCGATTCGAACACACTGATCGGCAACCCATCCGGGCCCTGGGGATCCACAATGGCCGGGATCCTGTTGTTGGGGCTGATTTTCAGGAATGCCTCGGCGAATTGATCGCCACGGCCGATGTCCACTGGCCGAACGGTGTAGGGCAACGCCATTTCTTCGAGGGCTGCACTAATTTTGCGGCCGTTCGGGGTATTCCAGGTGAAGAACTCGATGCTCATGGACCAACTCCGAAAGCATCGAGTTTAGTGCAGGTAGGCGCCCAGGCAACTCTCAGAGCGTGCGTCGCTTGAGACCACCGGCTCCAAGCAACACCATGCTCAGTCCGATCAGACTCAAGGTCCCCGGTTCCGGGACATTCACTTCGCTGCGCAACTTGACCTGGGCTTGGAGGATCGCGGTGTTCGTTGCGTCTTCCAGCGTCAGAAATGCATTTTTCACCGGATCATTTCCAAGCTTGAATCCAATGACATCGATTGTGTAGATGTCCGAGCCGACAGTGAATGTCTGCGAAGTGGTGTTGAAAGCCGTCGTGACACGATCCGCGCATCCGTTGACGTTAATGCCTTGCCCGTTAGCACCACCGTATACGCAAGGATTGGCACCGTTGGATGTTTCGTCATGGAAGAAGTCGTAGACGAAATTGAATTGCCCTTGACTGGCGCTATCAATCAACAGCTCAGTCCCCACTGTCAGTCGGATCGAGTTGATCGATTCGAACACCGGTCGATTGAAGTGCGTAAACGTGCCCAAATCAAAGAGACTCGACGGCGAAGGCGGAACGGACACACTGGCAGTCCCCACAGTCTGAAAGTCGTACCCACTGTTTGCGCTACCTGAGTTGCCCCAGCGCACGCTCGCGAGTGCGCCCGTCCCGGAATTGGAGTCGATGTTGGCCGCCGGATTGGCGTTACTCCATGTGCCTTTGAGATCGGTAAACGAAATCACCGCTGCATGCGCGGTGGAGGTCAACAGGCAGGCCGCCGCAATAGCAGCATTGAGGGTTGATACGGGAAATTTCATGAAGCGCTCCGGACATGAAAGGGCTGTTTCAAGAGAGACCCGATCCTGGTCATTGGATCTTGGGACTGTATCGGCGCAGGGGCACACCCGGTTCGACTCGGATTGCGACTTAGCCCGATGCACTCAGTCTGCTGAGGGATCGTCAGCTGCGCAGTGGCTGTTCCTGCTGCGCTCAAGTCAGAGGACACCCCGTATCGGTAGCGCTATCGCTGCCTTGACCGCATGGCGCAACAGCCGGCACCATCGCGCCCACCTGACTTCCATGAAAGAAGCGCCGTGCTGCCCCTCACCGGTTACGCTGAACGTTTATCCGTCCGCCAGGGACAGACACTGCGTTTTCACGTGGCGAATGCGACCGATGCTTCGGTTTGCGCGCACGTCGTCCGGGTTCGGAGTGCCGATCCCAACCCAAAGATTGGCGGTGTCACGAGTGAGCCTGTCGCGCTCACTGTGAACACAATTGCCGAGCCTACTGCGCAGACCGTCCCGATCGGCTCGTATGGCGTTGTGGGTGCACCGGGCATGTTGGAACAGGCGACTGAATGCACCTTGTCGGTTTCCATCTACCCGACGCTCAAGCTGCCTCGTTCCCAGGCGATTGTGTCCTGCCTCGATGCCATGGGGTTGGGCATCGCTTTGGAACTCACCCCGGAGCTGATCGTGCGCGGTACGGTCGGCACCACTGGCGGCGTCGTCACGATCGATAGCCCGTCACCCGTACGTTTGAATGCGTGGTCGAGGGTCACGTTGACCGTTGACTCGACCAGCGCAAGACTGCGGCTGTCGATGGCGCCATCCGTGCCTCGTGACCCGGTACATGAGGCGGCTATCGGCCTGTCGTGCGCCCCGGCGCTTCACGTACCGGCGCGCCGAATGAGTATCGCAAGCGCCAGCGACCTGGCACCAGTGGACACCTTGAATGGCCGTATCGAGCGCCCTGCTCTGTTTTCTCGTGTCCTGTCGGATGACGACATTGCCCGCGTGCATGCGGGTGACGTGGTCGACGGATGCATAGGGGCCTGGGACTTTTCTCAAGAGTTGCATACCCAGCGCATCGTCGATATCGGACCCCATCAGCATCACGGCCTGCTGATCAACACACCCACCCGCGCGGTGTGCGGCGCGCTCTGGACAGGCGAGGAACACTGCTTCCGACATGCGCCCCAACAGTACGGCGCGATCCATTTTCATGACGATGACCTGGATGATTGCAAGTGGCCGGCCACCCATGCGATCACCATTCCCGACGACTTCAAATCCGACGCGTATGCGCTGGTGCTGAAAGCCGGAGAGATCGAGGAGAACATCCCGTTCTTTGTGGTCCCGAAGCAGGGCACGTCACACGCCAGGATTGCTGTGCTGGTTTCAACCTACACCTATACGGTGTACGGCAACCATGCGAGGCCCGAGTGGATGAATGACCCCGCATGGCGCAAGGCGTACATCGACCAGGCAAACGCCTGGGGTGCTTACCCGTACAACCCAGGCGAACATCGGGACTTCGGTCTATCTACCTACAACTATCACACCGATGGTTCAGGCATTGCACTGGTGACCTGGCGTCGGCCCATGCTGAACGTGCGCATGGGCTACTTCACCTATCCCTATCCGGAGATACGCGGATCGGGACTGCGTCATTACCCTGCAGACAGCCATCTGCTGATGTGGCTCGCGCACAAGGGTTATGAGGTCGACCTGATTACCGACGCTGAATTGGATCAGGAAGGCGAGGCGTTGCTCAAGCCCTACCGTGCCATCGTGACGGGCTCACATCCTGAGTACCACA
>JBIKKG010000054.1:0-15915 GCA_044360485.1 Burkholderiaceae bacterium | reverse complement strand
GCCGCTTCGATGCGCTCGAGCGAGGCCGCACGCTGGTCCCCGTAGGCGACATTGGCCGCGATCGTGTCGTTGAACAGCATGACCTGCTGACTCACCCACGCGATCTGGCTACGCAAACTGGCGAGGGTCAGATGCTCGATGGGGATGCCGTCAAGCAGGATGCGGCCCCCGGTGGGCGACTGAAACCGGGCAATGAGATTGGCTAGCGACGTCTTGCCACCGCCCGACGGCCCCACCAGCGCAAGCGTCTGTCCTGGCGCCACCGAAAGATCGATCCCTGACAGTGCGTCGGTCTGTGCCCCGGGGTAACGAAAGCTCACATTCTCGAAGATCAATGCACCGCGGGCGCGTTCGATCGTCTGCGTGCCCGGATCAGGCTCGATGGGTTCGTCCATGAACTTGAAGACGACATCGGCTGCCGCCAGCGCACGCTGCAGATCCGCGTTGACACCCGCCAGATGCTTGAGGGGTGCGAGCAGCATCAGCATGGCCGTCAGGAATGAGACAAAGCCGCCCACACTGGTCTGATCGGCTCTGGACTGCGCCAGGGCAATCGCAATGACCACCGCCACAGCCACCGCAGCTGCCACCTGAGTGGTGGGCACGATCGTGGCGCTGGCCACGGTCATGCGTCGCGCGAAGTGGCGCAGCCGCTCGTTGACTGCAGCAAAGCGTGATTGCTCATACGCCTGCCCGCCATAGACCTTGATCACCGGGTTGCAACGGATGGCTTCTTCGATGACACCAGTCATATCGCCGGTGTGACGCATCTGCTCCGATGACAGACGCCGCATGCGCCGCGAAAACGCGCGCACCATGGCCGCCACAATCGGGATGAGCACCGCAGCAATCAGTGTCAGCCGCCAGTTCAGGTAGAGCAACCACCCCAGCAGCCCGAGGATCACAACCGTATCGCGAACCAGCACCACCATGACCGAAGACAAGGTCCCGGTGACATTGTTGACGTCGGCCACCATGCGCGACATGAGTTGCCCGGCTGCTTCGCGTGCAAACACGTCAGCGGGCATGGCAGTCAGACGCGCAAACATCTGGCTGCGCAAATCGGTCAGCACGCGCTGACTCACCCAGGACATGGCATAGCTGGTCGTGAATGTGAACACCCCACGCAACACGAAGAGCAACACAACCGCCAGCGGCAGCGCCCAGAGCAGCCAATCAGCACCGTGTCTGCCAAAGCCATCGTCCAACAGCACCTTAAACAGCGCCGGCAGGGCAGGTTCGGTGGCGGCAGTCAGCACCATACCCAGCACGCCAAGGGCCAGCACGCCACGGTAAGGGCGCACATAACCGATCACGCGAGCGGCCAGGCGCCTGTCGTCAGGGTGCATATTTGCATCCACCACAGCCCGACACGGGACGATCAGCCATAGCGCAACTCGACGCCATCTGCCGACAGCCAGTCGCGCAGTTGATCGAGCAGCGACTCCTCCGGGCGAATGCGCCAGGCGTCGCCCAATCGGACCGCACAGCGCGCAGCCTCATTGCGGTAGTGAATCTCAACCGGGCAACCCTGCGGCCCGAGGGGCGCGTCGTCATCGTCATCGTGCGCCGAGAAAGCGCGATCAGGCACCAGTGCGGCACGCCTGGCACGAAACGGTTCCAGAATGGCGCGCAAACGCTGCCCATCAGAGCCGCCATTCATCCGCAACAGCAATGCCTGGGCATGTTCCTGGCGGGCGCGAGCCAGATCGAGCACGCGCTCAGCACTCATGCGCCAGCCGCCGCTGTATTCATCGCGCGCCACCTTGCCGTGCACGACGAGTAATTCGTCTTCGCGCAGCAGGCCGCGGCACTGATCATAGAGTTCGTTGAAGACCGCAATTTCGACTGCGGCTGTGCCGTCATCCAGCCCCAGACGCACCATCTTTCCGCGCCGTGTCATGGACGTCATGACCGTAGTCACGATGCCCGCGGTCATGACTGGCACAGCGCCATGTGCGGATTCAGCCAGGCGTGGCAACTCCGACAGACGGGTGCGCACGAAACGGCGCACCTCGGCCTCGTAGCCTTTGAACAGGTGGCCACTCAGGAAAAAACCGAGCGCAGTTTTTTCCTCCTGCAGACGTCGGCGATCGTCCCAGGGCTGGGCGGGCAACCATTGGGCCGCAAAACCACCCCCTGCGGCATCGTCACCAAAAAGACTGGACTGCCCGGCTGCCGCAGCCTGCTGATCGGCCGACTCGATCGCCTGACCCACATTGGCCAGCATGCGCGCACGATCGGCATCCAGTGCATCGAAGGCGCCTGCGCGCACGAGCGCCTCGATGGTGCGACGGTTCACCACTCGACGATCGATCCGGACACAGAAATCAAACAAGCAGGTGAAGGCGCCTGACTCGCGCGCCCGCACGATTTCCTGGACTGCGGACTCGCCCGTGCCTTTCACGGCACCCAGACCGTAGCGAATGGTCCGAGCGTCGACCGGATCGAACCGATACCCCGATTGATTGACATCCGGACCCAGCACCTTGACCCCGTTGTCCTGGGCGTCCTTCACGAACAGTTGCACCTTGTCGGTGTCATCCATATCGGAAGACAGCGTGGCCGCCATGAATTCGGCCGGGTAGTGCGCCTTGAGCCAGGCCGTCTGATAGGTGACCACCGCATAGGCCGCTGTGTGCGACTTGTTGAAGCCGTACTCGGCGAACTTCTCCATCAGGTCGAACAGCTGCGTCGCCAGATTCGGATCGTGTCCCTTGTGACGGGCGCCATCCGTGAAAATGGCGCGCTGCTGTGCCATTTCCTCAGCCTTTTTCTTGCCCATCGCACGCCGCAGCAGGTCGGCACCACCCAGCGTGTAGCCGGCGATGATCTGTGCGATCTGCATCACCTGCTCCTGATAGACGATCACGCCATAGGTGGGCTCCAGGCAATCGCGCAGATCAGGATGGAAGTAGTCGATCTTTTGCTGGCCTTTCTTGCGCAAAATGAAGTCATCGACCATGCCCGAACCCAGTGGCCCCGGGCGGTAGAGCGCGAGCACCGCGATGATGTCTTCGAACCGATCGGGGGCCAACTTGCGCAGCAACTTTTTCATGCCGTCGCCCTCGACCTGGAAGATCGCCGTGGTGTTGGCATCTTTCAGGATCTGATAAGCGCGAGGGTCATCGAAGGTGAGCGTTGAGAGATCGAGTGCTCGCTGCGGATCGCTGCGGTTGATAAAGTCCACCGCCAGCTGAATGATCGTCAGATTGCGCAGCCCCAGGAAGTCGAACTTCACCAGGCCCACGGCTTCGACATCGTCCTTGTCGTACTGGGCGATGACCGAGTCGGTACCGGGCGCGCGGTACAGCGGACAAAAATCGGTGAGCTTGCCTGGCGCGATCAGCACGCCACCTGCGTGCATGCCCACATTGCGGGTCAGGTCCTCGAGCGGCTCGGCCAACGCCAGCAGACCGCGTACCTCTTCTTCCTTTTGCTCACGCTCGCGCAACAGCGGCTCGGCTTCACGCGCCTTGGCCAGCGACAGCGGCTTGGCCTGCACAATCGGGATGAGCTTGGACAGCTGGTCGCACAGCGTATAGGGCAGATCAAGCACCCGGCCCGCATCACGGATGACAGCCTTCGAGGCCATGGTGCCGAACGTCGCAATCTGCGAGACCGCCTGCGCGCCGTATTTGTCGCGCACGTACTCAATCACCCGCCAGCGATTGTCCTGGCAGAAATCGATGTCGAAGTCGGGCATTGAAACCCGCTCCGGATTCAGGAAGCGCTCAAAGAGCAGCGCATACGGCAAGGGATCGAGATCGGTGATGCCCAGCGCAAAGGCAACCAGCGAGCCCGCACCCGATCCGCGTCCGGGGCCCACGGGCACGCCATTCGCCTTGGCCCAGTTGATGAAATCGGCCACGATCAGAAAGTAGCCGGGGAAACCCATGGCGATGATCGTGTCGCATTCAGTCTGCAGACGCGCCTCATAGCGCGGCCGCTCCGATTCGCGCTCAGCCGAGTCCGTAAAGATTCGCAACAACCGGGTATTCAAGCCATCAGCAGCCAGCCTGCGCAGGTAAGCCTCGATGCTCAGGCCATCGGGCGTTGGAAAATCCGGCAGACGCGACTTACCCAGTTCCATGGTGAGGTTGCAACGCTGCGCAATCTGCACGGCATTGGCAAGTGCTTGCGGCAGATCCGCAAAGCGCTCGGCCATCTCGGCCTGGGTCAGAAAATACTGCGACTCTGAGAAGCGACGCACCCGCCGCGGATTGGCAAGTACTTCGCCTTCGGCAATGCACACCCGCGCCTCATGCGCCCGAAAGTCGGTGGATGCAATGAACTGCACCGGGTGAGTGGCCACCAGCGGCAGCGCCAGTCGCTGCGCCAGTTGCGCGGCGGCACGCACATAGGCTTCGACCTCAGGCGCACCGGTTCGTTGGATCTCCAGGTAGTACGCACCCGGCAGCACCGCCTGCCATTGCCGCGCCAGGGCCTCGGCGGTCTGCACCTGACCCGAAGCCAGCGCCATGCCCACGTCACCGCGGTGTGCGCCGGACAATGCAATGAGACCGCAACCGTCGGTCGTATCGTGTACGAGTTCCTGGAACCATTCGCGGCGTACTTCCGCATGACCACGCGAGGCGTTGTCCAGCCACGCACGCGACAACAACTCGCACAGATTGCGGTATCCGACCCGACTGCGCACCAGCACCAGCATCTCGAATGGGCGGTCACGCTCGGCATCGTTGGTGAGCCACAGGCTGGCACCCAGAATGGGCTTGATGCCACGCTCACGGGCGGCCCGATAGAACTTGATCCAACCGAAGACATTGGCAGCGTCCGCGATCGCGAGCGCGGCCTGTCCGTCCTGGGCGGCTGCCGTGACCAGATCGTCGATCCGCACGATCGAGTCGCTGATGGAATACTCGGATCGAACCCTGAGATGGACGAATTGCGGCGCCGGCATCGCACGATTCTACAGCCGCGGGGGGATCTGCTCGCTATACTGCGGCGCCCGAACCCTTCCCGCCGTGAATGACCGACCCTGACGACGCAGGCCGCCCGACAGACCCGATCGTCCGGTCTCGCCCTGCAGCACGGCGCACGCACCAGCGAGCCCTGCTGACGATGCTCGGCTGCACGGTGTTATGGAGCACGGCAGGGGTGGGCACCCGCTTTCTTGATCTCTCAGAGGGCTTCGAAATTGCCTTTTGGCGATCGCTCTTTTGCGCAGCCTTCGTTATCGTCACGATGCTCGCGATACATCGGGGGAAGTGGCTGTCACGCACACTGTCGGGTGGCCGCCTAGGATGGCTCTCAGGGTTGATGTGGGCGGTGATGTTCACCTGCTTCATGATCGCCCTGACGTTCACCAGCGTGGCCAACGTGCTGGTGGTGATGGCAGCATCCCCGCTGCTGGCGGCATTGCTTGGCATGCTGGTGCTGCGCGAATCGGTGCCGCTGCGCACCTGGCTGGCCATCGGGGGCGCCGGCATCGGTCTGATCTGGATGGTGCGCGAAGGACTGAGCGGCGATGGTCTGACCGGCATGGCGATCGCTTTCGCCGTACCGGTGGCAGCCGCCCTGAATCTGGTCCTGCTCAAGAAAACTGGCGCACGCCTGGATCTGATGCCCTCTGTGCTGCTTGGCGCGCTCATCTGCATGGGAATTACCTTGCCGCTCGCCTGGCCTTTGTCAGCCAGCGCCGGGGACCTACTCATTCTCGCAGCCTTGGGTTGCCTGCAACTCGCCCTGCCCTGCATGTTGATGGTGCGCGTCGCCCATCACCTCGCACCGCACGAAATCGCTTTGCTCGGACTGCTCGAAGTCGTGCTGGGGCCGCTTTGGGCCTGGATCGGCGCGGGGGAACACCCGGGTGGTTCAACGATCCAGGGCGGTGCGCTGGTCCTGGGCGCCCTGGCCCTCAATGAGTGGCTCGCCCAGCGTGAGCGCCGGGCAAGCACGCTCACTTCTCCACGAACGCTCGCTCGATGACGTAATCGCCCGGCACGCCGGACGAGGGCGAGATCACCAAACCGCGCGCATCCAGCAAGGCGCGTGTATCGGCCAGCATGGCCGGGCTGCCGCAGATCATGCCGCGGTCGTGTTCGCGCGACAGATCAGGCAGACCGATTCGGCGCGTCAGCTCACCTGATTCAATCAGATCAGTGATCCGACCCTGATGGCGGAACGGTTCACGCGTGACTGTGGGGTAATAGATCAGCTTGTCTCGCACCAGCTCACCCAGAAACTCGTCAGCAGGCAACTGGGTTTGCAACAGATCGGCATAGGCCAATTCGCTGACCAGGCGCACGCCATGCACCAGGATCACCTTCTCGTAGCGCTCGTAGGTTTCAGGGTCGCGCGCAATGGAGAGAAACGGTGCCAGTCCCGTACCGCTGCCGAAGAGATACAGATGACGGCCGGGCAAGAGATCGTCGATCACCAGCGTGCCAGTGGGCTTGCGCCCGACCAGCACCTTGTCACCTGGCTTCAGATGCTGCAGCCGCGAGGTGAGCGGTCCGTTAGGCACCTTGATGCTGAGAAATTCCAGATGCTCCTCGTAGTTGGCACTGGCCACGCTGTAGGCGCGCACCAGCGGCTTGCCCTCGACCTCCAGGCCGATCATCACAAAGTGCCCATTGCGAAAACGCAGGGCGGGATCTCTGGTGGTCTTGAAACTGAAGAGCGTGTCGTTCCAGTGATGGACGTCGAGAACGGTTTCGGAGTTGAACGCAGACATGAAATCGCAGGGCGCAACAGAGCAGTCAATCTGCCGTTTTACCCGATCCGGGAGAGTGCGTGAAGCGCGGCATCGCGATGGGTCAAGGCCGCGCCGCTATGACACGCGCGGGCAGCCGCAGCCGCTATGCAGACCAAACCACTCAAGGCAGGTCGAACACCAGTACTTCCGCCCCCTCGCCTTGCGCCACCTTCACGCTGGCTTCAGCGGTCAACTTCAACGCATCACCTGCTTGCAGGGCCTGTCCGTTCACCCACAGTCGGCCGCGTGCCAAATGCACATAGGCCCTGCGACCCGGCGCTATTGCCAGCTCATCCGATTCCTCGCCCTCAAACAAGCCAGCGTAGACACGCGCCTGCTGATGAATGCGCACCGACCCGTCGGCCCCGTCCGGTGAAGCGATCATGCGCAGTCGTCCGCGCTTGTCCGCCGCCTCGAATCGGCGCTCGTCGTATCCGGGCTGCACGCCGGGCTGGTCGGGCTCGATCCAGATCTGCAGAAAGTGGGTCGTGGCATCGGTCTGATGATTGAACTCGGAATGCATGACCCCGGTTCCGGCACTCAGGCGTTGCACATCGCCCGGGCGGATCACCGACCCGTTGCCCAGGCTGTCGCGATGCGCCAGCGCACCGTCCAGCACATAGCTGATGATCTCCATGTCGCGATGCCCATGCGTACCGAAACCAGCGCCTGCTGCCACGCGATCCTCATTGATGACCCGCAAGGGTCCAAAGCCCATGTGTGCAGGGTCACGATATCCGGCAAAGGAAAAGCTATGCCACGAATCGAGCCAGCCATAGTCAGCATGGCCACGCTCGCCTGCAGGACGCAGTGCAATCATTCCGAGCCTCTTTCACCGTGATGAACGCAGCACCCAGCTTACCGAATGGCGTGCGCAGCGCATTGTTATGATCCCGATCAGTCAATCCAATGCTCTTGAATCCTGGGCGCCGATGCCTTGCATGCTCACGACCTGATGGCAACCCGGACACGCTGTCATGACCGCGGCACAACCATTTGCGGTGGGCCATGACTGACGCATCGCCGGCGTGGCGGCCCTACGTGGGGCGATTTGCTCCGTCGCCCAGCGGGCCGCTGCACGCGGGCTCGATTGCCACAGCCCTCGGCTCGTGGTTGGATGCACGAGCCCATGGCGGGCGCTGGCTGGTCCGCATCGAGGACATCGACCCGCCGCGCGAACAATCCGGCGCTGCGCAGGCCATTCTGAACACCCTCGAGCGCCTGGGTCTGCACTGGGACGACACGCCGCTGAGGCAGTCGGCCCACCTTGATCGCTTTGAGCATGCCTTGCAATCACTGGAGGCGGGCGGTCAGGTCTACCCGTGTGGCTGCACACGCCGCGAGATCGCTGACTCTCAGTTATCCGGCAGCGCTGTGGGGGCGCTTCATGCAGAGCGGCCTTATCCCGGCACCTGCCGTGCAGGGCTCGCCCCCGGGCGCCAAGCCCGCGCCTGGCGGTTGCGGGTCGCATCAGGTGTGGTGCAGTTCAACGATCGATGCCTAGGCCCGCAGGCGCAGGAGGTCTCGCGTGAAGTGGGCGACTTCGTAGTGCGCCGGGCCGATGGCCTGTGGGCCTATCAGCTGGCAGTGGTAATCGACGACGCGGCCCAGGGGGTGACCGATGTGGTGCGCGGCGCCGACCTGCTCGGATCCACCGCGCGACAGCTGCTGTTGGCACGCACGCTCGGCTTACCCGAACCTCGTTACATGCATCTGCCGGTGGTACTGGCTGCCGATGGGCAAAAGCTTTCCAAGCAAAATGGCGCGCTCGCAGTGGATGACCAGCCGCCGCTACATGTGCTGCGACAGGCCATGACGCACCTGGGAACACATCTTGGCTTCGATGCCCCGCAGATCTCGGGGGCGCCGCCTTTGCCCAACTGGTTGACCCAAGCGACCGAGACCTGGGCGAGGCGGTTCGGGATCCTCAGGGCTTTCTGACTCCGCCCAGCAGCGCAGCGACCGGCCTTGACGGGCGACGCACGACCGTGCGAGCGGGTTCGGCCGGACCTGCGCCCGCCCCCACTGCCTCCAATGCCGGCTCATACGGTTGCGTGAAGAACGGGTCTTCATGCACACGTGGTGGCGGCGGCAAGCTCGGGCGCACCCGCCTGGGCGAGTCATCGTCTGTGGCCCGATACCGCGATCGGCCAGCCCGATCACTGCGATCCGCCTCGCGATCGGGGCGGTGAGCCTCGCGCGGTTCGCGCCGCTCGTCGGAGGCGGTTGCGTCCACCGCGAGTTCCTGGACCGGCAGTTTGCGCTTGGTAAGCTTTTCGATATCAGCCAGCAGGCGATCGTCATTGCTGCCCGTCATGAGCGACAACGCGATACCCGATGCGCCAGCCCGCCCCGTACGACCAATGCGGTGGACGTAATCCTCGGGGGAATAGGGAAGATCGTAGTTGATGACGGCGGGCAGCTCGGCAATGTCCAGTCCACGTGCTGCCACATCCGTGGCCACCAGCACCGAGACCCGGCCCTGCTTGAAGTCTTCCAGCGTCTTCAGGCGCTCCTGCTGCGTCTTGTCGCCATGGATGGCTGCAGCCACCAGCCCGTCACGCTCGAGCTGGCGTGCCAACCTGCCGGCTCCGATCTTGGTGTTGGAGAAGACGATGACCTGCGAAACGCCGTGGTCGCGAATGAGTTTGCCAACCGCAGCGCGCTTGTGTTCCGGGGTTGCCACCCGATAAACCGTTTGCGTGATGTTCTCGGCCAGGGCGTTACGGCGGGCCACCTCGATCAGCTGGGGCGACTTCAGAAAACTCTCGGCAAGCTTTCGGATTTCACCCGAGAAAGTCGCCGAAAACATCAGGTTCTGGCGGTCTTTGCTCAGCAGATTGATGATGCGCTGGATATCGGGCAGGAAGCCCATGTCCAGCATGCGATCGGCTTCATCGAGCACCAGGATCTGGACCTGGGACAGGTTCACGCTGCGCTGTTCGACATGATCCAGCAGTCGACCCGGCGTGGCGATCAGCAGTTCGCACCCCTGACGCAGCGCCAGCGTTTGCGGCTTCATGTCGACGCCACCGAACACCACCGCCGTGCGAAGGGGCGTGTGGCGGGCGTATTCCCGCACATTCTGGTAGATCTGATCGGCCAGTTCTCGCGTGGGCGCCAGCATGAGGGCACGCACCGGGTGGCGCGCAGGCGAAGTGCTGGTGCTGGCCGAAGGCAACAGACGGTGAAGGATGGGCAGGGCAAATCCTGCGGTCTTGCCTGTGCCCGTCTGGGCTGCACCCATCACATCGCGACCAGTCATGACCACGGGAATGGCTTGCGCCTGAATCGGGGTCGGTTCCCGGTACCCGAGTTCAGTGACCGCCTGAATGATAGACGGCGCCAAACCGAAATCGGCGAACTGAACCACTGGCTCAGCGGGCGCGTCGACTGCGATCGGGCCGCTGGCGGAGGGCTCGGGCCCTGCGCTGACGGGTGGAGCGCTCTCGGGTGACAAGGTGGAAGCGGATGAATCGATAAGGGGTGAATCGCTCATGCGAGAGCGTGCTCCGTGCCGGTCGCTTGCGCGATCCGAAAAGACTAAAACCGTCGATCTTACGCGCAATCCGGCGGCAACGCGCACGATATCAACGGCCAAGGCCGACGCACACCAGCCGGGCCCGCCTCCTTACAGGAACCGATCAAGCAGCTTGCGACTGTGCCGGTCGAGCGCGGCGATATCGCGCACGAGGTACTGGACACCGAAACGGTCTGCGATCAGAAGCGTATGACGGGCGAGTCGGCGGATATCTTCTTCCCCCTTGAGTACGAACTCGGTGTCGCCCCGGTCCGTACGCACAGACCATGTACTCGGGGTCGCAAAACTGGAGACCGATTTGATCGCCTGGATTTCGGGCACGAACTCCCGGCTCGCCAGATGCTCTTCAATCAGCACGCGCCGGGCAGGCTCCAGCACTTCCAATCGGGGCACCCAGGCCAGTTCATGACCTTCCGGACTCATGAGCGCAATACCCTCGTCAGGCGCACCGATCGGAAATGCCCGGACCGCCACAACGCCAACATGCTTCGCGCCTTCTTCCGTCGTGAGGACCAGCCGGGCGAAGGCATCGCGCTCCAGGCCGAACTCAACCACCGCCATCTTCATCCACCTCGGTCCGCCACAGCTTGGGTTCACCCGGGCCGTCATCGTCTTGCCTGGCCTGCGCCTGATACAGGCGGAAATACGCGCCTTCGAGCGACATGAGCGAATCGTGGTCGCCCACCTCGACAATCTGTCCGCGATCGAGCACGACCAGCCGGTCAGCGCGTCGCAGGGTGCTCAGACGATGCGCGATGGCGATCGTGGTACGCCCCAGCACCAGGTTGTCGAGCGCCTTCTGGATTTCCTTCTCAGTTTCGGTATCGACCGACGAGGTGGCTTCATCCAGGATCAGGATCTTGGGATCGATCAGCAGTGCGCGGGCAATCGAGATGCGCTGGCGCTCGCCTCCCGACAGTGCCTGGCCACGCTCGCCCACCAGTGAGTCATACCCGTGAGGCAGCCTCAGAATGAAGTCGTGTGCATGAGCCGCGCGTGCGGCCGCCACGATCTCGGCACGGGTGGCATCGGGTTTGCCATAGGCAATGTTCTCGGCGATCGTGCCGAAAAATAGAAAAGGCTCCTGCAGCACCAAGCCGATATGGCGTCGGAACTGGGCCACCGGCACCGAGCGCACATCCACGCCATCGATACGAATCGAGCCATCCGAGACATCGTGAAACCGGCAGATCAGGTTGACCAGCGTGCTCTTCCCGGAACCGCTGTGGCCGACCAGACCGATCATCTCGCCAGGCTTGATCGACAAGTCGATGCCACGGATCACCGCGCGGTTGCCATAGCGAAAAGCGGCACCCACGATATCGATGCGGCCTTCGACACGCTCGAGGTTTACCGGCTGCGCAGGCTCCGGGACACTGGACACATGATCCAGGATGTCGAAGATGCGTTTGGCGCCGGCCGCGGCCTTTTGTGTGACCGAAACGATACGGCTCATCGAGTCCAGGCGCAGATAGAAACGACTGATGTAGGCCAGAAAGGCCGTGAGCACGCCCACCGTAATCTGGTTGCGTGAGATCTGCCAGATCCCGAAACCCCAGACTACCAACAGCCCCACCTCGGTCAACAGCGTCACCGACGGCGTGAACAGTGACCACACGCGGTTCACGCGATCATTCACGGCCAGGTTATGCCGGTTAGCTTCGCGAAAGCGCTCAGTCTCGCGCTGCTCCTGAGCGAAAGCCTTCACCACACGAATGCCGGGAATCGTGTCGGCCAGCACGCTGGTCACTTCAGCCCAGATGCGGTCCACCTTCTCGAAGCCGGTGCGCAGCTTGTCGCGCACGGTATGGATCATCCAGGCAATGAAAGGCAGCGGCAGCAAGGTGACCAGAGCCAGCCAGGGATCGATCGAAAAGAGGATCGCCGAGGTCATGACAATCATGAGCACATCGGTGGCGAAGTCCAGAAGATGCATGGACAGGAACAGGCAAATCCGGTCGGTTTCGGCCCCAATACGCGCCATGAGGTCGCCGGTGCGCTTGCCGCCGAAATACTGCAACGACAGATTCAACAGGTGTTGATAGGTTTGGGTGCGCAGATCTGCCCCGATGCGTTCGCTCACCAAGGCCAGGATGTAGGTCCGCGCCCAACCTAGCCCCCAGGCCAGCAACGCTGCTGCGAACAACCCACCCAGGTATTGGGCGACGGTGGTCGGGTCGATCGGCACGCCCCGCTGATACGGGATCAGCACATTGTCCATCAGCGGCATGATCAGGTACGGCGGCACCAGCGTGGCCGCCGTCGCGGCGATGGTGAGCACAAACCCCAGGGCCAGTTGCGCCTTATAGGGACGCGCGAATCGCCACAATCGCAACAGCACCCAGGTGGAAGGCGGCGCCTCGGGCGGCGGCGCGCAGGCCGGGCATTCGTGCTTGCCGGTCGGAATGACCGCCTGGCACTTGGCGCAGCGGACTGGCGGCGCGCTCAGCGCCGCCCCGGGATGCGGCTGGCTCGCGACAAGCTCGAACGACTCGATCAGCCGCTGAGCCGGTCCATCCTGGCCAAGTGTGTAACGCCAGCTCGCCATACGACGGTGATCGTCGACCAGTTCCAGCGTGCCCACGCCGGCATGATCACGCTTTCTGAGGGTGAGCCCGGCGCGGATCGGTACGTCAGAGCCTACGGTGTCCGGCGAAGGCAACCAGAGCAAGCGCGCGCTAGTGACCACCAGCAAACCCGCGCTGAAATGCAGGCGTTCATCAAGGTCGCTCTGCATCCAGGCGAGTACCCGCTCCTCGAGCCGCAACGCCTGCTGCAACGCATGCCCCCAGGCTGCCGGCACGGGTCGCTCGACGACGGTCTGGGAAGGGGCGGTCAGTGACATGAATGGAGTGCGTCGGCCGGATACGGGGGCCAGATCGCCTGCGGCATAAACCCGGCGGCGGGGCTAACGAGGGTGCAAGGGTACCCCATCCCGCTCCCATCAAGCCGCGAAACGAAATTCGCACCGCCCGGAGAACGTTGCGTAAACCGGACGCCGACTGGCGCGTTCATGACTGGACGGGCATGTTTCGCGACAGGATTCCTGCCAGCCCGATCCCGCGCCCCGGCGCCCAGACTCTCAAGCTGATACTGCAATGCAAGCACCCGGAGACATCCGGATCCTAGAGATCCGTTCGCTGCGAGGCCCGAACCGCTGGGCCTACATGCCTGTGCTGGAGGTGCTCATCGATATCGGCGCCCTTGAGGACTACCCCTCGAATAAACTGCCGGGGTTCCCCGAGCGGCTGCGGGCCTGGCTCCCGGGCCTGATCGAACATCGCTGCAGCTACGAGGAGCGTGGCGGTTTCCTGCGTCGTCTGGACGAGGGCACCTGGCCCGGACATATTTTGGAACACGTGACCCTCGAGCTTCAGACCATGGCAGGGTTGCCGTCCGGATACGGACGGGCCCGCGAAACATCGCGGGTCGGGGTCTACGAGGTGGTGGTGCAGGCCTGGCACGAGGATATCGCCCGCTTTGCACTGCTCCAGGCCCGAGAACTGATGATGGCGGCGATCGAAGATCGGCCGTACGACATCGCCCAGACCGCAAAGAAGCTGCGACGCATGGTCGACAAACTCTGGCTGGGCCCGAGCACAGGCTGCATCGTCGCCGCCGCCGACTACCGCGGGATCCCCTTTATTCGACTGAATGAAGGCAATCTGGTGCAGTTGGGCTATGGTGCCCAGCAACGCCGCATCTGGACTGCCGAGACCACGCGCACCAGCGCCATTGCCGAGGGCATCTCCCGCGACAAGGACCTCACCAAGCAACTCCTCGCGCCACTGGGCATTCCCGTTCCCGACGGCGAATTCGTCCGCAGCGCCGAGCAGGCTCGTGACGTCGCAGACACAATTGGCTATCCAGTCGTCGTCAAACCCTACGATGGCAACCATGGGCGCGGCGTCTTCACCAACCTCGTCACCGGCGAGGAAGTCCAGACCGCTTACGGGGCAGCACTGGAAGAAGGCAGCGGCGTCATCGTCGAACGCTTCATCCCCGGCTACGAGCATCGACTACTCGTGGTCGGCGGCAGGCTGGTCGCGGCCGCTCGCGGTGACCTCGCATTCGTGACAGGAGATGGGCAGCACACCATCGATCAACTCATCGACCTGCAACTCAATGCCGATCCGCGCCGCGGCGCTACCGAAGACTCGCCGCTGAATCTGGTGCGTCTGGACAGCGCGGCGCGCATCGAGTTGGCCCGTCAGGGCCTGGATGCGGAGTCGGTTCTGCCGGACGGCCGCAAGCTGCTGATTCAGCGCAACGGCAATGTCGCCATCGACTGCACCGATGAGGTTCACCCGTCCACCGCCGAACTCGTATCGCTTGCGGCGCGAACCGTCGGCCTGGATATCGCCGGAATCGACCTGGTCGCGGAAGACATCTCGCGCCCGCTGTCCGCTCAAGGCGGAGCAATTGTCGAAGTGAACGCCGGCCCAGGGCTGCTCATGCATCTGCGTCCCTCCGAAGGCAAAGCCCGTCCGGTGGGCGCAGCAATTGTCGACCACCTGATTCCCGTTGGCGAAAGCGGGCGAATCCCCATCGTCGGCATCACCGGCAGCCATGGCACGACAGGTGTTGCTCGGCTGGTCTCGCACCTGCTGCGCTCAACTGGTCGGCGGATCGGCAGCGCCACCCAAGACGGCCTGATGGCCGACACCCGTCTGGTCAGCAGCGAACCCTCGGCTGACTGGGATTGCGCCCTGAAAGTGCTGCTCAATCGCTCGATCGACCTGGCCGTCATTGAGAACGGAGCCCGTTCCATCGCACAGGACGGTCTGGCCTATGACCGCTGCATGGTCGGCGTCGTCACCAGCCTGGACCCTGAGGCACTCATGGACGACTTGCACATCGACACACCCAAGCGTCTGTTCGGCGTGCTGCGCACGCAGGTGGATGTGGTGCTGCGCGAAGGCGCTTCGATCCTGAATGCCGATGACGAACAAGTCGTCGAGATGGCCGAACTGTCCGATGGCCAGGTGATCTTCTATGGAATGAACGGTGCCAATCCGGTCATCGTTGCCCATCTCGAGCATGGTCGCCGCGCCGTCTATGCCCGCGGGCGAGATGTCGTCCTGGCCCTCGGCCGAGAGGAAACCGTATTGGAAGCACTCCTGGACAGCGGCGATGCGCAAGCGATCCTGCCTGCAGCCGGTGTGGCATGGTCGATGGGCTTTGCGCCCGAACTGATCCGCAGCGGCCTGGCAGCGGTGCAGACGCAACCTGCCGTACAGCGCACCGCAACGGCTCCCGCTCTGACGGAAGAGCCGACCTTCTGACGCCATTGGCCGCAGTCACGTGCGGCCCTCTCTCATGAACATCACCCGCATCCGCGCTTTGCGCGGACCGAACCTTTGGAGCCGGCACACGGCCATCGAAGCCGTGGTCGAGTGCAGTGCGTCCGAGCAGGATGTCGGAAGCCTGCCGGGCTTTGAGGCCTCATTGCGTGAGCGCTATGCCGAGATCGGCCCTCTGCGAGCCGGCAGCGAGGGCAAGGTGTCGATGGCCAACGTCCTAGCCCGAGCCGCCTTGCGTCTACAAGGGCTGGCGGGTTGCAACGTGCTGTTCGGCGGCGCCATCCCGACCTCCCAGCCCGGCGTCAGCAGAGTGGTCGTCGAATACACCCAGGAGGCGGTCGGACGCCTTGCGC
>JBIKKG010000268.1:0-4644 GCA_044360485.1 Burkholderiaceae bacterium | reverse complement strand
CGCGACCGCGCCTACGTTGAGTACCGACTCGAAGATCGGTGAAGCACGCTCCGCGCAAGCGATTCGGCCAGCACTTTCTGACCGACCATTCGGTCATTGCCGCCATCGTCTCAGCGATTGCGCCGCGAGCGGGCGAGCGCCTCGTTGAAATCGGCCCGGGCCTCGGTGCACTGACGGTGGGCTTGCTCGAACGGACCGAGCGTCTTGAGGCCGTTGAAATCGATCGTGACCTGGTCGCCCGGCTGCGCCATCGTTGGCCACCCGAGCGCCTGGTGGTGCATGAAGCCGATGCGCTCGCCTTTGATTTCGTGGCCCTGGCGGGCTGCGACCGACTCCGACTGGTTGGCAACCTGCCCTACAACATCTCCAGTCCCTTGCTCATTGGTCTGCTCGCCAGTCGGGAAGTGATCATCGATCAGCACTTCATGCTGCAAAAGGAAGTGGTCGATCGGATCGTGGCCCGGCACGGATGCGCCGACTATGGTCGACTCAGCGTGATGTTGCAGGCTCACCATCATGTGGAGCAGCTCTTCGATGTGCCACCTGAAGCCTTTGACCCGCCGCCGCGGGTGGAGTCTTCGGTGGTGCGGCTCATCACGCGCGCCGAGCCGCTGGCCAAAGACTTGGATTCGCTCGAGCGCCTGATGGCGATGGCCTTTGCGCAGCGACGCAAGATGCTGCGCGGCACGCTCATGCCCTGGCTTCGAAGCCAGGGGCTGGATCCGGAGGATACCCGGTTTGGGCTGGAGCCGACCGCTCGGCCCGAAGACGTCGCGGTGACGCAGTGGGCGGGCCTGGCGGACGCCTTGTTTGCCTTGCGAGGCGCTGCACCCGCCCGCTGAACCTCAGCGTGCGGGCGCGATCAGGCGTCGCGTCGCTCGATCAGTTCGAGCTTGTAGCCGTCGGGGTCCTGCACAAAGGCGATCACGGTCGCGCCGCCTTTGACCGGGCCAGCCTCTCGCGTGACCGTGCCGCCAGCGGCCTTCACCCGTGCGCAGGTGGCGGCCGCATCATCGACCGCGATCGCCACGTGCCCAAAGGCCGTGCCGAGCTCGTAGCGCTCCACGCCGTAGTTGTACGTGAGTTCAATTTCGGCCTGACCGGGATTGCCGCCGTAGCCCACGAAGGCCAGCGAATACTGCTGCTCGGGGCGATCGGTGGTGCGCAGCAGTTGCATGCCCATCACCCGCGTGTAGAAATCGATCGATTTTTGCAGGTCGCCGACCCGCAGCATGGTGTGTAGAAGTCTCATGATCGCAGTCCGGTCAGCTCATGGTGAGGTCATCGGGGAAATCCTTGAGCTGCTGGCGGGCGGCTTCGAATTCGGGCAGCACCGATTGCACGGTGGCCCAGAAGCGGGGGCCGTGGTTCATCTCTTTGAGATGCGCCAACTCGTGGACGATGACATAGTCCACGATCTCAAGGGGAAAATGCACCAGCCGCCAGTTCAGTCGGATGGATCCGTCGGCTGCGCAACTACCCCAGCGGGTACGCGCCGAGGACAGCCTCCAGCGGGTGGGCTCCAGGCCCAGTCGCGGACCGTACAGGGCCAGACGCTCGGCAAACACGATGCGGGCGCGCCCCTGCAGCCAGGCATGCACCGCGTCGCTAAGCTGTTCAACGCTGGCGCCCTGAGGCAGCCCGATGCTCAGGACATCGTCATGCAACACGATGCCTCGCGCTGTGGCGTCGATGCGCATCATGATCTGGCGACCCATCAGTGCGACCGGAGCGCCGTCCTCCCAGCGCACGGACAGGCGTTCGCGCCGCTGTGCATGGTCACGCCATTCGACCAGCTTGCGCAGGATCCAGCGCTCTTTTTCAATCAGGGCGGCATCAATGTCGGCCAACGTGACCCACTTGGGCGCAGTCACCCGCAGACCGGCGTCGTCGACGCAAAACCCGATCGTGCGACGGCGTGAGCGACGCAGTTCGTATTCCACCGGATGTCCGCCGAGGCGGGCCGTACGTCGAGCCGTCATGCGCCGCAGCCCGCCATCGGCGGGCGCAAGCCCTCCGGGTCCGAGGCCCTGACGGTGCGGCGTCCGGGGCGCGACCACCGGCGGCTCTTCGACCGCGTCGAAAAGCGGGAGGGTCAGTTGCAGGATGGATTGCCCGGCATCCCGGGCCAGATCACGCAGTCGCTTCATGTGCCTGCACTGCCTGAGTGTGCTGGTAGGCATCGGGGTCGATGCGGCGCATTTCGGCTTCAATCCAGTGTTCGACTGCTGTGCTGAGCTGCTCAGGGCTCAATCCGTCCGATGCAATCGGCGGTCCGATCGAGACGGTGATGAGACCGGGCCGCTTGATCCAGGGCCGCTTGGGCCAGCAGGCGGCAGAATTCACGGCCATGGGAATCACGGGCGCGGCGGTTCGGATGGCGAGTCTGCTGCCGCCCGATTTGTACTTGCCTCGGCGACCGCGCGGAATCCGCGTGCCCTCAGGGAACATGATGATCCAGCGCCCTTCGTCTAATTTGCGCTGCCCTTGTTGCACGACCGACTCAAAGGCATCGCGACCTTGAGAGCGGTCGATGTGGATCATCTTGAGTAGGCCGATGCCCCAACCAAAGAACGGTACCCAGAGCAGTTCGCGCTTGAATACAAAGCACAGCTCCCTGGGCATGTAGGAGATATAAAAGAAGGTCTCCCAGGTCGACTGGTGCTTGGAAAGCAGCACGGCGGGCCCATTCGGGAGATTCTCCCAGCCCTTGACCTGCCAGCGGATCCCGCAGATCACTCGGGCCGCCCACAGCACGAGCCGAGGCCAGCCGGTGGTAACGCGGTAGCGCACATGCAGAGGCAGCGGCGCCATCAGCAGGCACAGGATGCCGTAGGGCACCACCGTGATGGCCTGAAACAGCAGGAAGAGCGCGGATCGCAGGGCGAGCATGGGGTCAGGAAGGCAGGCGTGTTGTGGTGGGTAGGGATGACCGGGTCATGCGGCGAGCTCGGCGGCCAGCCGCTACGCCCAGACGTTCGAGCAATGCTTCCAGAGCAGCTGCGGGCGCCAAAGTGCGACCCGGCTGATCCGCGGGTGGGACGCAGAGCAGGGCATCGACGGCGCCGCCATGCTCGACGAGATCGCTGAGGATGCGCGCATGCAGGTCGTGAAGGGTCGTCATGTCGCAGGCACCGCGTGCGAGCGGGCCGCAGTCGGCCATCTGGCCCATCTGGTAGCCCGCATGACTCAGGCACGCGCTGGCATCCAGGGCACCTGACACCGCACGCCAGTCGTCCGCACGGACGGTACGGCCGTCAGGGTCCTGTGAGACGACGCCGTCCCGATCGATGATGACGAGCTTCACAGTGTTCAGTGTAGCGGTCAGCCTGCCAGTTGCGACAGGTCAGCCACGCGGTTCATGAGACGGTGCAGGCCTGCGAGCAGCGCCAGACGATTGCGACGCAAATGAGGGTCGTCCGCATTGACCATCACGGCCTCGAAAAACGCATCGACTGGCTCGCGCAGGGTGGCCAGCGCGCTGAGTGCGCCGGTGTAGTCCCGGGCAGCGAGGGCTTGTTCGACTTGCGGTGCGATGTGCTCGATGGCTGCGTGCAGCGCCTGCTCGGTCGGTTCGATCAGTCGCGCGATGTCCACCGCATGACCCATGTCGGTATCGGGTGCCTTGCGCAGAAGATTGCCAATACGCTTGTTGGCTGCAGCGAGACTGGAGGCCTGCGGCAAGGCCCTGAATGTTGCCAAGGCTTGCAGGCGCGGTGCGATCAGGTCGAGATGTTCCGCGTCCACCGCCAGAACGGCATCGATATCGGCGGTGGGATGACCGCGATCACGCAACCAGCCGCGCAGCCGTTCGATCATGAAGGCGTGCAGTCCGGTGATGTCGGGTTGCACGCCGGGCACTTGCGCGAATGCTTCGAATGCACGGGTCAACAGCTCACCCAACTGCGGCGCAGCGGGATGCTCGACCAGCATGCGAACCACGCCAAGTGCATGCCGACGCAGGGCGAACGGATCACGGTCGCCGGTCGGTTGCGCGCCGATGCCCCAGATGCCGGCCAGGGTCTCAAGCTTGTCGGCCAGGGCGACCGCCGTGCCAACGCGGCTGGCAGGCAGCGCATCGCCAGCGAAGCGCGGCTGATAGTGCTCGGCGATCGCCTGGGCGACCTCGGGCGCTTCGCCATCGTGCACGGCATAGTGCCGACCCATCGTGCCTTGCAGCTCGGGAAATTCACCAACCATCGCACTGAGCAGATCCGCTTTGGCCAGCAGCGCTGCGCGATCGGCCTGCGAGGCATCGATCCCCAGATCGGCTGCCAGACCACGGGCCAGCTCACGCACGCGCTCGGTGCGTTGCGCTTGCGTGCCCAGTTTGGCGTGATACACGACCGATGCGAGTTGCGGGGTGCGGTCGATGAGCCGGACTTTCTTGTCCTGTTCAAAGAAAAAGCGCGCATCGGCCAGCCGTGGCCGCACGACCCGCTGGTTGCCGTCGACGATCAGCGACGGATCATCGAGCACCATGTTCGAGACGATCAGAAATCGCGGCAGCAGCCGCGCCTGCGCATCGAAGAGCGGGAAGTATTTCTGGTTGGTGCGCATGGTGAGAATCAGACACTCCTGCGGCACTTGCAGAAAGGCTTCCTCGAAGGCGCCCACATAGACCGCTGGCCACTCGACCAGCGC
>JBIKKG010000073.1:0-13553 GCA_044360485.1 Burkholderiaceae bacterium | reverse complement strand
TCTCGTAGAGCTTGGCATCGCGCCACAGTCGGCCCGTGGGCGAATCATTGAGATAGCCACTGCCGCCCAAGCACTGGATGGCCTCGCCGGCCATCCAGGTGGCTTTTTCGGCGGAATACAGAATGGCAGCAGCGGCGTCCTTGCGCAGCGTGCGCACGTCGATCTTGCCCTGGGCCGAGCGGTCGCACTGGCGAGCCACTTCGTAAACGTAGGCACGGCAGGCCATCATGGTGCTGTACATGTCGGCGATCTTGCCCTGCATGAGCTGGAATTCGCCGATCGGCTGGCCGAACTGCTTGCGCTCATGCAGATAAGGCACCACCACGTCCATGCAGGCGCTCATGATGCCCAGCGGCCCGCCGGAGAGCACTGCGCGCTCGAAATCCAGCCCGCTCATCAGCACATTCGCGCCGCGCCCCACGCCGCTCATGACGTCACCACCCAGCCCGCCCAGCACGTTTTCGGCGGGCACGATGCAGTCCTGAAAGACGAGTTCGCCGGTGTGGCTGCCGCGCATGCCAAGCTTGTCGAGCTTTTGTGCCACCGAAAAGCCCTTGAAGGTCTTCTCGACCAGGAATGCGGTAATGCCGCGCGCGCCGGCCTCCAGATCGTTCTTGGCGTAGATGACCATGACATCGGCATCGGGCCCGTTGGTGATCCACATCTTGGTGCCGTTGAGCACCCAGTGATCGCCCTTGAGTTCAGCGCGCAGCTTCATGGACACGACGTCGGAGCCTGCGCCCGGCTCGCTCATGGCGAGCGCGCCCACCCACTCTCCGCTGACGAGCTTGGGCAGATACTGGCGCTTTTGCCATTCGGAGCCGTTGCGGTTGATCTGATTGACGCACAGGTTCGAGTGCGCGCCGTAGGACAGCCCCACCGATGCCGAGCCACGCGAGATTTCCTCCATGGCCACGACATGGGCGAGGTACCCCATATCGCTGCCGCCATAGGCCTCGGGCACGGTCATGCCGTGCACGCCCAACTCGCCGAGCTTGCGCCAGAGGTCCATGGGGAACTGGTCGTGGCGATCGATGTCCGCGGCGCGCGGAGTGATTTCAGCTGCCGTGAACTGCTGCAGCGAATCGCGCAGCATGGCGATGTCTTCGCCGAGGTCGAATTGCAATCCGGGGAGGTTCAGCATCAGGCGTTCCTGGAATCGAATCGTTTGGGATGACTGTGCGAAGTCCGTGCGCGTTTGCCGCTCCGGGTAGACTCACTCGCAATCCAGCCCTCGATTCTAGCCGCGATGAACCCACTCGAACACGAGCTCAGCTACCCCCTGGGCGACACTCTGCCCGCTTTCGGCGGCAAGCTCGAAGTTGCGCCCGGCGTGTTCTGGTTACGCATGCCGCTGCCGTTTGCGCTCGACCACATCAACCTGTGGCTGTTGCGTGATGTGTTTCGGGGTCAGTCGGGGTGGACACTCATTGACTGCGGCATCTCGAGCGATGCGGTGCGCGGCCATTGGGACACGCTGATCGCCCAGGAACTCGAGGGTTTGCCGATCGTGCGCGTGCTGTGTACGCACCACCACCCGGACCATGTCGGCTTGGCCGGGATGCTGACGGAGCGCTTTGCCGCGCCCCTGTGGATGACGCTGGGCGAATACACGGTCGGACGCATCCTGTCGGTGATCATGCCGGGCAGCGATCCGCAGGCCACCTACAAGCACTATCTGCGCAACGGCATGCAGGACAGTCCGCAGCTCGATGCGCTCAAGGTGCGCAGCAGTTCGCATTTTCCCAGCCTCGTGCCGTCCATGCCTCAGCGCTTCCGTCGCATCCTGGACCATGAGGACATCGCGATTGGTGATCGCACCTGGCGGGTCATCATCGGCACCGGGCATTCACATGAGCATGCCGCGCTGCACTGCGAGGCCGAGGATCTGCTCATCTCGGGTGACATGGTGCTGCCGCGCATTTCCACCAATGTCTCGGTCTTTGACATGGAGCCCGAGGCGAATCCGCTCACCTGGTTTCTCGACTCACTCGGTCGCTTCGAGCCGTGCGCGCAGGACACCCTCGTGCTGCCCTCGCATGGCCGACCCTTTCGCGGATTGCATCGGCGCATTGCCCAACTGCGTGCGCATCATGCCGAGCGGCTGACGGTCATCGAGGCCGCCTGCCGTGAGCGGCCACGCCACGGCGCCGAGTCGGTGAAGATCATTTTCGGGCGCGAGTTCGATGCCCACCAGATGATGTTCGCGCTCGGTGAGTCGCTCGCCCACCTGCATGCGCTCTGGTACGACGGGCGATTGCGCCGCGAGCTGGGCGCTGATGGCGTGGTGCGCTTTGCCGCGACATGATCGGTCCCTGGGACCGAGCTTCCATTACACCTGACGAGGGCGCACCTTCGCAGCCGCCTGTTTGGCGTTCGCGCGCGCCGTATCGATATCGTCGGCGCGGGCCAGTGCCACACCCATGCGTCGTTTCAGGAAAGACTCGGGCTTGCCGAAGAGCCGCAGATCGGTCCCTGGCACAGCAAGCGCCTCGTCCACGCCATCAAAGACAATGCCGCGTGCCTGCACCCCGCCATAGATCACGGCACTCGCGCCGGGGTTGCGCAGCGACGTATCGACCGGCAAGCCCAGGATGGCGCGCGCATGCAGCTCGAACTCGGACTGGTGCTGGGTCGCCATGGTGACCATGCCGGTATCGTGTGGCCGCGGGCTGACTTCCGAAAACCACACCGCGTCGCCCTTCACAAAGAGCTCCACACCGAACAGCCCCGCGCCGCCTAGCGCACCGGTGACTGCTTCGGCGATTTCGCGCGAACGCTTCAGGGCGGCCACGCTCATCGGCTGCGGCTGCCAGCTTTCCACATAGTCGCCCGCCACCTGCACATGGCCGATGGGCTCGCAAAAATGCGTGGCCATCTGGCCGTTTGCATTGGCAGCGCGTACCGTGAGCAATGTGATTTCGTAGTCGAAATCAATGAAACCCTCCACGATGACCCGCCCTGCGTCCACCCGTCCGCCGGTCCCGGCATAGGACCATGCGGCCGCCACTTCGTCAGGCGAATCGACTTTCGATTGGCCTTTGCCCGACGATGACATCACCGGTTTGACGATGCACGGGTAGCCGATGCCGTCATCGATGGCCGCCTGCAGTTCAGCCAGACTGCTGGCAAAGCGATAGGGCGAGGTGGCCAGCCCAAGCTCTTCGGCAGCCAGACGTCGGATGCCCTCACGGTTCATCGTGAGCCATGCCGCGCGTGCGGTGGGGGTGACCGCCACCACGCCTTCGCGTTCGAGCTCCACGAGGGTGGAGGTGGCGATGGCCTCGATTTCGGGGACCACGCGCATGGGCTGTTCACGTTCGATCAGGGCACGCAATTGCGCACCGTCGGTCATGTCGATCACATGCGCCCGGTGTGCCACCTGCTGACCCGGGGCGTCGCCGTAGCGATCGACGGCGATCACTTCGACGCCCAGACGCTGCAGCGCGATGATCACTTCCTTGCCGAGTTCGCCTGCGCCCAGAAACATGATCCGGGTGGCTGAAGGGGACAGGGGGGTGCCTAGCGTCGTCATGGTGAATGCCTATTTGAGCACTTCGAACAGGTTGTGATGGTCATCGGTCCAGGTGGCGCGACCGGCTGGCGGGGCCTGCGGCGTGAGTCCGCCTTGGGCCCGCAGCGTGTTGGCGAGACTCGGTTGGGCCGTCAAGACAATCCAGTCCGAGCGATAGGTGTGGTGGCTTGCTGCAGGCTCATCCGAGATCAGGACAGCCTGCATGCCGGTCTCGTCGGCCAGCCGGCGCACCACACCCTTCAGATCAAGGTAGCGGTTGGTCACGTGAAACGCCACGGCACCCTGTTCAGCCAGATGGCGACGATAAACCGCGAGCGCCTCGCGTGTCAGCAAATGGACCGGAATGGAGTCGCTGGAAAAAGCATCGACCGCCAGCACATCGAACCGCTGTGCAGCCTCGCCCTCAAGCATGAGTCGTGCATCGCCGAGCACCTCCTGGATCTGCGCGGCTGAGTCGCTCAGATACGTGAATTGGCTGCGAGCCAGTTCAAAGACCGCGGGGTTCAGTTCATACAACCGATACACGTCGCCCGTGCGACCGTAACCGGCCAGTGTGCCGATGCCCACGCCGATGAGCCCGACCCGCAAGGGTGTGTTGCCGCGTGCAGCCTGTTGCGCCGCAATCAGTTGCCCGATACCCGACTGCGGACCGTAGTAGGTGGTGGGCTCGCTGCGCCGCGAGGGGTCTGTGAATTGCTCGCCATGCAGGATCTCGCCGTGCAGCAGTTGTCGTCTGGCCTGAAGCGGCTCCTGGCCTTCCACTGCGCGCACGCGCAGGGTGCCATAGAAGTTGCGCGACACTTCACGCATCTCGCCCCGGATCCAGCCCACATAATCGCCCAGCAGCGTCGCGCATCCCACCACCGCCAGCAGCCCGATGAGTTTGACGGCCAGGTGCGGCGTGCGGCCGGTCTGCAGCGATGTGGCGGTGGCAGACAGGGTGACCCCCAGGGCCGCCACGATCGTCAGGGCAATGGGCAACTCCCAGTACCAGCTGAACAGCAGCGGTGCCGCAATGCCGACCAGCAATCCGCCAATCGCCCCGCCCAGCGACACCATCAGATAAAAGCGGGTCAGGTGAGCGGGCGATGGCTTGCGCGCCACCAGCTCACCATGCACAAACATGCACGTCAGAAACAGGCCCAACGCGTAGAGCGGCACCGCGTAGCGAATGGGAATCAGCCCGCGCTGCAGCCCGGCATCACCGAAGCGCAGGGTCAGTCCGGCGAGCATCACCCCGCAGGCAATGACCGCCAGCGGTCGCATGATGGCCGGCCGGTACCAGCCTTCGCCATCGAAACACAGGATGAAAGTGATCAGGTACAGGGCCAGCGGCAAGACCCACAGGAACGGGATGGAGGCGACGTTTTGCGTGATGTGGGTGGTCACGGCCAGCAGCAGGACAGACCCCAGCCCTGCCAGCAGCAGCCACATCGCCTGCGCCCCCACAGCTGGAGGCGGGTTGGCGATCGGGTTGATCGGTGCGTCGCTCATAGCGGGCGTGGGCACGGGCGTCGCGGCAGGCTCCAGGGTGCGCACCCGTGCGCCGCGCCAGGCGGCGGCGATGGCCAGCACGGCAAACGCGATGTAGGCCACCGACCAGCCAATCGATTGCGTCCGAGCCTGTGCGTAAGGCTCGATCAGTGGCGGATAGGCGATCAGCGCTGTCATGGATGCCAGATTGGACAGTGCATAGAGTCGGTAGACCCGCGCCGAGCTGAATTCGCGCGTGAACCAGGCCTGCACCAGTGGCCCGGTGGTGGCCAGCATCAGATAAGGCAAGCCGATCGTCAGTGTCAGCAGCCACAGGATGTCGGCAATCGGATGACTGGCGCCGGTGGGTTTGAGGGCCTCTGCCGCAGTGATCGGCAGGCACAGTGCGCTGGCCAGCAGCAAGGTGGTGTGCACGATCGCCTGCTTGCGCGGCGTGAGCTTGCGGATGACAAAGTCGGAGTAGAAATAGCCAGCTAGCAGGACGACCTGGAAAAAGACCATGCAGGTGGTCCACACCGCTGCAGATCCGCCGAACCACGGCAGGATCTGTCTGGCAATGATGGGTTGCACGAGAAAGAGCAGAAACGCTGAGAGCGCGATCGTGAGGGCATGCAGGGTCATCGGCACATTGCTTTAACGTGGAACAACATGAAGGAATCAGGCCAGACCGAGTGCTGCGAATTGCTGGTCAACCGCTTGCGCCCAACCGCGATTGGCGGCCGGACTGGCTGGACTGGGATGCAGAATCTGGCCGATACGCAGTGCATCGCGAACGGCCTGCTTAACCGGGGCGCCTGTGTTGGTGTGGGCCACGACGGCGCGCAGGCGTTGCTCGGCAAAGCCACCAATGCCGATCGCCCAGTGCGGAGCAAGCAGTGACAGCGCCTGCGCGAGATGGCGGTCGCAGGCCTGTTGCACGGGCGCGAATTCCGCTGCAGGCAATTGCACCGGCGTACGGTTGCGCCCCGATGCTTCCAGCCACACCAGCGGGCAGTAGTTGAGCACAAAACACTGTTCAAAGAATTGTGCAGCGCTGCCCCAGCGCGCAGCCGCCCATCCCCACAGACGCCGCCCGCTGACTTCAGAGCGTTGGCATGCAAAACCTTCGATCCGGCGCTTGGGGTGCATGCTCGCAGGTGTCTGCACGGGGGCTTCAATGCCCATCCAGTCGCGCACCGCATGGATTTCGCCGAACGGTACGCCGGTCTGCATCATCCCGAACGGCCCCGGGTTCATGCCCAGCAGGACGATGCGCTTGGGCCCGTTGCCATAGCGGCGCACATAGACTTCAAACGGCTGCCAGGCGTAGACATGCGGGTCATAGACCTGCACGACGGGGTCGGCAAAGCGCAGTCTGCCCAGCGAGGCGGAGAGCTCGCGCGCAGCCTGCAGCAAGCGATCGGCGACGTGACCTTCGGCGGTGGATGAATCGGACATGACTGATATCGTAACAATTCACCTGCGAATCGCCGCCGCAGCCCTGATGGCGAAGTGCGGTAACCTGCGGCCTGCGTTGACTTCGCCTCTACCGCATTGCCATGAACAAGCCCGCCGAGTTGCCGTTTCGCGCTGAAGACCGTACCCCCTATCAGGGCCAGCAGCCCTGGGGCATGTCGCCCGACATGGTGATTCCCGATGTCCTGGAACATGACGAACGCATGTGGGCGCCGCTGGGGCCCGGTTTGTGGTCGCGCCCTCTGCACCTGAACACCACTCAGGGCTATTACGTGCACATGCTCAAGGTGCGACGCTCGGGTTTGCTGCAGCGCCACCGCCACTCCGGCCATGTGCACGCCTGGGTGATCCGCGGCAAATGGCATTACCTCGAGCACGATTGGGTGGCCGAAGAGGGCAGCTATATCTATGAGCCTCCAGGCGAGACCCACACGCTGGTGGTCCCTGACGATTGTCAGGACATGGTGACCCTCTTCACCGTGCACGGTGCGCTGATTTATGTCGATCCGCATGGCCAGGCCGTGGGCTATGAAGACGTGTTCACCCGCATCGAAAAATACCGCGCGCATTTCGAATCGGTTGGCCTGGGCACCGATTACATCAAGCGCTTCATGCGCTGACGAAGTGGGGTCGCGAGATGGATCGCGGCCCATGTTGACGCAGAGGGTTCAGACGCGGTGCAGGTAAGCGAATGAAGTCATTCGGAATGGCTGTGATCGGCCTGGGCGTCGTTGGGCGGCGCATGCTGGAGCAGGCTCAAATCAGCCGGGGTGTGCGGGTCGTATCGGCGTGGGATTTGTCTGCTGGTGTGCGACAGCAGGCTGCGACCGATTTCCCCGGACTTCCCATGGCCCAGAGCGCAGCGGACGCCATCGAGCGTCTGGATGTCGATGTGGTGTACGTGGCGGTGCCGCCACTTGCGCATGCGGACTATGTCCGAGCCGCCGTGGCGGCAGGCAAGGCAGTGTTCTGTGAGAAGCCGCTGGGGGTAGACCTCGCCGATAGTCGAGCACTGGTTGATGACGTCGCGCGCAGCGGTGTGGCGCAGGCCGTCAACTTCGTGTTTGCCTCGTCAGAGGCGGTCGATGCGCTGGCGCGCGCGGTGCGCGATCCGGCCTTCGGCCTGAGAGCCGTCGAGATTCGCACGCAGTTTCAAGTCTGGCCGCGCGCCTGGCAGGCCGGGGCGACCTGGCTGCAACGGTCCGACCAGGGTGGATTCACGCGCGAAGTGTTATCGCATTTCATCTATTTGCTGTACCGCGTGCTGGGCCCGCTCACGCATCATGGCGCCTGTGCTGCGGGGCCCTCGCCCGAGCTCGCTGAAACCGCACTCGCCGCCAGTCTGTCGTGCGGCGGCGTGCCCGTGAGCATCATGGGGGCAGTAGGCGGGCAGCCGCCCGACCTCATTGAAGCGCGCTTTGTCGGGTCCACCCAGGCACTGCATCTGAGTGACTGGTATCGCCTGGAGGCATTCGGGCCGCAGTGCCCTGCAGGCCAGCGCGTACCGGGATTGCCCGACGATCCGCGCCAGGCCACCTATCAGCGTCAGCTGGATCAGCTGCACGCCATGTTGAACGGCGAGCCCCATTCATTGCCCAGTTTTGCGGATGCGCTGGCTGTCCAGACGCATATTGAAACCCTGTTGTCTTCCCGGATCTGACCATGCCTATCCCTTCTTCCATGCGCGGTATCGACCACGGTGCCGGTGGTGGCCCTGAAGTGCTGCATAACGCGCCACGCGAGGTGCCAGAGGTTGGCGCCGGCGAAGTGCTGATTGAGGTGGTTGCGGCAGGCGTTAACCGGCCTGATTGCATCCAGCGCAGCGGTCGTTATCCGCCACCCAAGGATGCCTCGCCGCATCTGGGCCTCGAGGTCTCCGGGCGGATCGCTGCCGTTGGCCAGGGTGTGACCGAATGGAAGCTTGGTGATGCCGTGTGTGCGCTCACCAATGGTGGCGGCTACGCCGAGTACGTGACCGCGCCTGAAGGGCAGGTGCTGCCTGTGCCCCGGGGCCTGACGATGTTGCAGGCTGCGGCCCTGCCCGAAACCTACTTCACGGTCTGGGCGAACCTGATCGAGGGCGGGCGTCTGGCCAAGGGCGATGTGGTGCTGATTCACGGCGGCTCCTCGGGCATTGGCATGACGGCCATCCAGATGGCCAAGGCCTGGGGCGCGACGGTGTACTGCACCGTGGGCAATGCCGAAAAAGCCCAAGCCTGCCGAGCCGTCGGTGCCGATGCGGCGATCGACTACCGGCGCCAGGACTTCGTGCAGGAAACCATGCGTCTGAGCGGCAGCCGTGGGGTCGACCTGATCCTGGATATGGTGGGCGGCCCCTACATCGAAAAGAACCTCAAGCTGCTGGCCGTGGATGGCCGACTGGTCCAGATTGCTTTCCTGCAGCCTTCGCGGGTCGAGATTGATCTCATGCCGGTCATGACCAAACGGCTGACCTTCACGGGCTCCACCATGCGCCCGCGCTCGGCTGCCAACAAGGCCGCGATCGCTCAAAACCTGCGCACGCAGATCTGGCCCCTTCTTGAGCAGGGCAAGCTGCTGCCATCGATCTTCAAGGTGTTTGCGCTCGAGCAGGCGGCTCAGGCGCATGCGCTGATGGAAAGTTCCGAGCACATCGGCAAGATCATGTTGGCGGTCAAGCCGACCTGACCAAGTCTGGCTGGCCAGCTGTCAGCCCGGTACCAGCGTGCGGTGCCGATGAATGCTCATGAGCATCCCGGCGCCCAGGCCCAGGGTGACCATGGCCGTGCCGCCATAGGATAGCCAGGGCAGCGGTACGCCCACCACCGGCAGGATGCCGATCACCATGCCGGTGTTCACGAAGCAATACGTGAAGAAGCTGAGGGAGATCGAACCTGCGAGCAGTCGGCCGAAGGTGGAGCCTCCTGTGGCGGCAATGGCCAAGCCACGCAGAATGATCGCCAGATACAACGTCATGAGTATGCACACCCCGAAGAGCCCAAATTCCTCGGCAAAGACGGCGAGGATGAAATCGGTGGTGCGCTCGGGGATGAATTCCAGGTGGGTCTGGGTGCCCTGCATCCACCCCTTGCCAAAAAGACCTCCCGAGCCCACCGCAATGGTCGACTGGATGATGTGAAAACCCTTGCCCAGCGGGTCGGAGGTGGGGTCGATCAAAGTGAGGACACGCTGGCGCTGATAGTCGTGCATCGACACCCAGAGCAATGGCAGGGCGGCCACGCCTGCCACCAGCAGACCCAGAATGATTTTCCAGCTCAGGCCGGCAAAAAAGATCACGTAGACGCCAGCAGCCAGCACAAGAATGGATGTGCCCAGGTCGGGCTGTTTCGCGATCAGTCCGACGGGGATGATCAGGATGAGCGCTGCCAACAGGAAGTCGAACCAGCGCAGGACGCCTTCTCTCTGCTGGAAGTACCAGGCGAGCATCAGCGGCGTGGCGATTTTCAGTACCTCGGAGGGCTGGATCCGGGTAAACCCGATATTCAGCCAGCGCTGCGCACCCTTGTTGGTGATGCCGAACAGGTCGACTGCAACCAGCAGCGCCACGCCGACCGCATACAACGGCACGGCAATGCGCATCAGCTGATTCGGTGGCACCAGTGCCATGACCCACATCACGCCGATCGCTATCAGCAGATTGCGCACATGGCCTTCAAAGCGGCCTGGAAAATCAAAGCCGGCCGAGTACTGGATAGCGATGCTGATGAACATCACCAGCGCCGTGGCAGTGAGCAGTGCACGGTCGAACACCAGCACATAAGGGCGTATGAGCTCGAGTGGTGTGCGTCGCTCGAAGCTGCGGGGGCCGAGCGCGCTCAATTGCGTCCTAAGGGGGCGGCCTGGCCGCTCACTGGTTCGGGCTCCATGTCGACCGGGACATCGCGCATTTCCGACTCGTCGAGCTCGGCCACACCCGGCAGCGGCTTGGCCGAATCTTTGGGAACCTTGCCCAGCAGCACATAGTCGAACACCTTGCGGGCAATGGGCGCGGCGGCTTGCGCACCGAAGCCGCCGTTTTCAACAATCAGGGCCAGTGCGATGCGCGGATTGTCCGCCGGCGCGAACGCCATGAACAGTGAATGGTCGCGAAAGCGTTCGGCAATGCGCCGTGCGTCATAGCGTTCGTTCTGTTTGATACCGATCACCTGGGCGGTGCCGGTCTTGCCTGCCGTCACGTACTCAGCGCCTGCAAAGGCTACCCGGCCGGTTCCCATGCGATTGACGTCAACCATCCCTTGCTTGACCAGCGCGAGGTGCTCTGGTTTCAGGGCAATGGTGTAGCTCTGATCTGGGACCGTCGGGGTTCGGGCGCCGGTCACCGGGTCGTGCACTTGTTTGACCACATGCGGCTTCATGACACGTCCACCGTTGGCAAGGATGGCGGTGGCATGCGCCAGTTGCAGCATCGTGAACGTGTTGTAACCCTGCCCGATGCCGACCGAGGGTGTTTCGCCTGGCAGCCACTTCTGCTTGTAGCGGCGCATTTTCCATTCGGATGACGGCAGGATGCCAGCCGACTCTCCAGTGAGGTCAATCCCTGTGAGTTGGCCGAAACCCCAGGGCTTCATGAAGTTGTGAATCCGGTCGACGCCCATTTCATAGGCCGCGCCGTAGTAGTAGGTATCGGATGAAACAACGATGGATTTTTTCAGATCCACCGCACCGTTGCCGCGCGGATTCGAATCGCGAAAGCGATGCCCGCCGAGCATGTAGTAGCCTGGATCCATGATCGTGGTGTGAGGGCCCCTGACGCCCGACTCCAGCACAGCGAGCGCCATGAATGGCTTGTAGGTTGAACCGGGCGGGTACGTGCCACGCAGCGGCCGATTGAGCAGCGGCTTATCCGGGTCGTCGTTCAGTGACTGCCAGGTTTGGGGGTCAATGCCGTCGATGAACACGTTCGGATCGAACGTTGGCGAAGAGACAAAAGCGAGCACGTCACCGGTTGCAGGTTCAATGGCGACCAGCGCACCTTTGCGTTTGCCGTACCACTCTTCGACCAGGCGCTGCAAGCGAACGTCGATCGACAACGTCAGGTTATTGCCGGCCCGCGCAGCGCTGCGCGAGAGTGAACGGACGGCCCGTCCGCCAGCCGACACCTCGACTTCATCGAACCCGGTCTGGCCGCGCAGGGTGTTTTCGTAGCTGAGTTCTACGCCGACCTTACCCATGTGGGTGCTGCCCGCATATTGTGAGGCGATGCCGCTGTCCTCAAACTTCTTCTTGTCCTCGGGTGAAATGCGGCCGATGTAGCCGATCACATGTGAAGCGGTTTCGCCCAGCGGGTAATTGCGAAAGAGCCGGGCGCGCACTTCCACACCAGGCAGCCGGAAGCGCTGCGCAGCGATGCGCGCCACTTCTTCATCTGTCAGGCGGGTCTTGAGTGGCAGCCATTCTGCGTTGCGGGCGTCGTCCTGAAGCCGCTTGAAGCGCCGTCGGTCGCGGGGTGCGATCTCGATGAGCTTCGCCAGTTCATCGATGGTGCGCTCCAGATTGTCGATCTGGCGGGGTGACAGCTCGAGCGTGTAGGCCGACACATTCTCAGCCAGCAGGACACCGTTGCGATCGTAGATCATGCCGCGCGCAGGCGGTACCGGCACCACGGCAATGCGGTTGTCCTCGGCTTGCGCCTGGAACTGGTCGTGTTGGTAGACCTGCAGCCAGATCAGCCGCGCGACCAGCACACCGAACAGCAGCGCGACCCCGATACCGGCAAAAGCCAGTCGCCATCGCAGCCGCTTGATCTCCTGTTCCGGGTTGCCGATTTCAAGCATGGGTCACGCTGACTTCACAGGGGGCGGTTATCGTCACGATCAATGGCCCGTCGCTGCGGCAGCAAGAGCAGCAACTCCGCCACGGGCCACAGCAGCGTTGATGAGACGCTCTGCAGGAACCACCCAAAACCGGGAAACGGGCCACCGATGGCCATGCGCACCGCCACCACAACGCACTGCGCCAACAGAAAGAGCGGCAGGACATGGAGCATCTGCCCGCCCGGACCAAACCAGACGACACGCCGGTGAATGGCGATCGCCCCATAGGAAAGCAGGCTGTATGCGAGCGCACGCTCACCCAACAGGGCGGATGCATGCACATCCATCAGCAGCCCGACCAGGAAGGCCACGCCGATCCCAACCTTGCGGGGTTGGTGGATGTTCCAGAACACCAGGACCACCGCCAGGAAATCGGGCATACCGAGCGAGCGGCCCCAGGGCAGCAGATTGAGCACCAGCGCCCCCGCAATCGAGGCCGCAATGAAGGCCCGGTTGGCTGGCAGCAGCAAATACTCGGGCGGCATGCGCATGGTGCGTATCCAGTCGGTTCAGTCGCGTCGGACGAGCGGCGCGCGCTTGCCGCGCCCGGCCTCGAGGGGCTCAGCCGGCGGGGGCGGCGGCAGTGCGCTGCGGTCCGCCAACAGCACCAGCATCATGCGACTGCTGTCAACGCTGCTGGATGGCTCCAGGCTCACTCGTGCAAAGTTGCCCGAACCGGTGCGGTCGACCGACACAATCCGACCGACGGGTAGACCGACCGGGTACAGGCTGTCCAGCCCCGAGGTCACGACGATATCGCCCTCCTTGAGATCGACATTGACCGCCATGTAGCGCAGTTCCAGGCGCCCCGCGCGTGCGCTGCCCGACGCGATGGCGCGCAGGCCGTTGCGCTGGACTTGTACGGGCACGGTGATATGGCGATCGGTGAGCAAGGTGAGTTCTGACGACAACGGAAAGACGCGTGTGATCTGGCCGACGACGCCCCGCGCGTCGATGACCGGCTGCCCATTGGCCACGCCTTGCTGCAGCCCTTTGTCGAGCACGATCCTGCGGCTGAACGGGTCACGGGTGTCGTACAGCACTTCTGCGACGACGCTGCGCACCGCGCTGCGGTCTCGAGCACCCAGGAGCTCGCGCAGTTGGCGGTTTTCCTGGTTCAGCTGTTCAACCTGCAGGAGCTGACGGGCATTGGCCGCTTCAATGCGACGCAACTCGACATTCTCGGCACGCAAACGTGAGGTGTCGCCGAAATAGCCACTGACGTTTGCCCAGGCGTCGCGCGGGATGAGCAGTGC